>JBOHVS010000211.1:0-19883 GCA_050735975.1 Binatia bacterium | reverse complement strand
GCTCGAGGGCTTCGATGAGTTCGCGAATGTCGATGAGGGTTTGAACTTGTTTCTCGGAAAGAATCAGCATGAAATATTTTGATAGCACAAAGGAACGCCGCAATGATAGTCTAGGAGGCTGCTGGCACAGCGCATGGCGCAAAGAGCAGGAGAGTTAGGCCGGAGGTCAGACGTCGGAGATCAGAGATCAGCGGCTCCCCGTCCCGTGCTCCTTGCTCCCTGCCCTTCATCGTCCTTAGCGATAATGGCGCGCCTCGCCTCTGAGGTCGTTTTAAGCAACCTGCCAACAGAGTTTTTCAGCAACTTGTTAGAGAACCGATGAGGAGGACTTATGAAGCACAAACACGTAGCTCATATTTCGGAAATCCCCATGGAAGCCATTGACGCCCCCGCAGGGTCTCCTTTCGGCGGTGCTCGACAACGGGTTGGGGCGAGGATTGGCGCGCGAAAGCTCGGCTATAGTTTCTTTAACATCCCTCCCGGCAAAGCCGCTTTTCCGTATCATACGCACACCGGCAACGAAGAGTTTGTTTACGTTCTCGAAGGGGAGGCGGTTCTGCGCCTTGGTCGGGATGAGATGGCCGTTTCAGGCGGGACCTTCATCGCCTGCCCGCCCGGGCCCGATTATCCGCACCAGCTCGTCAACACGGGAAACAAAGCGCTGCGGTACATGGTCGTAAGCACCATGGAGTATCCTGATATTTCGGTATATCCGGATTCCAATAAAATCGGCGCCTATGCTACCAGCGCGCGCGGGGACAAGATTGGGTTTCGCGCCCTGTTTTTAAAGGATCAAAACGTCAACTACTACGACGGCGAGGACGGCAGCGAGGTCGAGCGCATCAAAGCGAGCACGGCGCAGGGGCGGCCAAAGTGAGAAAATTCGCTTTCATAGCTGCTTTTCCAAAGCCGCCTCCAATTTTGCGGCGCTGACCGCGCCTTCGCGAATGATCTTCAAGGTACCCCCGAAAACCTGAATCACAGTCGAGCCTGTTCTCGAACCGAGCGCCCCGCCGTCTATAAAGAGCTCAATCTGATTTGCGAAATATCGCCTTGCCTCTTCGACGGTTGGCGCAGGCTGCTGTCCCGATGGATTGGCGCTCGTAGCGGTTAAAGGCCGCCCTAGGCTGCGCACCAGCCGTGTCGCGATCGGCTCGGCGGAAATGCGGACGCCGATTCCACCGTCAAGATTCAAGAGCGGCTCCGGGGTGCCTTGCCGGGCAGGCAAGACAATGGTGAGTGGCCCTGGCCAGAAAGACTCAATGAGCTTTCGCGCGGCCGATGGAACCTCACTTACGAGGTTCAACAGCATCTCCTCGTCGGCGACAAGAACGGGAATCGGATTCTGTCGGTCGCGGCCCTTGAGCTTGAACACCCGGTCGATGGCATCGCGGTTAAGGGCGTCCGCGCCCAAGCCGTAGAGAGTTTCAGTGGGAAAGACGATGACCTCTCCCTGCTTAAGGGCGTCGACCGCGCGCGCGAAATTCTCGGCCTCAGTCAAGGCCTTAGTTCCCGGCGCGCAGGCCGCTGAAGAAGCGGTAGAGCTCGGCGGGCGATATCTTTGCGATAATGCATCCCGTCCCAGAAGAGTTCGCCGACAGCGCGATAGACTTCCTTCACTGCGCCGGCGATGTTGCTTCCTCGTGCCGTCACTCCCAAAACTCGACCTCCGGAAGTAAGCCACCGGCTATCCTCTCTCGCTGTACCGGCGTGGAAGACAAAGCCCTTCTCCCAGTGTCTCAACTTGTCCAGCCCGTAAATCTCTTTGCCTTTTTCGTACGGGCCCGGATAACCGCCGGCGCACATGACGACACAGATGGCGTTATCATCGTACCATTCCGGCTCCACCCGGTTGAGTTTTCCGTCGATCGTCGCCTCCAGAAGCGGGATGAGGTCGCTCTTCAATCGCATCATGATCGGCTGGCATTCGGGATCGCCGAACCGGGCGTTGAACTCCAGGACTTTCGGGCCGTCTTTGGTGACCATCAGTCCGATATAGATGACCCCCCGGTACAATATCGCTTTTCTCTTTAAACCGGCGAGTAAAGGATTGAGGATCTCATTCGAAATCCGCTGATGCATTACTGGAGTTACTATGGGCGCCGGTGAGTAAGCGCCCATCCCCCCGGTGTTCGGTCCCTGGTCATCATCAAACACCCGCTTGTGATCCTGGGAGGAGGCCAGTGGCAAGATGTGTTCGCCATCAACGAGGGCCATGAACGAGGCTTCCTCGCCGTCCAGGAACTCCTCTATGATCAGTTTTTCGCCCGCTTGTCCAAAGCTCTTACGGACGAGGATTTCATCAATCGCGGCCTCCGCTTCTTCGCGAGTCGCGCAGATCAACACACCTTTGCCTGCGGCGAGGCCATCCGCCTTGATGACATACGGAGGAGATTGCCGCGAAAGGTGCTGCTTGGCTGCCGCTGGGTCCGTAAACGCGCGGAAGGAAGCAGTCGGGATACCGTTCTCTCTCAGGATCTCCTTAGCGAACGCTTTGCTGCCTTCGAGCTGCGCGGCGGCGCGATTGGGGCCGAAGAGCTTGAGTCCGCGTGATTGAAAGAGGTCGGCGACGCCGAAGGTCAGCGGCAGCTCGGGCCCGACGACGGTGAGGTCAATTTTCTCCCTCCCGGCGAAATCGGCTAGTCTGTCAATTTGTTCCGGACTGATATCGACGAGCTCGGCTAGTTCACCAATCGCCGCGCTGCCTGGCGCGCAGTAAAGCTTAGTTAATTTTGGACTCTGGCTGATTTTCCAGGTGAGGGCATGCTCGCGTCCACCGCCGCCGATGACTAGAATTTTCACTATTGCTAAGGGCGATGAAAACAGAAGTCAGAGGTCAGAAGTCAGAAATCAGTGAATAGACTCCTTGTCCGATACTCTTTGTTCCCGCTGATCTCTGATCTCCGACCTCTGACCTCCGGCCCGACCCCCCTACTCTTTGCTCCTTGCTCTTTTTCAGCAGCCTGTTAGTGTCTGAAATGTCTCATGCCGGTAAAGATCATCGCCATCCCGTGCTCGTTAGCGGCGGCAATGACTTCTTCGTCCTTGATGGAGCCCCCGGGTTGGATCACGGCGCTAGCGCCGGCTTTTGCCGCTTCATCGACGCCGTCACGGAACGGATAGAAGGCGTCTGAAGCGACAGCCGATCCCTTGAGATCGAGCCCATGTGTCCGGGCGCGGAGAACCGCAATTTTTGCCGAATCGACGCGGCTCATCTGTCCGGCTCCGACCCCGAGGACCTGGTCGGGCGACGCGAAGACGATGGTATTCGACTTTGCGTGACGGCAGACTCGCCAGGCGAAATCCAGCGCTCGGTATTCTTCATCGGTCGGGTTTCGCCGCGTCACGACTTTGCAAGCCCGCACATCGACGGAACCCGTGTCCCAGTCCTGAATCAAAATGCCGCCGCGGACTCGGCGTAAATCAAAACCGCCGCCCTGAGGCTCACTCATATCGAGTTCAAGCAGGCGGATGTTAAGCAACCGCTTCGCCGACGACAGTACAGTTTTGGCCTCCGGGGTAAAGCCGGGGGCGATGACGATCTCGAGAAAAATCTCCTTCAGCTCGTCCGCGGTTTCTTTGTCGACCGGACGATTGAAAGCGATGACACCGCCAAAGATGGACACCGGATCGCAAGCTTTCGCCTTGCGGAAGGCATCCCCTAAAGATTGTTTCGACACAGCGACGCCGCAAGGATTATTGTGCTTGATCGCTACGGCGGCGACATCGGAGAATTCCAAGGCAGTGTTCAGAGCGGCGTCGGCATCCAATATGTTGTTGAATGAAAGCTCTTTGCCCTGAAATTGCCTGGCGCGCGCGATCGAAGGACCTGTCTCTCCTCGGGTGCCGTAGAAAGCCGCCCGCTGGTGCGGGTTCTCACCGTACCGCATATCCTGAATCTTAGAGATCTGGATATTTAAAGTTTCGCCCCAGGGCTTCGGCTTTTTGTTCTCATCAAGCGACGCGAAATAGTTCGAGATCGCCGCGTCGTAGTTCGATGTATGCTGGAACGCCTTGCAGAAGAGTCGAAAGCGAGTCTGCGGCGAAAGGGAACAATCGTTCCGGGCCAATTCCCCTAAGACAGCATTGTAATCGTCCGGATCGACAACCACGCCGACGTGGGCGTGGTTCTTTGCAGCCGCGCGGACCATGCTTGGTCCCCCTATATCGATATTCTCGACGATTTCCTCAAAGGGCGCGCCGCGCGCAACTGTTGCTTCGAACGGATAGAGATTAACCACGACCAAGTCGATGGGGACGATGCCGTGGGCCTTCATCTGCGCGGCATGTTCCGGGTTTTCTCTCAAGGCGAGAATCCCGCCGTGGATCTTCGGGTGAAGCGTTTTCACCCGGCCATCCATCATTTCCGGAAAACCGGTAAGCTCCGAGACGTCTTTCACCGGGACCTGATTATCACGCAGCAGAGACGCCGTCCCGCCGGTGGAGATAATTTCGGTGCCCAACTCTGATAGACCCCGGGAAAACTCTACGATTCCAGTTTTGTCGGAAACACTGATCAGAGCCCTTTGAATCCTGCCCACTGCCGCTACTCCTTCTCATGAATTATAGGTGAATGCGGGGAACCCGCGCGCTGATGGAAGTGAGAATCTCGTAAGAGATCGTGTTTGACCAGGCGGCCATCTCGTCGGCGGAGATTTCAGTGGCGCCTTGACGGCCGAGGAGAACAACCTCATCTCCCTGCTGCACTCCCCCTATATCGGTAACGTCAATCATAGTCAAATCCATGCAGACTCGGCCGACGATGGGAGCTCGCGAAACTTTGATCAACACTTCGCCGCGATTCGAAAGAAGCCTTCCATAGCCGTCGGCATACCCGATAGGTAGAGTTGCAATGAGACTTGGGCGCGCCGTTACAAACGTTTGACCATAGCTGATGCTTGAACCAGCGGGAATTTTTTTCAGTTGAAGAATTCGAGTCTTCCACGACAGTACAGGCTTAAGCGCGATCTGGCTCGCCATCGCCGGCGATGGATAGACACCGTAGAGCATTAGGCCGGGCCGCACCATGTCAAAGTGGGCCGCAGGCAACGTGATCGTTGCCGCGCTATTGGCAAAGTGTGTCAGCGACGGAGAGACACCCGCCGATTTGAGCCGTTGGACGATATCATGAAAGATTTTTAGCTGCTTTTGGGTGTAGTCGCCTTGGACGCTTTCAGCATGTGAGAAGTGCGAAAAGACACCCGCGATTCTCACAGCCTGTAACTTTTTCAATTCGGGTAACCAAGAGAAAACTTCCGCGGCGAGCATACCGAGTCGTCCCATCCCGGTGTCGATCTTTAGGTGGACCTCCAACGTTCTGCCGAGTTTTTGAACCGCCGTTTCCAAGCGCTTGAGATTTTCGACCTCGTGCACGACCGGTGTTAGCTCATATTCGAAGAACTTGCCGACCTGCTCGACATAGAGTCCAGCCAGCACGACAATCGGCCCGCGAATCCCGGCCTGTCTCAGCTCGATTCCTTCCTCGACAGTTGCGACGCCAAACGCATCGCTGCCTTCGGCAGCCAGGGCGTTAGCGACAACCGTCGCGCCATGACCGTAGGCGTTAGCCTTCACCATGGATAGGATTTTTACTCTTGGCCCGACCTTTTCTTTAACCTGGCGGAAGTTCCAGCGCAGCGCGTCCAGATCGATAAAACAAAGAGTAGGACGGCCCTGTTGAACGGCTGTTCCCATGATCTCAGTTCAGAAAGGACATCAAGAAACCTTGGAGCCGGCCTGAACCGGCTTTTCCGGCGTTAGAATTATAACTCGCTCCTCGTCTGAAGCCGCGAGGAGCATCCCTTGGCTCTCCATCCCTCGAAGCTTGGCGGTTTCTAAATTGGCAACGACTACGATTTGTTTACCCACGAGCTCCTCCGGCGCGTAGTGATTTCGGATACCGGCGCAGATCTGTCGTTGCTCGCCGCCGAGATCGATCTGGAGTACGATGAGCTTGTCGGCATTCGGATGGGGCTCGGCAGTCTTTATCGTGGCGACCCGCAATTCTACCTTGCGAAATTCCTCGATGGAAATCATTGCGACCCTCGGCTGCTAAAGGTCTGAGTAAAATTAGAAAATATACCAGAATGGTTGCATATAAAAAAGAATGGTCAGTGATTCAATTTGGCCAAGATCCCTCACTTCGTTCGGGATGACAAATCCTTTAGGTGTCATTCCGAGCGCGGGCGAGGAATCTTTCTTGCTGCTAAAAGTAAACTCCGATTGTAGCTGAACCACCACCAAAGAACCAAAGAATGGTTACACTTGACAAAGTGTCTGCGATTTAATAATAACAATAATCATTATTAATAAAGGGGGAGCTAGCTATGGCGAAGAATTTAAAGGGTACGAAGAGTCACGAGAACCTAAAGCACGCATTTGCCGGCGAGTCACAGGCCAATCGCCGATACCTCTATTTCGCGCGCGCTGCAGATATCGAAGGTTATCCCGATATGGGCGGCCTGTTTAGAGACACGTCCGAGGCCGAAACCGGACATGCGTTCGGCCACCTCGATTTTCTTAAGGAGGTCGGTGACCCTTGCACGGACGTGCCGATCGGCAGCACCGAAAAAAACCTCAAATCGGCCGTCGAAGGCGAGACCTACGAGTATACGGAAATGTATCCGGGTTTTGCCAAGACCGCGCGGGAGGAGGGGCTCCAGGAATTGGCTGAGTGGTTCGAGACCTTAGCCAAAGCTGAAAAATCGCATGCGGGCCGATTCGCCAAAGGCTTGGATAGGATCGCAGGCAGGGATCCGGCTGAAGCGGCAAGCTAAGCCGGATGCCGTAAAGTTGGGACGCAATCATGAGTAGGGGCACGGCATACCGCGCCCCCCTACTCATCCAGAGGGTGATGTGAACAAAGTCAATCTCGGTGATATTATGGGGTTATCGGGGTACGAGAAAGTGCGCGAGGACTTCCGTCGCCGGATCATTGAGCTAAAGCGAAAGCGCCGCGTTTGCATCGGCGACAGAGTTTCGCTGGTCTTTGAAAACCGGGACACGGTGATCTTCCAAATCCAAGAGATGCTTAGGGCCGAGCGCATTACCGATCTCGACAGGATTCGTGAAGAGATTGAAGTCTACAATCAGTTAATTCCTGAGCGCGGGGAGTTAAGCGCGACGCTTTTTTTAGAGATAGAAGACCAAACCCATCTGCGGGAGGAGTTGCTCAAGTTTTTGGGGATCGACGAGGCCGTGTTTCTGAAAGTAGGCGATCACACGATTCACGCTCGTTTTGAAGAGGGCCGCAGCAAGGACGACAAAATCAGCGCCGTTCAATACGTCAAATTCCCGATGCGTCAACAGGAGATCTCCGGCTTCGTGGGCGGCGAAACAGCGGAGCTGACGATCGATCACCCGAACTACAAAGTCGCTGTGCCCGTAGACTCCGAAACACGCAAGTCTTTGATTGAAGACCTGGCGGCATAGAATTTCTAACTTTAAGGTGGACAGATCTCGAAGAAATACGAAGCAGCTGGAGGTCATTTGGGAGACGATAAAGAATGACGCCTCCCATCCCACTGCGGATCAGGTCTACGCAAAAATACGCGAAGATCTTCCCAACGTTAGCCTCGGCACCGTCTATCGAAATCTCCAGAAGCTGGTCGCGGCGGGCAAGCTGCAGGTGTTAACCCTTGGCCGTTCGCAACACTTCGATCCGCTTGTCAAGCAGCACCAGCACTTTATCTGCGAGCAATGCCGCCGCGTGTACGATGTTCTCGAAGTTCCGCGGCAGGACATTACGCCGTTGAAGCTTCCCCATGAGGGATTCACGGTCACGTCCCACCAGCTTTCATTTTACGGTACTTGCAAGCATTGTTCCGCTTAGCTCCCGCGAGTTACGGAGAGGCCGAGGTTAAGGCTAAGGTTTAGTAGGGGAATCTCAGCGTGGACCTAAACCTACGGTCAAGTTCCTTGTAAATAGAATCGACCGGCGATAGACTCTGCGCAGCATCCGGCGGAAAGGGCATGGACGGGCTCTACATTCCTTTCTCTTCGCAGAGGAAACTTTTGCATCTTGCGCGGCAGGCGCTGGAAGGTTTTGTCCGAAACGCGCTCCGGCTGAGAGCTGAAATCGACGATCCCTATCTGCAGATCCGCGACCGAGGAGTCTTCGTCAGCCTGCATAAAAAAGGAGAGCTTCGAGGCTGCATCGGCATCATATCGGCGAGCGGTCCTCTTTATGAAACCGTTATTGACATGACAGAAGCCGCGGCTTCCCGCGATAATCGTGTCAAGCCGGTTCGCGAAAGCGAGCTGGACAAAATCAACCTCGATATCTCTATCCTTTCTCGGTTAGAGCCAACGGATCAGCCATTGTCTCTGGTAGTCGGAAGGCACGGAGTTCACGTTGCGCAGGGCTTGTGCCACGGCCTTCTGCTTCCCCAAGTCGCCGCCGAGTACCGGTGGGACACGAGGACCTTTCTCGAACAAACGTGCGTCAAAGCCGGTTTGTGCAAGGATGCCTGGCAGGAGGAAGGCACTCACGTCTCCAGCTTTACGGCCCTGGTTATCGAGGAGCAACCATGGAACGGCGCGGTTTCATCGGGCTCTTAGCAGGATTATTTTGGCTGCCGCTACGCGGCATCGCGCAAGCCGTGTGCAATCCAGCGCTGGTGCGCTTGTTGGGGCAGCGGCGCGATCTCGTGCAAACACGCTCGGGCAAGAGCCCTGCATTGGGCAACTATTTCATCCAATGGTACGGCCATTCCAGCTTCTTGATCCATTCCGGCAGTCAGACCAAAGTGGTGGCGGATCCCAACTTCAACGTTACACCGGGGATCCAGGCTGACGCCATTACCGTCAGCAATGACCACTTTACGCATAATAATGTGGGCGCGGTGACAGGCAACCCGGTCATTCTAAGGGGCATCACATTTCGGCAGACTTGGAACCCGATCCGGACCAACATCAAGGACATTACAATCGTCAACATTCCGAGCCAGCGGGGACGGAGCTGGGGTGAGGTGGCCAACTCTATCTTCATTTATGAGATGGGCAGTCTTTGTTTGGCACACCTGGGCAACATCGGCCATCTCCTCAGCGAGGCGCAGCAGAAAGCCATGCAGCGCGTGGATGTCATGATGATCCCGATCGATGCGATGACTAATCTGGGGTTCGAAGATATAATCAAAGTCATCGAGCAAGTGGCGCCGCCGATTGTCATTCCTATGCACTATGACGTTGCTCGGCAAGGGGAGATGTTCGGTGCCTTTGCCCAAAAGCATTATCCAATCCGCAGAACCTCCGAATCACAGTTGACGCTGAGCCGCTCCATGTTGCCGAAATCCACGGAAATCTTCGTTTTAACGCATCCCCGGCCGGTCATGTTCGGCGAATGACAGGCAGGTAAAAAACTCCGCCCCGTTAGCAAAGGGCAGTGAGCAAGGAGCCGGAGACGGTGAGGGATCAATTGCGAATTGCGGATTGGTTCGTGATCTCTGACCTCTGATTTCTGTTCTCTGCTCATTGCTCCTTACGCTTTGCGAGTTAGAGATCGACCTGTTTACGACGGGAGCGGAAAAGAGAGGCGATTCGGGCCGGCGCGGCGAATTCTTTGGTGTTAGGGTGACTCGGTTGCGAGTTGTAAATCATCAACCTATAATGCTACAAATTTAAAGTTGTGCAGCGGTAAATGGGCAGTCCAATGGATAAGAAAGAAGTTGAATTTTTTCGCAGTCTCCTGAGCCAGCGCGTGAGAGAGTTGCGTTCCGAAGCCGGGAGAACCGTCGAAGATATGGACGAAGATGAAAACTTTCCGGATCCTACTGATCGGGCTTCGATGGAATCGAACCGGAATTCTATTTTACGCATTCGGGACCGCGAGCGGAAGTTGATTTTCAAAATTCAAGAAGCCCTGCAACGCCTGAATGACGGCGAGTATGGTATCTGTGAAGAGTGCGGCGAGAACATCGGCATCGAGCGGCTCAAGGCCCGGCCCGTAACGACCCTTTGCATCGAGTGCAAATCGAATCAAGAGATCGCGGAGCGGAAGGCGAAGAGGGTCGTCTGACGCTGCCTCTCATGAAAATCAGAAAAGCTGTCATACCCGTAGCGGGTTTGGGGACGCGATTTCTTCCGGCCACAAAGACGGTTCCGAAGGAGCTCTTGCCGATCGTGGATATCCCATCGATTCAATACGTGGTCCAAGAAGCCGTGGATGCCGGGATTCAGGAGATCATTTTTGTCACCGGAAGAGGCAAAGACGGGATTGAAGACCATTTTGACGAGGCGCCGGAGCTCGAGCAGGTCTTGATCGACCGCGGTCAGAGTGAGATGGTGAAAATGCTGCGGCGGATCGCCGAGATGACCGAGGTCGTCTCGGTGCGGCAAAAGAAACCCTTGGGATTGGGCCATGCGGTCCTTTGCGCGCGTGATCTCGTCGGGGATGAGCCGTTTGCCGTGATGCTGGCGGACGATCTGATCGACAATGATACGCCTTGCATCAAACAGTTGTTAGATATCTATGAAGAGAGAAACGAGTCTGTCATCGCCCTGATGGAGGTTCCGCCTGAGGAAGTGCAACAGTATGGCGTCATCAAGGGAAAAGAGCTAAAAGAGCGCCTCTATCAAATCGAAGCGACGGTGGAAAAGCCTCCCGCAAAGGAAGCGCCTTCAAGAATGGCGATCATCGGGCGCTATATCCTGCGCCCCGAGATTTTTTCGTATCTAGAAAAGCAAGCGCCCGGACGAGGGGGCGAGATCCAGCTGACGGATGGGCTGGCCCAGCTAGTTCGCGAAAGACAGGTGTTCGGCTGTCTGTTTCTCGGGGAAAGGTACGATATCGGAGACAAATTCGGCTTCGTGCGAGCGACGGTCGCCTATGCGCTTAAACGGTCGGACTTGAAAACGAAGGTGAAAGATTATTTAAAAAGCGTTGTAGGCGAGTGATTACGGGGCCGTAGCTCAGCTGGGAGAGCGCTAGAATCGCACTCTAGAGGCCGTGGGTTCGATCCCCATCGGCTCCACCATTCGACGAAGGGCGGGTCATAGACCCGCCCTTTTGTTTCGGCTGAATCGCGAAGATGGGATCATTCAACGATTCATACGACTGTTCGGCCTTACCTTTTTTCGTGGGTTATCGCCCCTGTTCTGTTGCTGTCCCTTTTCCTTCTGATCGTCGTTCTAGCCGGTTACGTGAGGTGCTGGACTGTCGGTGATGTTGTTGATCCAGATTACAGGCCGCCCGGTTGGCGGGAGTATCACTGGAACATACCCGGAAGACGCTGCGACTTATTTTAATCCCCAAAAAGAGCCGCGATTGTTTTCATGAGGAGAAAGAGACGATTCGGCTTGTCCGGGAAAGGAACAAACTCGTAGCGTTCGTAAAAACGCGCCGCAGGCTCGTCGATAGCATCAACTATCACTGCCACTGAGGCGATGTGAAACGATTGCTCCAAGGCGCGGCGTAGCGCGTCCATGAGGAGAGCCTCACCGATGCTTTTTCCACGGTGACGATGGTCAACAGCCAATCCACCAATCAATGTGGCCGGAATAATGGGATAGCGCGGTAGCTTCTTGCTTATTTTGGCGGGCAGCTCACCTGCGTCAACTCCAAATGCAGATAGCGTGTAATATCCTAGAATGATGTTCGGAGCTGATTTGTCGACAAGTACAAAAGGCGCAGCGACGTAGCGGCGTGCATCCTGGCTGGCCCGCTCTTTTAAGTAATGATCAAGAGCCTCGTTGTCACAGGAGAAAGCCGCACGATTGTGATTATCGTTTAGCGGCTCAACCAGCCAGGATGGATCGTTTTCAGGACTCATCTAAAGCGACACGTTCTTTATACCGCTGTGCCGCCTTACGAAGTCTCGGTCCAGGCGCCGGAGGATTGAGAAGCGCGTTAATAAAGACTTCCTGATCACGAGTACTCAAGGCTATAATTTCATGCTCGCGCACAGTCCGCGTAGCATTCTCCTGAGCAGAGACAATAACGAAATCAGTAACGGACTGCCCAGTAAGGGCAGCAGCTCTTTGAATGAGACTCTTCTGTTCCGGTGTAATCCGAGCGTCTAATCGTTCGGTTTTAGCGGCTACAGCTGCGTATCTCTTTGCCATGACTTAACCTCCAATGAATCATAACGTACGGATATCTGCCGTACATGTCAAGTTGTTCTCGGCTTCCCCCGGCACCGAGTTTCTGGCTCCAGGGCCGCCGGGGACTCTTAAAAGCTGCCGGAAGGGACCCCTTGGCAACGGAATTTCGAAGCACGCAGGCGACTCCGGCCTTGTCGGGGGGGTCTCCGGCGGGTTGTCCTTGTGGCGATTTATGCCCTCTACTGGGCTGGGCTAGTTTTGCTAGAATTTCCGGCTAGTTCAGTCTGACTTCTTTCCAGTGGGGCAGGAGCCTACGTGGGGTTGTGTGTGGTGGTCCCCTTCAGGCGACGTAGAGACAGGAAAGACCGTGCTACGAGACTACATCAACGCAACCGTGGGCTTTGAAGAGCTTGCCGGCGTGACACACAAATCACCCAAGAGCCTCATGCGGATGCTTGGTCAGCGCGGTAACCCACAAGCACGCAACCTCTTTCGTATTGTCTCGTACCTTCAAAAGAAAGAAGGATTTCGCCTGAAAGTCAGTCCTGCGCATATCTAACTCATTCAGCTTGACCTACCTTACTAGTTTCGGTCGCTCCGAGGAAACTTGCTTTGCATCGCCGGCTCTTCCCGCTTAGCATTTGCAGGGCGCGGTTATTTCCTTGGGTTCACGGAAAGCCATGCTTTTATAAACTCAGTGACCCTGTCTCTGGTATATTTCCTGATATCCTCGTCAATAGCTTTAGCGTTCGTGATACCCACGGCGATACCCGTTCTCCATGTCATAACCAGCACTGGCGATACCTTGGAAGATTTATCAGACCATGGGATGAATTGACCAACCTCGACCCCAGTGAAAAAAGCAATCGTGTTCGTGCTCGGCTCTTTGGCACTATAACACCCGATGATGATGGCTAACCTGGTATTACCAATCTCGGGTTTCAAGCCCGCTAAGACTTTAATTCCACTCTGTCGAAGTGCCGACTCCGTATCTGTCTTCACTCTAGATTCGAGCGTTCCATAAGCCTCGCAGGACTTCGCCTCAACGATGACCGTGAGACTACGCAATCCCTTCAGGAAAACGCGGTTCTCCCACTCTGCCGCTGCCTCACCAATGCCTAGAAACATCAGCCAGACCAGTATAATGCCGATTATCATGAGTTCTTGTTCTTGCCCGATGGCACCTTCCTATAAACACCACCTGGAAGTCAAACGTCAAATCCCTTGCCTTTTGCGCTCAAAGCAAAAAGCCCGAGAGCTGCCCGTGAAGGAAACTCGCGGGGCTTGAAATGGTTGGGCTTTCTTGTACGGTGATCGCTCATGTCTCTGCCCTATTTGGAATCGCGCTCTAACAACCTGCTGAAAAACCGAAGCAAGGAGCCGGAGCCAGTGAGATCTAATTGCGGATTGCGAATCGCGGATATGTTTGCTGATCTCTGACGTCCGACTTCTGATCTCTGCCCTTTGCTCTTTGCATTTTTCCCGGCATTGACATTCATGCTGGTCTATAGGAAATAAACGGGGACCAAACCGCCACATCAGGAGGATTTAATGGCGAATCGGCTTTGGATGGTTTCATCGGTTTTGCTCTGTCTGCAATGGGTCGTGATTCGTCTTTCGGGTGTTCATCTAGCGCCTGAATCGGAAGCGCTGAGCGCCGGACTGGCGATCTTTGGCGCCGCGTTTATGCTCTCCTGGGCGGCTGAACTGGCGCAGCTCGAAATATCGCAGTCGCTGGCCTTAGCTTTATTGGCCCTCATCGCGGTGCTTCCGGAATATGCCGTCGATATGTACTTTGCCTGGATGGCCGGGAAGGACCCGCAGTACACAGCTTACGCCACAGCCAATATGACGGGCGCCAACCGGCTGCTGATCGGCGTGGGCTGGGCGGCTGTCGTTTTTACCTACTGGCTAAAGACAAAGAAAAAAACCGTCGAACTGGAACCTTCTCACAGGATCGAGATTTTCTATTTGGGTTTGGCCACGATTTATTCGTTTTTCATTCCGTTCAAAGAGCGGTTGGACCTCATGGATGCGGCAATCTTCATTACCATTTTCGCTTTTTATGTGCGCGCCGCATCCAGGGCTGCTCATGTGGAACCGGAACTGGAAGGACCGAGCGAAATAATTGCCGGCTGGGGCACCAACGCTCGCAGGGTGACGACGATGGCTCTGTTCCTGTTTTCAGGCTATACGATTTTCATCTCAGCCGAACCTTTCGCCGAAGGTCTTTTGGCGACGGGCAGAACCTTCGGCATCGAAGAATTCATCCTGGTACAGTGGCTGGCGCCCCTGGCGTCTGAATCTCCCGAGTTTATTGTCGCCATTCTTTTTGCTCTCCGCGGCAATCCGGGAGCGAGCATGGGGACCTTGATTTCCTCCAAGGTTAATCAATGGACCCTGCTGATCGGTATGCTTCCGGTCGTGTACGCCATATCGGCCGGTCGGCTGGGGCCCATGGAGATGGACGCGCGCCAGGCTGAGGAGATCTTGCTCACGGCGGCGCAGTCGCTGTTCGCGGTCGCAATCCTGGTCAATCTCTCCTTTAGCCTTACCGAAGCAGGCATCATTTTCGTTCTTTTCTCGACACAACTGGTTATCCCCGATCCGGCCTTTAGATATTATTACTCTTTTCTTTACATCATTCTTGCCGTCGGATTGTTTGTGCTGAAAAGAGATTCTCGGCAATCCGTGCTCGGCATGTTCTCCGTAGCGCGGGGACCGCACACGGCTAAAGAAAAATGAGGGAACCCGAACCGGTTTATTTTCGTTGCCAACGATTCCGGATAGACTGTGGAAGTGAATACTTGGTTCAGCGAACGTTGACTATGAAACAGTAGCCGTTGACTATGAAACAGTAGCATGGACGTCCTTGCCCACGGGCTGTGGGGCGGCCTACCGTTTGGCCCTCAGGGGCGGAGGAAATTCTTCGCCGGACTGCTCGTCGGGATGGCGCCGGATCTATTGTCTTTCGGCCTTTTCCACGTTACTCATCCAGATTGGATAGTAAGCCGGCTGGCCGGCGAGCTATCGGGCCCTCCGGCGCTCTCTATCTTACCCGCTTACGTCTTCTATTCGTACAACGTAACTCACAGCTTGATCGTCTGGCTTGTGACGTTTTTCCTAATCTGGATCATTAAAAAATCGCCGCCGTGGCTTCTCGGCGCCTGGGGTTTGCACATCGTCTGCGACATCCCGACGCACGTGGAGAGTTATTTTCCGACGCCGTTTTTATGGCCCTTTCCGACGCCGTTCGTTAATGGTATCTCGTGGGCGACGCCGTCCTTTGTCATCGCGAATTACCTCTGCATCATCACGGCGTACATAGTGATGTGGACCTATTTGAGCCGGACCCAACGTACGTAGGACAGTAGGTCGTCCCTCCTGGGGGACGCGCTGGACAAAATGCTCTAGAACGAGTGAATTTGCGTGGCGCCTGGAAACTTTAAAGAGCTAAGTTGTCGGCCAGGGGATTTTGCGGGTCACCGGAAAAATCCGGGTGCCACCGATGCTTCGGCTTTGGCGGTCAGTGCTTGGCGGCGGGCTTTTCTTCCTTGATGAGCTCGTGAATCAGGCGCGGTACTCCGCCGCAGTTGAAGCATCGGGGCGGCTCGTACTTCGTTTCCCCTTCGGGGTAGCGCATATACCGCTTGTAAAAGGGTTTTTCCGTTCCTACGTAATCGTCGTAGTAGAAAGCCAGCTTGCCGCACTCGCTGCATTGAAGGTATTTCGCCATCGCGCTCCTCTTAATTCCAACAGGCCGTTGAAAGATATGCTGATAGCTAATGGCATGTAAATGGAACCAAGGAAACCATACGCTATGAGCCATATGCTATAAGCAGCTGGAGAAGAATACTTGTGAAGGTAAACTAGGTCAACAAGCTCCGAAGAAATGAGACAATTTTGTTGCAAGCTCTCTCATTCCCTTCTAGAATCAGGCCCGTAGCGGAACTTTGCTAAAAGCATGACGCCGGCGGATAGCAAGGGGCGGGGAGCAGGGAGCCGGTGGCCTGTAATGGGATCAATTCAACCTGAAAGAAGAGGAGGAATAAATTATGGCGCTGCGATTGTTTCAATCTCAGACTTCGATGTTTTGCGAGAAGGTCAGGGTGGTTCTCGCGATGAAGAAACTTCCTTACGAGATCGTCGATGTGCGCAAAGACGACCGCAAATCGCTGGTTGAGTACACCGGGCAAAGAAAAGTCCCGTCCATGGACTACAACGGTCGGTGCGTCATCGACTCGACCGTCATCTCGGCTTTATTGGAGGAAAAGCATTCCGGGAGCAGCATCTATCCGGAGGGCGCGGTGAACAAGGGGCTTTGCTTGGCGCTGGAAGATTGGTCGGATGAAGTTCTGATTCATGCCAACCACGCGATGCGCCGTGCCGAAACTCCGGAGGCGCGCAAGAAAGCCGAGGAGGAATGGGCCGTCCATTTCAAGACCTTGGATCAAATGTATTCCGGCAAGAAATTTATCTTTGATCGCATGACGATCGCCGATATCGCCATTTTTTCCCAGCTTCACTACCTCTATACGACCGTGAAGTACGATATACCGGCGAACTATAAAAACCTCCATGCGTTCATGGAAAACATGCGCCAGAGCTTGAAACTGAGTTCTCTGGCGGACAGCTTCGCGGCTCAGTCGTTATAGGTCGATGAAGAAGGAAGTCACGATTCCCCGCCTGGGCTCCAGCGATGAGAGCGACGAAGTCAGAATTCTGCGTTGGCTGAAGACGGACGAGGCCGAAGTTCAAAAAGGGGAAGCGCTTCTGGAAGTCGAAACCGACAAGGTCAACGTCGAGATCGAGTCCCCGGATGAAGGACGGCTGAAAGAAATCGCGGCGCGGGAGGTGACTTCGTGAAGTTCGGCTCCATTGTAGCCGTGATCGAAAAGGAAAGCTGAGCGTAATTCAAAACCTCCGCTCTCGGAGAAATGTGGTTCCGTCCCAAGCCGGGGAACCGGGTGTCGAACCGTTTCTTAGGCCCGGTTACACCGTCAACGTTTTGCTGCTGATTCGAAGTACTCCCAACTATAGCGCCGGCGATCGCATCGACCGGAAAAAGGTGGCCGGGATCGTCTTCCCCGAGGGTGCAAACGGCTTCAACCCGGACGGTCGTCGAGGATGATGGAAGAACGCTATTCAAATCTATTGTTTGGAACCTGCCTTGTCGGTTTACTCCTCGGCGCCGTCGGCACCGTTTACTTTCTTGCCGGGCTCGCGGGATACGTGCACAGTCCGTTGCTTAATTCCAGTATAGCCGTGGTTCTCGCCGGAAGCTTGGCTTTTTTTTTCTATCATTTTTTTGCTGCGGCGCGAGAAACGAACTGGCTTGGGCGCGCGATCTGGCTCTTGATACTCTTCATTCTCGTTGCCGAGGCGGCTCTTGGCCTGGTTCCGCCCACGGCTCGGGACGAGTTGACCCACCATCTTGCGATTCCCCGGCTTTACGTCCAGGCCGGACGGATCATCGAGGTTCCCATCGCTCCTTACTCCTACTATCCTATGCTCCTCGACATGCTCTTTACGCCCTGGTTGTACTGGGGGTTGGATTTTGCTCCGAAGCTCGTTCATGGGTTTTTCGGTCTGCTCACGGGTTTCCTGATCTACGCGTATCTGTCTCGCCGGATGAACGCGGTGTATGGGCTTCTTGGGTTTTTCTTTTATATTTCCATTCCGGCTGTGCTGCGCTTGAGCCACTGGGCTTACGTTGATTTGGGCATAACCTTCTATTCAACCGCGGCGTTGCTTTGCCTCCTTAGGTGGCGGGAGGAAAAGGGCGCTAACCGTTGGTTGATTTTCTCCGCCCTCTCGGCCGGATTTGCCGTCTCGACGAAGCCGAACGGGCTCGTCGTTTTGCTGCTGGTGTCTTTTCTTTTCGCCTTCGCTTTGGCCAACGAACCCAAACGAGGGCTCGCCAAGATTGGTTCGGAGATCGTAGTCTTTGGCGGTTTCGCGTTGTTGCCTTTTCTTCCATGGCTAAGCAAAAATTACGTGCAAACGGGAAACCCGTTTTTCCCGCACTTTGCGGGGCTGTTTCCACGGCAGGGCGGAGTGGGAAGAATAGTAGAAGCCGCCCAGAGTTACGCCGAAATGGGGATTTTCGCCCGGAGGCAGCTTTTGTATGGTGAAAGCGGGTGGGAGATCGCGGGCTTGCCTTTGCGTCTATTTTTTTTGGGTCAGGACGACAGGCCGCAATACTTCGACGGGGTCCTGAGTCCGATTTTGATTCTCCTGCTGCCTTGGGCGTTTAAAGGGAAGTGGGGGGAGGAAAAAAAGATTCTGTTCAGCTTCGCGGTCTTGTTTCTGGCCTATGCCATTTTTCTGGTCGATCTGCGAGTTCGCTACATCCTTGTCATTGTTCCGCCGCTGGTTGCATTGCTGGGGTATGCTGTCTTCAATATCTATCTGCGTCTCAAGCGGCCCGCCTACCTGTTTGGCGGACTGATTTTTTTTGCCGGAGTGCACCTGACCTATCTGTATCACCACTTCCGCGAGGTGGCGCCGGTGGGTTACGTATTAGGGCACGAAAATCGGGAAGCTTACCTGACTGAAAGGCTTGGCGAATATCCTGCCTTTCAGTACGTGAACCGAGAAACCCCTTCCACTGCTAAAATTTATCTTCTCTTTGTCGGACGAAGAGCGTATTATTGCGAACGGGACTATTTTCACGATGGCGGCGAACTGCCGGGCGCGCTGATTGCGGCAATTCGGTCAGCGAAAGAGCCGGCGGATATCGCCCGCCGGCTGAAAGAAACACACCTAACGCATCTGTTGGTTAGAGAGGATTTACTAATAAGATTCCTCGGCGATAACCTGACCCCGCCACAACAGTCCTTGTGGAACCGTTTTGCCTTGAACCATCTCGAAAGTCTGTTCCGGGACCGCGGATATTCCGTTTTGAGAATGCATGGCTGATCCCTGCGGAATTTCAATCATAATTCCGGTTTTCAACGAAGCTGAAAATCTCCCTGATCTGTTGAGTAGGGTTCAGGCGGTAAAACTCGCGAACTCAGAGATTGTGGTCGTCGACGACGGGTCGACGGACGGCAGCGCGGACGTCGCCCTAAATAAGGGGGCCAACGTTATCCGACATCCGTACAATGTCGGCAACGGGGCTGCGGTCAAAGCCGGTATTCGCGCCGCGCGAGGCAAGTTGCTCATCTTGATGGACGGCGATGGGCAGCATCGACCCGAAGATATTCCCAGGCTTCTGGAGGAAGCCGAACGTTACCATATGATTGTCGGCGCGCGGGGAAAAGGCTCGAAGCTGCGATTTCACCGCTACGCCGCGAATATTTTCTACAACCTGCTCGCCTCGTACGTAACCAAGTTTAACGTAAAGGACCTCACTTCAGGTTTTCGCGTCGTGTGGCGGCGCGACGCTTTGCGTTTTATCGATCTTTTACCCAATACCTTTTCGTATCCGACGACCTTGACGATGGCCTTTCTACGTTCGGGTCTTACGGTCAAATATGTGCCGGTACAGTCTCTATACAGGGCCGGGCAGAGTAAGATCAGCCTCGTCACCGACGGACTTCGCTTCTTGTTGATTATAACCAAGATCGCTACGTTATTTTCTCCGTTTCGAGTCTTTCTACCGGTGAGCCTGCTCTTTTTTATCAGTGGCCTGGCGAATTACTTCTATACGTATGTCACTCAGCATCGCTTCACGAATATGTCCGTATTTCTGCTAACGACATCCGTCGTCGTTTTCATGCTCGGGTTGATCTCCGAACAAATTGCGCTGCTACGAATGGAACGGCAACAGGCCGGGACTGAGTGGTTATCCGAGAGTAAGGACTAGCAGGCCGGGCATTATTTCATTCTCGCCCGCCGCG
>JBOHVS010000210.1:0-5224 GCA_050735975.1 Binatia bacterium | reverse complement strand
GGCACATCCCTGGTTGAAGAGCTCAGCGATCGCTTCCCCTTGAGTATAAAACGTGCCGCCCGCCTCGGCGGTACCGATCCTGGGTGTCATAAAGATTCTCCTGCGCTTAGTTTCTTCTCAAGAGCCGGGTATGTTTCGACACTTCGACTTTCGCTCGATGCAGGCTCCCTCGATGCAGGTCATCGAAGCTTTCTACTCCATGTGCCATCGCCCTTCAGGCGTCGTCGCTTCGATCTATACATAACCCAACCTAGCTCTACTAAAGCCGCCGCGCGGTGTCAATTTTTTGAGAAGGTAGACGCCACGCCAGGTTGAGGTTAAGGCCGAAGTGAAGTAAGGATTGATAAAGCAATTCCTCGCTCAGGAGGTGCTTATGCCGAAAGAACATTTGCAGGGAGACGCTCGGCAACGGGAACGCGCCTATTCGCCGGCCATAAAAGTAACGGGCGGCACGACAATCTATCTTGCCGGCCATGGCGGATTTCAAGATGAAACAGGGAAAAGCTATCCGGATGACTTTGATGCCCAGGTGCGGGTGAGTTTCGACCGGCTGCGACAAACGCTTGAGAAGGCCGGCGGCTCGTTGGATGATATCGTTACGATGACCGTCTTTATCACCGATATGGCAAACGGCACCCGTTTCACCGAACTCCGGCGACAGTTTTTTAAACAGGGCCGTTATCCCGCAAGCGCTTTGATCGGGATCAAAGATCTCGCCCGCCCCGAAATGATGGTTGAGATACAAGCAATCGCGGTTATTGATTAATTCGGAATACGGACGCTATATAAATAAAGGAGGCGGCCCGATGAAATACCCTCTCCAAGTCAGCGGCATCGACCACGTCGTCCTGCATGTCAAGGACCTGGCGCGGTCGAAAAACTTTTACGTCGACTTCCTGGGGATGGAAGTCGACCACGAACGATCCTGGCAGTGTTTTCTCAAATGCGGCAGTCAGGGCGTGGCGCTGTTCGAAATAGAGGACGACGCTGATGTCCACGGCGGCAGCGAGGTCAATCACGTGGCCTTGCGGCTTGCGTCCGGAGACCACGAACGTGTCAAGGCAACTTTGCAAAACGCCGGGATCGAGGTCAGCGGTCGAAGCGGCGATCCGAGCTGCATATACTTCTCCGATCCCGACGGGCACAGGCTGCAGCTATTGATGCCAGGTGAATAGACTATCCCGCGTTATTCACACTGTTTCATACTGAGGAAAGCCGGGCCGCTCCTCAAGCAGCGGCTCACTGCCCTGTGCTCTTTATTCCCTGCTTTCCCCCGCCTTAGCGAAGATTGAGGCAGATTCGGTACAATTTCTGCCAACCTGGACAAAATTGTTATCATATAGCGGTTCTGCCGCTTCCAAACAGCGATACTAAGGATACTTTTCTCGCGCAATTCCTGGCCTGGTTGTTGCTCACGCGATTGCAGGGCTTCGCCAATCGTCCCCGTCAATTGCAGGATCTCTAATCGATGGCTGACATCCACCAGATACAAATGGCGATCGTTAGCGGCGAGCGCGGCCGTCATGGCAATTCTTATCGCCGCGCCGCTGGCACGCTGGCATACCGCGGGATTGGAATCGGCGGCTTCCGGCGCAAACACCCGAGGCAAGGCCGTCGAAGCAAAATCGACCGAGCTTCTACCGGATGAGGTTGCCGTCGAGTCGGCAACGGCGCCTGCAAAGGCGACCGTTGTTAAAACTCCTCCTCACGACTCGACGCCAACCTCGGAAGTTGTCGCTCCGCTGAAACGGCCGGTGACAAGACCTGGCGGGGGATGGTGAAAACTTTGTCTTCTTCGGCTGCACCCGGCTCCTTGCTTGCGCCTTGCTCCTGCTTGCTCATTCCCCACCAGGCACCCTGGACAGGGAGCGGCACTCCTAGGCCCTTCAAAAAACCAAAACGCAGAAAACCCTCAGTCCCGCGGCTCCAAGATCGGATAGTGCAGCCTGAACGTCCGGCAAAAGTATACATCTTTACCCCTTGACGAAGCTCGTTAGTATCGTTATGTATTATCCCGCTTCTGATCAGGGGATTAGCCGCTATTCCATTCGACCACTCTTATAGGGAGGAGAGTTTATGGCCGAGAAACTGAAAGAACTGATGCGAGAATATCAGGAAGGAAAAATTTCGCGGCGCGAGTTCCTGCGCCAAGCCATTATGCTTACCGGCAGCCTGGCCGCTGCTAACAGCCTGGTTGGCGGTTTGTTGCCAACCAATTCTTACGCGGCCCAGGTCGCGTCCGACGATCCAGAGATATTGACACACAACATCGAGTATAAGGGGAAAACCGGGCCGGTTTATGCCTATCTGGCTCGTCCCGTAAAAGCGGGAAAGTATCCGGGCGTCATCGTGATCCATGAGAACAGGGGACTGACCGATCACATCCGCGACGTTGCTCGCCGGTTTGCGAAGCAGGGCTACGTGGCGTTAGCCCCCGATTACCTCTCGCGATTGGGTGGGACGATGAAGGCCAACCCGACGGGCGAGGGCATACGCAAGCTTCGCGAGATGGTACCTTGGCAGGCAGTGGCCGAAGATACCGCTGCCGGGTTCGATTACCTGAAGGTTCTTCCGGACGTGCGCGCCGACCGGCAGGGATTGGTCGGCTTTTGTTGGGGTGGGGAAATGACATTTGCCGCGGCCACACAGATACCCACGTTGGACGCTGCCGTGGTTTATTACGGTCGCAGTCCGAATCCAATCGATGCGGTGAAGAATGTCAGAGCCCCGGTACTCGCTCACTACGGCGAAAAAGATCCAGGCGTCAATAAAGTTATCCCGGACACTGAAGCGGCTATGAAAAAATACAACAAGACCTACGATTACAAGATCTATCCGGGCGCACAACATGCGTTCAACAACGACGACAACCCAAGCCGCTATCATGCGGAGGCATCCCGAGAAGCCTGGACGCGAACTTTGGAGTTCTTTAAGAAGAACCTGAAGAGTAATGCCGCCTGATTCGGCAACCAGCTAAGGGAATAAAGGGGACAGTCCCCCTTCCGGGCAAGGGGACTGTCCCTTTGCCTACCTCTTCCCGCCGCGAATCAAGCGCGCGACGTCGTATTCCATAACAGTCTCGCCTCGTTGGTTCTTGATCCACTGGCGATAGCGAACGATCCCGCCGCCGCGGGCCGGCACCTCTTTTGTGTCGAGAACTTCGATCTCCACCCCAATCGTATCGCCGACCTTGACCGGGCCAAAGAGCCGCATCTTATCGATCCCCGCGAACGCGAGACCCGTGCCATGGATGATACCGGTCTGAACTGTCAATCCCTCCGCCATTCCAAAGGTAAGGCTGCCGGGCGCAATGCGCTCGCCGAAGAGGCTCTCATGCTTGATGTATTCCAGATCCAAGAACAGAGGCTCGGTGAGACCGACAAGGCCGACGAACTGCATTATGTCGTGCTCCGTGATAGTCCGCCTGCCGGTTACAAAACGATCACCGGCATGAAAGTTCTCGAACGTGATGCCTTTCTGCATTTCTCTCCTTAGCTGCTTATCCGTGCTTTTTGTTTGCCCTCGCCGTCCCTCTCCCGCCGCCGGGAGAGGGAAAACCATAGGGCTGTCGAAAATTTATTGGGATCAAGTCATATGACGCTCTTTCTATGCAGCTCCGCGATCTCATCGTCAGCCATCCCCAGCCATTCACTGAGAATCTCTCTGGTGTGCTGGCCGAGCGTCGGTGGGGGAAGACGAATCGCTGCCGGAGTGATCGAAAACTTGACCGGGATCCCGGCCATGCGCACCTTCCCCGCTGTGGGGTGGTGAACTTCAACCAACATCTCTCTCTGAGCTACCTGCGGATCCCTGAAAACTTCATCCACCGTTTGCACCGGCGCGCACGGAACTTCCGCTTCGTTCAAAGTCTCCATCCATGTTCTGGAGCCCCGGCGAAGGAATAGCTCGGCAAGAATTCTGATGAGCTCCAGCCGATTCTCGACTCGACTGGAGTTCTTAGCGAAACGACGATCCTCGATCAGCTCCGGCTTACCCATCGCCTGACAGAATCGCTTCCAAATCCCTTCGCTGGCAACGCCGACCACGAGATAACCATCCGCAGTCTTGAAGCTTTGATAAGGGACGATGTTAGGATGAGCGTTACCCCAGCGCCCCGGAATCTTTCCACCGGTGAGATAATTGCTTCCCGCGTTGACAAGGCAGGCTACCCCAGCTTCGAGAAGCGACGTGTCGATCTTCTGGCCAACGCCGAGCTTCTCGCGCGCAAAGAGAGCCGCGGCGATTGCTTTTCCAAGCATCAAGCCCGCTACAATATCGATAATAGCGACGCCGACCTTCGTCGGCTCGCCGTCAGGCATCCCTGTAATGCTCATCAGACCGCCCCAAGCCTGCACAATGAGATCGTAGCCGGGCCAGTCTCTCATCGGGCCGTCCGTTCCAAAAGCGGAAAGCGCCGCGTAGATGAGCCGCGGATTGACGGACCGAAGCTCGCTTTCGCCGAGTCCCATCCGTTCCATCGTTCCGGGGCGGAAATTTTCAATCAAAACGTCCACCCGTATCGCCAGGCGTCGAAGCAGATCTTGGCCCTGCGGCGACTTGAGGTCGAGGGTAATGCTCTTTTTATTGCGATTTACGGAAAGAAAGTAGGCGCTTTCTCCTCCGGCGAAAGGCGGACCCCAGCCCCGGGTGTCATCGCCGACTCCCGGCTGCTCCAACTTGATCACCTCCGCGCCGAGATCACCAAGGAACATCGTGCAGTAAGGACCTGCCAAAACACGAGATAGATCGAGGATGCGAATACCATCCAGCGGGCCTGGAATGCGCTCGCTCATTTGAACTCGATCCCTTTCGCCTTAAGAATCTCCTGCAAGGTTTCCACTCCCAGCCAGAGTCCGGGCATTCCACCGGGGATAGCGGCCACTTCCATCGCTTCGAGGACTTCTCTCGGCGTTGCGCCCAGTGCTAGAGCCCTTTCGCTGTGCAGCCGGACGCCCCTCGGACGCGAAAGGGCGCAAGTGATTCCCACCATGATGAGTTCCTTTACCTTGCGCGGGAGAGCTCCCTCTCGCGCGAAAGTTCCGTCCACGTAAAGTCCTTTGAGCTTTTCGAAGTATTCGGGATCCAGTTTGGCAATGACTTCATAGGCGCTGTTCTGAGCGCCGAGCGAGGTCTTCTCAAACGCGTCTTTAGCGTCCGGCATCATTTATACCCCCTTAAGTTTTCTTCTTAACCGCAAAGAACTTAGCGCGGCTGCGCCGCAACC
>JBOHVS010000209.1:0-2853 GCA_050735975.1 Binatia bacterium | reverse complement strand
CAGTTACGGAGAACGATGAGGTATTGGTCGCGAGAAGCGTCTCGGGCTCGCAGATCGCATCGAGCTGCTTGAATATATCGCGCTTCAGTTCGAGTTTCTCCGGCGCGGCCTCGATGGTCAAGGCGCTGCCTTGCAAGCCCTCGAGGTTGGTTGTGCCTTGGAGCCGATCCAGGATCTCTTTCTCCTGTTCAGGCGAGAGTTTCCCGCGTTCGCGGCTGCCCCGGAGAAAAGCGCGAATACGGCCGAGCCCGTTGTCGATGAACTCTTGCGAGATATCGTAAAGGAGTGTTTCGTATCCCGCCTGGGCGGCCACCTGGGCAATCCCGGCGCCCATGGAGCCGGCGCCGAGGACGCCGATCTTTTCTGATTTGTCGTTCATGGTTGATTTTCTATTGGGGTCTCGGGCTTGGGTCTTGGCTTTATAACTCGAGACGCGAGACTCGAAACCCGAGACTATTTTCCCGTGAATACCGGCGCGCGTTTTTCCAGGAACGCGCGCACGCCCTCATCGTAGTCCGAGCTTCTGCCGGCAATTTCCTGCAGGCGGGCTTCGTATTCCAAGCTCGATTCCAGCTCCGGCAGCATCGCGTGATTGACGGCCCGTTTGATGAGTCCGATACCGCGCGGCGAGCGGGCGATCTGCTGCGCGATTTTGCCGGCCGCTCCGGCGAACTCTGCGGTCGGGAAAATTTTTGCCACCAACCCGATCCGCTGCGCTTCGCGGGCATCCACGGTCTCGCCAAGAAGGAGCAGCTCCATCGCCTTGCTCAATCCCACGAGGCGGGGAAGGATAAAGCTGCCGCCGGAGTCCGGCGCCAAGCCGACGCGGACAAAGGACTGAATGAACTTCGCCTCTTCCGAAGCCACTCGCAAATCACACGCGAGCGCCAAATTGCAACCCGCGCCCGCAGCCACGCCATTGACCGCCGCCAGCACGATCTTCTCCGTCTGCCTTATCTGCCGGATCATCGGATTGTACTTCTCGCGCAGCGAGGCTCCCAAGGAGCCTTTCTGGTCCGGCGTTCGAGCTTTCAAATCTTGCCCGGCGCAGAACGCGCGGCCGGCGCCCGTCAGCATGAAACAACGAACTTCCCGATCGCGTTCGCCCTCCTTCAGCGCATCGAGCACTTCCTTGTTCATCCGGGGCACAAAGGCGTTTAAGGCCTGAGGACGATTGAGGGTGATCGTCGCGACGCCGCTCTCTTTTTCATAGATGATTGTTTCGTAAGCCACCTTCGGAGAGGTCTCCTTCATTTCCCTTTGAACTCGGGTTTGCGCTTTTCAAGAAAGGCCCTCATGCCCTCTTTGCGATCCTCCGACGACAATAACAGGTAGAACGACTTTCGTTCATACTCCAGTCCTTCATCAAGGGGCGCGTTCGCCGATTTGAGGACCGCTTCCTTGGCCGCTTTGACGGCCAACACCGGCTTGGCGGCTATTTTCTTTGCCAATCCCCTGGCTTCCTCAAGGAGCAGTTCGACCGGCACGACGCGATTAACCAGGCCAAGGCGCTCGGCATCGGTTGCGCTCAGGAATTCCCCGGCGAGGATCATTTCCATCGCCCGGTATTTTCCGATCGTCCGCGTCAGTCTCTGCGTGCCGCCGCTTCCGGGAATGATTCCTAGATTGACTTCCGGTTGGCCGAAGCGGGCGGTTTCCGCCGCGATGATGATGTCGCAGCTCATCGCCAGCTCGCAGCCGCCGCCTAAGGCAAAGCCGCTGACGGCGGCGATCACCGGCTTGGAAATTTGGTTGATCTGATCCCTATAGGCAAGCCGCTCCTGCACCGGGTTGTCGAACGGACCCAGGTCGGCCATCTCTTTGATATCGGCGCCGGCGGCGAAGACCTTTTCTCCACCCGTGACGATGATCACTCGCACAGCATCGTCCTGGTCCAAGTCCAGCATGGCCAAAGAAAGGTCTTTAACCAGTCCGTACGACAGCGCGTTCAATTGTTGAGGCCGATTTAGTGTGACTATTCCGACGGGGCCGTCTCTTTCGACGATCACGTGCTCGAAATTCATACTTTGAGTCACCAATACACTAAGGTCCAAGGGGAATCAAGGTAACGAAATTTCCTTTTTCCCGCGCTAAGTTGACCCCGATCCAGCGGTTTGACACCTATAAATCGATTTGCAAATATGGACGCACTATAATGTCTAACCGTAGCGAGCCGGCGACCCGTCACTACGACGAAAAGCTTCAACATATTCTCAAAACTGCGGCAAAGATCTTTGCGGAGAAGGGATTTCACAGAACATCCGTGCGCGACATCTCCCGCGCGACGCGAATGAGCTTGGCCGGGCTTTACTACTATTTCAGCACGAAAGAAGAGCTGCTGTACCTCATTCAGGAGCGGTGCTTCGTGACGTTGCTGCAGCGATGGGAGCAGGCGGCGACGGCCGAGATGGATGTGCGCACGAGGATACGGGTGTTCGCCGAGAATCACCTGAGTTTCTTCTGGCACAACATGCACGAGATGAAAGTGATGGCGCACGAGGACGAGTCCCTCACCCGGGAATTCGAGGACAAGATATTGGTTCTCAAGCGCCGCTACGTGAAAGTGCTGATGGATCTCATCGCTGAGCTTCAGACATTGGACGGCGCGAAGGGAGTCGATCTGCGGGTTGCGACTTTCTCGCTGTTCGGCATGATGAACTGGATTTACACTTGGTACCAGCCTAAGCGGGATCTGCCGTTTCCGCAATTGATCGAGCAGATGCTGCGGATTTATTTTTTCGGCCTCCTGAGCGGCGGCAAAGTCGAAGCGCCGTGGTTTACTTCGGCGGCGGCGTCGGCCGGCAAGGAGGCGTATTCGCTGTGGCAGCACTTCCCATAGCAGGCTGCGGAAAA
>JBOHVS010000208.1:0-30956 GCA_050735975.1 Binatia bacterium | reverse complement strand
GAAGCATTTCGCCGAGCTGCGTTTCACACCTCAATTTCAGCTCGTTGGCCAAGTTGATGAGCTGCATGTCTCGCGACGCTCGAACGAGCTGCCGCATCGCGTCGGCCTTGCTCCGAAAGGCCATCAGTTTGACCATGCTGTCGGCCGCGAGAATCTCGCGCTTGGCGGCGTCGATGCGCGCCAGTATATGGTCACGTTGCGACAATTTCACCACGGCATCTTCGCCGACTTGGCAGACCATCATCCAGCCGAGGCCGCCGTCTTTCGTTGAGGCTTCCGTCAGAATAGTGGGTGCCGGGAGATCCGGGGTCTGGTCGATGTCGAAGTTGGGGCCCATCGCTCCGACCGCGATGATTCGTTTCTTTCGATCCATTAGCCAGCGAAATTACCAGGGAGCAGTCGCGACCGTCAAGCTTCCTGTGCGACAGAACAAACTTTATCAGCTGAGAATTCCCAACGGGCTGACAATAAGCAATTGAGGAAGAGACGTAGCCCCTAGGGCGAATAGCCGAAGGGAGGATCTAAAGCACTCCTGGACATAATCGAGGCCAGCATCGCCAAGCTCCGCCCGAAGAGCAAGCCAAACGTTGGCGCAAGATCGACGAACGGCTCTCAAAGTACGATCGCCTCAACGACGCCGACGAAACTGCGTCCAAAACTCGATAGCCGGTTATATTCTTCACTTCCTTCCTTTCTTTTCTTTCACCCACGTTTTTCCATCGGGTCTTTCTCGGTAAGAATCTTTATCTGTTCAGGTTCCGGCAGCGTAGCTACCCAGAACACCGAATCTGCCGAGATCTCCTGCAAAAATATGCGTTAACGATTAAATTCTGCCATCTTTGAAGGGCGCCGTAACCCGCACTGGCGCTTAATAAAACCGACCGTAAGGCCCTCTTCGCCATGGGCCGGCCTATTACTGCTTCACCGACATCATCCCAGAATTTGAATGTTTGAGCGTCTCAATTTTCGGAGGGCTACATGGAAACCCTACGTCCGGTATTTCGATACCCAAGAACAGGCGTATGCCCACATGCTTGAGAAAAACCGGAGGCGCGCGCCAGAAGAGCGCCAATAGAGCGAGAACTTTATTCTCTACTGCCTAATCGATGGTCCGGAAGCTAACTACGCCGTTGTCGATTTAGAAACGGAGGAAGAGCTGGGCTGTCCTTACGAGTGGAACCAATAACCGATACAAACGAGGAGCACCAAGCCAATGACCGAAACCGAACTCAAAAACCTGCTCGATTCCCTGGTAGAAGAGAATGAGCGGGACTTCGTAATCGTTTTCATACCGCGCAGAACGCGTCGTAAGCACGGCTCGTATCGCTTCGACCTGAGAAGGATTAAAGTCTATGAAAAAGCCTTGCCCGACAGGATTGACCTAATCGCAACTGGGCTGCACGAGTTGGCCCATCATCTTGCCTGCCTCAAAAAAGGCGACGAGTTGATGGCTATATTGCGCGATCGAAAGCGTTTTCCCTCCCACGGTTGGCTCTTCAAAGAGATGCTCACCACTCTACTCGATGCGTTTAACTCAAAGTACGCTGAGCAATTCCAAGGCGTCCTGGTACTGGACAGGCGCGAGCCGAGGTATGCGCCGCGGTTTTTGCCCTTTGACGGAGATCTCAAACGGTCGAGGAGCTTGTGGCTCTTGATAAAGCCGTAAACAAGATCATGGCTGCCATAGACATGCATCGCGCGTCAGCATCTGCGGAAGATCTGGAGAAATACCCGGCGCGGGCAAAATGGTGAGGTTTCACCTTAGGCGACCCCGCTTTAGCTACACTGCATTGGAAACAGCTCGTATGTTATGGTTAGCGGGTGGCAGCTCACAGTAATCATCAAAGTACGTGCGAAGAAGCGGTGCTTCGATTGATTCCGTAGTTGCGAACCTTAATCTTTACAGTGGTAGGCTTTCGCCGATGCAGTTGTGGAATTTGAATCGAATCAACATTTGGTTTTCGGATAACGATAAACGGCCTATAGACATGAAGAGAAGCGTCAACGGCCTCGGCGCTTTTCTGGGCGGCTTGGGCGGCCACTTCAGTAGCTTTCGTAGTTCGTCTTACAAAGCACATTTGCCAAGCGGCAAATATTACAAGCCCCAAAGTGGAACCCGCTGCGACTATCGCCATCCGCGTCCGGCAGACCGAGGTCCATGAAGATCATATCTGGACGTTCAGCGATCGCGTATGCAGTGGCTGATTTGCTGTCTTTGCCTCTATGACCAAATGTCCCATACGTTGGAGGATGAGGGCGAGAAGTTCGCGGAAATACGGGTTGTCTTCGACGACGAGGATTTTCATGTTCCAATTAGTCTCCGGTTGCGGCTAATGCAGAGTGTTCGGTTCATACGATTCGAACGGTGTCCTTTCATGCTGCCGCTTGGGGTGAAGTTACGCCTTTAGGTGTCGAAATATCGCTTCGCTGAATTCCTCAACTGTGGGAGGGGGCCCATCGCCGTGGGTCAGGTGGCTGCCGTCTGCCGTCCATTCACAGAATACGGTCGGAGCCGTGCCATCATCTTCCAGGCCTAACTCGAGAGTGTAATATTTAAGGACTTCACTCGAAGTCTTCACTATGCCGATAAAGAAAGCCTCCGTGATGAGTTTCGGCTCAGGCATGCTAATAACATAGCAAGTGAGTTTGCCCCGTTTCGAGACCGATATGCGGATGTCTTCCATTGGGAACCACGTAACTTCAGATGGTAAATCCGCCATTCGACAGCGCACTATGGCGCTAAACCACTGGTCCCGCACGTAACCCCGGTCCCCATTGGCTAGTGCGTTCAGAAGCAAAGTTGTGGCTTCGAAGGCCTGTTCCCGCAGCGTATAATTGGCAAAAGTGTAGTGCTGCGCTCTGAGTTCGTCTTTCTCACATCCGACGGTTTGAAGCATTTCCCTTTTCCCTCCAGTTCAGTCCGTTTTTGCCTGCTCCAGATGCGCAACCCACGTGCCAGAAGAAAAAACTCTTCAATTTTTCACTACCTAACTACGTGTAAAGGTGGAAAAGAGGCTCACCACGCCGATAGGTTTAGAGGAGCAATTACTGGCTTCTTGAATGACGAATTTCGGAACAAATGACATTATTTTTTTCCATCAGCTCTCACTTTTGATAAAATTCCGCTTCGTTTAGATGCGAGAAAGAAGTGCACAGAGAGTCTCTTATGGCAATCTTTGTTCCCTACGACAGGGGAATATTCTCAATAGAACCAGCGGGCGGGCTGCAGAATTCATTAAAAAATCATCAGTTAGAGGGCGCTTGACCCGCTGGCATACTCGTTGCCTCTTTTAGCGACGGCTTATCCCTAATCAACGGGAAGAGCGAGGTGGCTATTGACCTTCAGGACACTGTCAGATCGACTGGCTAAAGCATTAATTAAAGACGACAAGAAAAACTGGCTGGTCATCTCGGCTATCTTCCTAGTGATCCTCTCGCCGGTCATTATCCTGGGTACGCTCACATATTTGAGGACCCGCCAGGACACAACGACTTTTGCCTTATCGCAAAAGCAGGCCATCGCCCATCTAGCAGCGATAACACTTAAGGAGAAACTCGATCGCTTGCTCGACCTCAGCATCTCGCTTGCCTCTCGAGTACGATTTCGCCAGTTGGTCAGCCAAGGCAAATGGGTTGAGGCGATAGAGATCCTAAGCGATGTACCGAAGGATTTCCCATTCGTAGAGCGGCTCTTCTTATCCGGCATTGATGGAACTCTTTGGGCGGATACTCCGGCGCTTTCCAATGTGAGAGGGAGAAATTTCGCCCATCGAGATTGGTATCGCGGAGTTAGCCAAAAATGGGAGCCCTATGTCTCGGAGGTTTATCAGAGAGCCGCGGAGCCTCGTTACAATGTCGTTGCCATCACGGCTCCCATCACGGCAGAGGATGGCAGGGCCGTCGGAATACTCGTGCTGCAGCTTAAGCTGGATTACCTTCTTGAATGGACCAGGTCCATTAAGGTCGGCCCCGGCGGCTTTGTTGTCATCGTAGACAATCGAGGGAAAATTGCTGCGCATCCAAAGCTTACAGCTCAAAGGGAGCTTTTTGATTATCCAGACACTCCTGCGCTTCAGAAGCTCCTCCGCGGAGGCCACGGCGTGGAGGTTTTTTCCAACGCAACTGAAAGTGAGGACAAAATCATTGCGTATCAACCCGTCACCGGATACGGCTGGGGAGCTATTGTAGAGCAACCGGCGCCCGAAGCTCTTTCAGTTCGAGACGACAGCTTGACACGCCTTGTGGCTGCTTACGCCCTGATTGGCCTTTTCAGTTGCGCTTTGGCTTACCTCATTTTGCGGTTCATTACTGAGCGCAGGCAAACCGAAAGAGAAGTCAAAAGGCTCAACAGGGACTTAACTCGCAGGTCTCTTGAGGCAGAGGCCGCCAACAAGGAGCTCGAAGCCTTTTCCTACTCCGTCTCTCACGATCTTAGGGCTCCGCTTCGGGCGATAGATGGCTTTTCCCGGATCCTTCTTGATGAACATGCTTCTACTCTTTCCGCGGAAGCCCAACGTTTTCTTGGACTGGTGCGCGAAAATGCAGTTAATATGGGCCGGCTCATTGATGATCTGCTAACTTTCTCCCGCCTCAGCCGTCAGCCGCTCAAGAAACAGAGTGTAGTAATGGCGGATCTCGCACGGCAGGTCCTTGATGAGCTTAAGCATGAGCAAAACGGCCGGCGTGCGGACGTCGCTTTCGCCGATTTGCCACCGTGCCACGGCGATCCCAGATCGCTCAAGCAGGTGTTCGTAAATCTTCTTTCAAACGCATTTAAGTACACCCGCAAACGTGAGATCGCTCGAATCGAGGTCGGGTACGAAAGAACAAATGGCGAAGACGCCTACTTTGTTAAAGACAATGGTGTCGGGTTCGACATGCGCTATTCTGACAAGCTTTTCGGCGTATTTCAGAGACTCCACCGAGCCGAGGAATACGAGGGGACCGGCGTTGGTCTCGCGATCGTCCAGCGCGTGATCCACCGGCATGGCGGCCGTATATGGGCTGAGGCTTCTCCGGACAAAGGAGCGACATTTTACTTCACAGTAGCCGGAGGTGACACGAATGATAGCTGATCCTGTAGAAATTCTACTGGTCGAAGACAATCCCAACGATCTTGAACTTGCGTTGCACGCCTTAAGGAAAAATAACCTTTCAAATCGGATCGAGGTCGCGCGTGATGGCGAGGAGGCGCTGGATTTCATCTTCGGCAAAGAAGCCAATTCGGATCGACAGCGCCACCAACGCCCAAAGGTTATCTTGCTCGATTTAAAACTCCCGAAAGTGGACGGGCTAGAAGTCTTAAAGCGGTTGAAATCCGATCCGGGAACCCGGTCGATTCCCGTCGTCGTCCTCACGTCATCCCGGGAGGAGTGCGATATCGTCAAGAGTTACGAATTGGGCGTAAATAGCTACATCGTCAAGCCAGTGGATTTTGAACAGTTCACTGGCGCCGTACGACAACTAGGGCTTTACTGGCTCCTGATGAACAACGCGCCCATGTAACAGGAACAGGCCCATGTCCACATCGCTTCGAGTTTTGATCTCCGAAGACCGGCCCGCCGATGCCGAGTTAATGGTCCACGAGCTTAGGCGCTGCGGATTTGAGCCGAAATGGACGCGCGTCGAGACCGAACAAGCGTATCTGAAGGAGCTTCAAACCGCCCCCGACGTGATTCTAGCGGATCACACACTGCCAGGGTTCGATGCGCCGCGCGCCCTCCAGCTTCTAAAGCAGTCGGGGCTAGATACTCCACTGATCGTAGTTACAGGAAGCATTAGCGAAGAGGTGGCCGTCGAGCGCATCAAACAAGGTGCCGCCGACTATATCCTCAAGGACAGGATGGCACGCCTTGGACCGGCCGTTAAAAGGGCGTTGGAAGAGAAGAAGTTAGGGGAGGAAAAGCGCAACGCGGAACAACTCATTCACCGCAATCTTGAGCGTCTGAGAGCCCTTCACGAGATTAATATCGCCATCACCTCGACTTTGGATCTAAGCACCATGCTGAAGGTCCTGCTCGATAAAATCGAGATTTTTCTGCCGTTTCCGTCCGCCACGACCGTAAGGTTGCTCAACCGGCAGACCGGGAAATTAGAGTCTTTGGCCTGTCGGAACCTGAATGAAGAAGACTGGCGAGCCCAGCAGATAAGATCGCTTGACGGTCGAGCCAAGACAGTGGTCGATACAAAGACTCTCTTGGTCGTTGGAAATATTCACACGGATCCTCGAACCCATAACCGCTCTTTCTACCTCAAGCATGGATTGATTTCCTATGCGGGAGTGCCGCTGATGGCCAAAGGTGAGGTCTTGGGTGTACTGGGGATCTACACTAAAGAAGAGCACAAGTTTACCGGTGAAGAAATTGAATTCCTCATGACTCTGGCGGATCAGGCTGCCATCGCGATTTACAACGCCCAGCTTTATGACGACATGGCAAAATCCAACAAAGTGAAAGAAGAATTTCTCAGCATCATGTCGCACGAGCTTAGAACGCCCCTGACCGTTATCACCGGTTATGCGAACCTTATCCAGGAAGGCATGTTCGGTGAAGTAAATCATAAAATGCAAAATGCCCTTCGCACTATGACGTCCCGTACCAATGATCTACTCGTTCTGATCGACAGTATTCTGGAGGCAACGAAACTCGAAACCGATCGCGTATCCCTCACGATTGAAGAGGTCGACTTAAAGGAATTCATGAGCACGCTTCGAGCTACATTCAGGGCTTCGGCTAACGAAGGTGTCGGCCTTCAATGGGATTACGCTGCTGAACTTCCCGTCGTAAAAACCGACGCCGGCAAGCTGAGGCATATTCTTCGAAACCTGATCAACAATGCCATTAAGTTTACCGAAAGAGGTGCGATTACCATGTCCGCGCAGTACAGCTTCGAGAAGCGTGAAGTGGAGTTTTCGGTTGTCGATACCGGGATTGGTATCTCTGGTGAGTTTACCGATCGCATTTTTGAGAAATTCGCGCAAGTGGATAGCTCCAGCACCCGCCCTCACGAAGGTATCGGCTTGGGGCTCTACCTCGTGAAGAAATTCGTCGAGAAGCTTGGGGGAACAGTCGAGGTCAAAAGCGAGCTTGGTAAAGGAAGCTGTTTCACAGTAAGAATACCGGGGGACATATCCGTTGACCGGTCTGGTTATAACCAAGTTTAGCAATCTCGCTGCTTGAGTCAGTCTAATAGGAGTAACCTTGTCCGAACATAAGGCGGTAGCGGTGAAAAAACGAATCCTCGTAGTGGAAGATCACAGGGACACCCTGGAGGTTTTAGAATACGAATTGGAGTTTCTCGGTTACGAGACGTTGGTTGCGACAAATGGCTTTGAGGCGGTCGAACTGGCCGGCTCGGAAAATCCCGATCTCATAATCATGGATATGATGTTGCCGAAACTGAACGGACTCGAAGCGACATTTCAGATACGAAGTAATCCAAAAACTCAATTCATTCCCATACTGGCTGCGACCGCAAAGGCGATGCCGGGCGATCGCGAAGTATTCTTAAAAGCCGGTTGCGCTGGGTACATCGCAAAACCTTTCAGCCATGTGGAGCTGGGTCAAGCCATCGAAAAAATCTTATGCAAATAGAGTCTCATTTTCTTCTTTACATGAGGCCCTATTCCGAGCAGCCCGTCGCCAGAGAGAGCGTCGGTGCGGCTACAAGGCGATCGTTCGTTTGCATGATCCGTGCGCACTTCAGGAATAGACTTCATTGCCTCGTCGGGTCCAAACTACGCTGCCTTTAGCGAAGTCGCCGTTCGGACGGCGCACGCTACACCGGCGGATGAAAAATCACTTATCTTCTATCAAGGCTATGCGGATGGAGTTCTTTTGAGGCAATGTAAAATCCAACAATTTTAGCGGTAGAGGCTGAGAAAGTGAGCACGATTTCAGATCCGACTTTGCTTCCCGACCATTTTTCCTTCACGCTCCCCCTAAAAAATCGCAGAATTTCGAATGCTCAAACCGAGCACTCCCGGATCGCGCTGATGCGCTCTAAGGGGCTGGGATGAGAATAGTGGTACGCTGAGTACCAGGGATGCGGCGTTAAATTCGAGAGATTCTTTATCGTCAGGTTGACGAGCGCCTCTTCCATCGGCTTGCCGTCGCGAATCGTGTGTACCGCAAATCGGTCCGCCTCATATTCGTGCTTGCGGGAGAGGAGATTGATGAGCGGGCTGATGTAGAAAGTCGCCGGGCCGGAGATAAAACTAAAGAGCACCAAAGCACCGTGATTCGAAGGCCGTTCGAAACCGAAGGCCGAAAACACCGGCTCATACTCCAGGAGCAGGCTAAGGATATAAAGACTCACGAACAGAAAAACGCTTTGGACTACCAACATTCGACGAATGTGCTTCATTTTATAGTGGCCCATCTCGTGAGCCAAAACCGCTACGCCTTGATCCACTGTCATCTGCTCGATGAGCGTGTCGAACAGCACGATCCGCTTGGCCTTCCCTATGCCGGTAAAGTAGGCATTGGAGTGCGCCGAGCGCTTCGACCCGTCCATTGAAAATATTCCACTGGTTTCGAAGCCGACCCGGCCGGCTAGCGCTAAGATGCGATCTCGCAGCTCCCCCTCTTTCAGTGGCTCGAACTTATTGAAAAGAGGCGCGATCAGGGTGGGGTAAATCATAACCATCAAAAATTGAAATACCGTGATAAATAGGAACGCCCAAACCCACCAATAGGGACTCCTTGCGTCCATCAACCATAGGACGATGAACAGAAAGGGCAGCCCGATTACGATTCCGAGCAAGAATCCTTTCAGTTTGTCCTTCACATAAAGCGCGAACGTTGTCTTGTTGAAGCCAAAACGAGACTCGATCCCGAAAGTGGAATAGAGATCGGCCGGCAGGCTGGCGAGTGAAAAAACCATGCCGACACAGAAACAAAACGCGATCCCCTGAGTCTGAGGCAAGGCAAAAAATCGCTCCGTCAGCTCTTTTGAAACCCGATCGATAAATGGCAACAGCCCGCTGAACAGCACGAGCAGAATAATGAGTCGACCGTAAATCTCCGCCCAGCGCTGAAATCGCCCCTTCGCCAACGTGTATTCAAACGACCTCTCGTATTCCCCGGAGGTCATCAGCGCCTGGAACAGATCCGGCATTTTCTTTTCTTCCCGGCGCTGCCGCACGTAACGGAGGTTGAGCTCGTTAAGACCAAACTCGACCAGAAATTCGAGAGTAAATAGGGAGAGAAAAACGCCAATGACCAGCTGTTCCATCGCGGAAAGGCCGTCGTGGAAGGAAACTCAGTTCGAAACAGGAGTCGGGACTTTGACGCTGACGCTGAGCGGGGTATAAGTAAACGTGAGCTTTTCGTCGTTCTCGTCGACCTCGACGTTCCCGCCATTCTGCAGTTGACCGAACAGGATCTCATCGGCCAAAACTCGCTTGATTTCGTTCTGGATCAACCGGGCCATCGGCCGCGCGCCGAACGCCGGATCATAACCCCGCTCTGCCAGCCACCGGCGCGCTCTGACGGTCAGCTGCAGGAAAACTTTTTTCTCGTTGAGCTGTTGGTCAAGCTCCAAGACAAACTTCTCGACGACCCGCTCGATGATATCCATGCCCAGCGAGTTGAACACGATCATGGCGTCCAGGCGGTTGCGAAACTCGGGGCTAAACATCTTTTCAATAGCTTCTTTGCCTCTACCGGCCGTGGACTGGGCGCCGAATCCCAACGGCGCTCCGCTCAGCTCCCGTGCCCCGGCGTTGGTGGTCATGATCAAAATAATGTTTCGGAAGTCGGCCTTGCGCCCGTTATTATCCGTCAGCGCGGCGTGGTCCATCACCTGCAGTAAAATGTTGAAGAGATCCGGATGGGCCTTCTCGATTTCATCGAGCAGCAGGACTGCATAAGGATTGCGGTTGATAGCGTCGGTCAGAAGTCCGCCTTGATCAAAGCCGACGTAGCCCGGGGGGGCGCCGATCAGCCTCGATACCGTGTGCTTCTCCATGTATTCGCTCATATCAAAGCGAATGAATTCGATACCCATGATGTGGGCTAGTTGTTTGCCGACCTCGGTCTTGCCCACGCCGGTTGGCCCGGAGAAGAGAAACGAGCCGATCGGCTTCTCGGGATGGCCCAAACCGGATCGAGCAAGCCTGATGGTGGCGGCTAACATTTCAATCGCCGCGTCTTGACCAAACACGGTCAGTTTCAAATCCCGTTCAAGATTTTGCAGCTGCTCCTTATCCGAGACCGAAACGCTCCGCGGCGGTATCTTGGCTATTTTTGAAACGATCTTCTCTATATCCCTGGGGCCGATCGTCTTCTTGCGCTTTTCGGGAGGCAGGATCTTCACTGCCGCCCCCACCTCGTCGATCACGTCGATGGCCTTATCCGGCAAGCGCCGGTCATTGATGTGTTTGGCGGAAAGATCGACGGCGGCGTGCAACGCCGCCGTCGAATAGTGAACGCCATGATGTTGCTCGTAGTGGGACTTCAGGCCCTGCAGAATTTTGTAAGCTTCGTCGCTGCTCGGTTCGGGGATCTCAATCTTTTGGAATCGGCGCACCAGCGCTCGATCTCGCTCGAAGTAGCTCTTGTAGTCGTGGTAGGTGGTCGAGCCAATGCATTTGAGTTCTCCCGAGGCAAGCGCCGGCTTCAGAATATTGGAGGCATCCATTGAGCCGCCGCTCGTAGCTCCCGCGCCAACAATAGTGTGGATTTCGTCTATGAATAAAATCGAGTTGGGTTGTTTTTTGAGCCCGGCCAGAACGCCTTTCAAGCGCGCCTCGAAGTCGCCGCGAAACTTTGTCCCCGCCAACAAAGCACCCATATCGAGGGCGTAAATGACCGCGTTCTTTAGCGCTTCGGGCACCTCGTCACGGGATATCTTTAAGGCCAGTCCCTCGGCAATCGCCGTCTTGCCGACGCCTGGATCACCCACATAGATTGGGTTATTCTTGCGCCGCCGGCAAAGGACGTGGATCGTCCGTTCAATCTCATCTTGTCGGCCGATTAAAGGATCGATATTCCCTTGCCGGGCCTTTTCAACCAGGTTAACCGTATAGGCTTCCAATGGCTTGACCCGTTGGCTGGGCTTCTCTTCTTCGCCATGATCCTCGTCGCCCTGCGGCGATTCTTCACCGGTCGCAATCTTCGAGATTCCATGAGACACGTAGTTTACGACATCGAACCGAGTGATGCCTTGTTCCTCGAGCAGGTAAACGGCGTAAGAATCCGGCTCGCGGAACATGGCGATCAGTAAGTTCGCGCCGTTAATCTCCTTCTTCTCAGCAGACTGAGCATGGATGACGGCTCTTTGGAGGACCCGGTGAAAGCCAATCGTCTGCTGCGGCTCCTGGTCCAACCCCTGAGGAAGCGTTTCTAAATGAGCATCAAAGAACTCCTCTAAAGATTTTTTCAGCCGCGCGATGTCGCCGCCGCAATTGACAATCGCGCCGCTGCCATCTTTATCTTGCAGCAAGGCGTAAAGGAGATGCTCCAGGGATACGTATTCGTGCCGCCGTCGTTTGGCTTCTTTCAACGCGCTATTCAGAGTCGCTTCCAATTCCTTACTGATCATTCTACGCCTCTTCCATCGTGCATTTCAGAGGATATTCGTGCTGGCGGGCCAGGTTTTCCACCAGCGCGACTTTAGTTTCCGCAAGCTCGTAGGTATAGACGCCCGCAACGCCAATGCCCTTTTTGTGAACATGGAGCATTATTTGGACAGCCTCAGTATGCTCCTTGTGGAAAACATACTGCAGAACCTGCACAACGAACTCCTTGGTAGTATAATCATCATTATGCAGCAAAACTTTGTAGAGCGGGGGCTTTTTAAGCTTTTTCTTGGTCTCGGTCTCGAGCCCGTGCTCGTACTCGGTCTCTCTACGGCTCATGTTCGCGTGTCTTCCTGGCGACAAACTCAATCTAACACGCATTTCCGCCCAGCCGCAATATTAGGCGCGGAAAACGGCTCAACCTCATCTGTCTCTGGCCCTTGCAAGCCGAAAGCAAAGAAGTGCTATATTGACACTCATACGGTCTTAAAAAAAAGGGGGGCGCCCCATGCTTTCCAATAAAGTCAGCGAGATTATGACGACAAGCATCGCGACCGCCGCAGTTTCCCAAACGGTCCACGAGGTCGTGGAACGGATGGCGGCGGAGGACGTCGGGCGGATCGTCATAACGGATAACGAAGTTCCTGCAGGAATTTTCACCGAAAAAGATGTGCTCAAACGGGTCGTGAGTAAACTGGATCCGAAGAAAACGATCATCAGGGAGGTAATGACAACTCCCGTGCGCGCCGTACGAGAAGAAACGCATATAGTAGAGGCTTTCGCCAAGATGTATAGGGGAAAGTTCCGCCACCTGTTGGTGCGCGGGCGGCGGGGGAAAATAGTCGGTATCGTCTCCATGCGCCGCATCCTGGGACTTGCCGTAGAGCTGGGTCAAGGAATGAGCGACGCAAGAATCTTGGGAAGTATTATGTCGGCGCGAATAGTAACGGTGGATGGATCATTGTCAGTTCATGAAACGATCGATTTAATGGTCGAGAAAGGTTTGGGCTCGGTCGTGGTCACGGCCGAGGGGAAAACAAACGGCATCTTTACCGAGAGAGACGTGCTCAGGCGGGTTGCCGTGAAGGAAGCGGACCCCAAAAAGACTAACGTCCAAAGCGTCATGACCTCTCCTCTCATTACAATGGCGAGCACAGATCTGGTCAGGGACGTTCTGGGTGAGATGCACCGGCGAGACATAAGGAATATGCCCGTAAAAGATGAACGAGGCGAGCTTATCGGAATCGTTTCGATGCCCGATATCCTCCAATACGCCAAGGCATTCGATATCGATGAACGGGTGCGCCAGACCTGGAAGGAGGTTCAGGAACACTACGATTCCGACGACCACTACACCCCAGGGTAGCGCGATTTAACGCGTTGTCTTTTAAGGGAAATATGGGTAGAATTCAAAAATTGCGAAGGAGGTTGAATTTTGGACACACCGACAATCAATGACTTAAACATCTGTGTCGCCACCGAGAATGGCTCGGGTAGCGCATCATCGAACAATATCTTGTTCAAGGCAATCTTCAAAATGGGCATACCGTGCTCGTCAAAAAATATGTTTCCGTCGAATATTCAGGGGTTGCCCACCTGGTATCAGATTCGCGCCTCTGCCGAGGGTTACTTGAGCCGAAAAGACGTCATCGATGTGATGGTCATGTTCAATGACACAACCACGGCCAAGGACATTTATCGGGTGCGAGACGGTGGTCTAATTCTGTACGACGATTCCACTCCCCTATCGGCTCAATTAAAACGCGACGGGATTCAGTATGTTGGGGTTCCCGCCAACAAATTGATCGCCAAACTGGTACCGGCCTCACCGCTACGCGCCAAACAACGTAATATGATCTATGTCGGAGCCTTGGCCTATCTATTTGGCATCGACATGGAATTCATCAAGGCGGTTCTCGAAGATACCTTCGGCAAGAAGCCAGCCGTCATTGAATCCAACTTAGTTTGCATCGACGCCGGGTATCAATACCTGAAGGAAAAGGGGGTTACCCAGAATATTGGTCGTCTTCAAGAAATCCCCAACGGCAACAAAGGCAAAATCATCACCGAGGGTAATACCGCGGCAGCATTGGGAGCGATTTATGGCGGCGCCTCGGTCATTTGTTGGTATCCCATCACCCCATCGAGCTCCCTCGCTGAAGCCATGGAGTATTACCTGCCCAAGCTGCGCAAGCCCAAAGACGGCAAACGAACCTATGCCATCGTACAGGCGGAAGATGAGATCGCGTCGGCGGGCATGGTTGCCGGTGCTGGGTGGGCCGGAGCCCGCGCAATGACCTCCACTTCCGGGCCTGGGGTCTCTTTGATGAACGAAACCATCGGCCTCGCCTACTATGCCGAGATTCCGTGCGTATTTTTTATCATCCAACGCGGCGGCCCCTCCACCGGTCTGCCGACACGGACGCAGCAGGCGGATATCTCTCTGATGTATGGTGCGTCCCATGGCGACACCCGGCATATTCTGTTGATTCCCCATGACATGAATTCCTGCTTTGATTTCGCGCGCCGGAGTTTCGATTTTGCTGACCGATTTCAGACGCCGGTTTTCGTGGCTATGGACCTCGACTTGGGGATGAATTTTTGGTCTTCAGACCCTCTCCATTTAGAAAAGGAACCCTACGACTACGGAAAGCGATTGAGCGCGGAGCAACTCGATGAATGGACCAAAGCCGGCAAAAAGTTTCGCCGCTACTTCGATCAAGATGGCGACGGCATCCCATATCGAACGGTGCCGGGCAACAAAAACCGCATGGCATCTTACTTCACTCGCGGTTCCGGCCATGACGCCGACGCGAAGTATTCCGAGGATGAAAATGACTATAAATACATTCTCGATCGACTGAAAAGGAAGTTTGATACCGCGCGGAAATTAGTCCCGAAGCCCATCGTGGAGAAAGAAAGAGGAGTTAAGACCGGAATCATTTGTTATGGTTCCAGCCACGAGGCGGTGCGCGAGGCTCGCGACAGGTTGAAAGCTCGGGGGTTGAAAACCAACCACATGTTAATCCGAGCCTTGCCACTAACGAAGGAGGTACGGGATTTCTTGGTCGAGCATGACACCGTTTACTTTGTGGAACAGAACCGCGACGGCCAGATGGCCGCGATCATCAAAGACGAAAATCCCGAATTAGGAGCAAAGATTGTCAGTATACTCGTTTACAACGGCTTACCTGTAACGCCAAAAGCGATTGTGGACCAGATCTTCGATGCGGCACAATCAGCCGAATTAAAAACCGCACAGATGTAAGGACAGAATGATGGCAGAAGCAAAAATTAATCGGATTAACCTGACGGAAAAGGACTATGAAGGGGCGCCCTCGACGATGTGCCGCGGCTGCGGCCACGACGCGATCTCGGCCTCGGTGCAGCGCGCCTATTTCGAAAGCAGCATCGATCCGCACAAGGTTGTCAAACTAAGCGGCATCGGCTGCTCGTCCAAAACTCCGGCCTATTTTCTGAGCCAATCATTCGGCTTCAATGCCGTTCACGGTAGGATGTCGGCAATGGCGACCGGGGTCAATTTGGCGAACCATACGTTGCTGCCGATCGGTGTTTCCGGCGACGGTGACACTGCTGCTATCGGCCTCGGCAACTTTTGTCATATGATGCGGCGCAACGTGAATATCACCTACATCATCGAGAACAACGGCGTTTACGGCTTGACCAAAGGCCAGTTTTCCGCCACTGCCGACGTCGGCTCGGTCATGAAGGGCGGCAAAGTCAATGATATCCCGGCCATCGACTTGGCCGAGTTGGCGATCACGCTTGGTGCGACCTTTGTGGCGCGTAGCTTCTCCGGCGACCGCAAACAACTGACGCCGCTCGTTCAGGGCTCGCTAGCGCACAAAGGCAGCGCGATCCTCGACGTTATCAGTCCCTGTGTAACGTTTAACAACCATGAAGGCTCAACGAAGAGCATGAAGTACGTCAAAGGACACCTCGATCCGATCCACGACCTCGACTTCATCCCGCCTTATGAAAATATCGAAGCCGATTACGATGAAGGCACGGATCATGAAGTCGAAATGCACGATGGCTCGCGCATCATTTTGCACAAGCTCGGCAAAGACTACGATCCGACCAATAAAGCCACCGCGATTCAGGCGATTCACGGCGCCATCGCCGAGGGGAAATTTTTGACGGGTTTAATCTATTACAATCCCAACCGCAAAGAATTCGCCGAAGAGTTGAATCTTTGCGATATCGCGCTTTCGGAGCTCAGCCAGGACGACCTCCAACCGCCGCTGGAAGCCTTGGAAAGAATTAACGCGGACATGATGAAGTAAGCTCGCATTACCGGCCATTAAATAAAAACCCCTGGCGGAAATTCCGCCGGGCTTTTTTATTCGACCCGTGGGAACCTCTTTATCTGATCCTAAAGTCCGAACGCCTGTTTCGTCGGCAGATCTTTCCAGGTTTCCATAATTTCTTGCGACGATGCCACTAGACCAAAGTGCCGCCGGATATTTTCCAGCGTTCCCAGATGTAGCTTCGCCTCGTACGCGGCGGAGCAATCATCGATCATAGTGACGTAGTAGTCGAACATGTATCCGTCCCGCGCCGTGGTTTCGACGCACACGTTCGTGGCAACGCCGCATACCAGCACGCTCTGGATATTGCGAGCTTTCAGCACGGTGTTGAGATCCGTATTGATGAAAGCGCTATAACGATGCTTGACCACGACGCGCTCGCTTGGCAGCGGTGAAATTCCCTCGTAGAGCTCCGCGCCCCAAGTTCCCTCGCGGCAAGTGTTCAAGCCGCTTTTTTGTGAACTGCGATAAATCCAGGCGGGAGTGTCCGTCCATTCACTATGGGTTGTCCTGATATAAACGATCGTGAGCCCAACCCGCCGGGCTTCCTCGATTAGACGGATCAGCCGCGGCACCATGGCCACAGCCGCTGTTACGTCCTCTCCTCTCTTTCCGGCGCTCCCTTCAGGGCTTACGAAATCATTCTGCACATCCACCGCGATGAGCGCTGCCAGTTTCGGATCACATCTCTCTTTCAAGTTTTGCAGAACCAGCATTTTACTCTCCTCTCTATCTCTGTCTCTATCTCTATCCCTGTCTCTTAGTGATCATCCTTTCGCTGCAGGCCGCCATGGCCCATCGCCATAATGTCGGCCCGCGTGATTTTTTCCCCGGCGAGCAAACGTGGCAAGAGCGCGTCGAAGGCCGTAAAGGGATCGTGCAACACGCAACCCGATAGTCCCATGACCGGAGTCTCGTCGAGATAGGCCATAACGAACATCGAGCCGGGCAACACGGGAAAGCCGTGGGTTTCCACTTTCGCGCCGCTTCTGCGAATGCCTTCCGGCGTTTTGTCGTCGGGATCGACCGACATGCCGCCACTGACGAGAATCACATCAGCACCGGCCCGCATGGCGTCCTTAATATGGCCCGCGATCACGTCCGGGTCGTCCGGCGCCAGCTTCACCGACTCAAGCTCGGAGCCGAGCTCGCCAACTTTTTTACTCACCACCGGACCGAAACCGTCTTTGATTCTACCGGTAAAGACTTCACTGCCGGTGACGACCAGAAAAATTCGCTTCGCCGGCATCGGCAGCAATGTCACGATCGGTTTTTCCTTACAGAGCGCCTGGGCTTTCTGAATCAGTTCTTCTTTCACGACCACTGGAATAGTCCGAGTGCCGGCCAGGACATCGCCGAGCCTGACATACCGGTTGCCCGGGACAGTCGCAAGCATCAAATCCCCCAGGCAGTTAAAGCGATAGAGAAGGTCGGTATCAATTTTAAGCAAACCGTTCATCTGAGCGACTAAATTAACCCGCCCTTCGATGGGTTCGGTGAGGCCGATATTCGGCCCCGCCACGGCTTTGGCAAGTCTTCTGGCAGCGTCCTCTTCATGGATTTCGCCCTTTTCGAGTTCCATCACGTAAATGTGAGCTTTACCAACGTCCAGCAGCCTGGACACATCCTCGGGCCGGATTACGTGTCCGCGACGAAATGCCGGTCCTTTATGTTTCCCGGGGACAATCTCCGTGATGTCATGGGCCAACGGCAAACCCACGGCCTGTTCTACTGGTATGACTTTAAGCATGGATCCTCATCTTCGACATCTTTGCGTGGCCGCGTTTTTTCGGCCTCGCTTATAACATATTTCATTTCGGAGTCAGCCATGTCAAACCGAGAAACGGAGTGGTCCACAGAGAAAAGAAGCGGGTCTGTCACTGAACCTCGACGACCTCGCCGATCTCTTCCGGCCGCACATAAACATGCTCGCACGGAAGCGGGGCCTGCACCAAGACCACGATCATGTTGTTTTTTCCGGTATTGATGATTTCATGGGGCGCGTTTACCGGAACATAGACCGCCTCTCGGGCGCTTACACTTTTCTTTTCCCGGCCCACGATGACCGCACCTTCGCCTTCGACAAAGAAGAGCACCTCGGCCGAGTTAGGGTGACGGTGCAGAGGGTTTTTCTGACCTGCCTGAACGCAGTACATATTGAAGTAGAACTCTTCCATCTGAAAAAGTCGCTTGCGCACGAAGGCCTTGGGATGGAACTCGACATGATCGTCAATCTTTAACGTTTCCATAGATCCTCCTCGCTTGTTCTTTAATCAAGGGCCGTGATTTCCAAATCATCGAAATAACCCACCGAGTCCGATATCGTCCATAGACCAACCCTACCCGCGTCGAAGGTTTCATCTCGAACCTCGATCAAAAGGCGGTCGTTCCAATAGCCCCAAATGAAAGGACCGCGACACTCCACCATAATAGATTGCCACTCGTCGCTGCGAACGTAATAGCGTTTCACGGGCCAGCGCTGGTCGTTCACGGATTTAAATAAGGCGAAATCATCCAAAGCATTGGCGCGCAGAACATAATAGTTTTGGGGGTCCTGAAATCTGAAGACCAAACCGCCGCCCTGATCGCACTCGCCGGAGACCGGCTTAAACTTCACGCTCATTCTGAGGTCCGCCAGGCGAAGGTTTTTGATCAAGCACCTGGGGAAGTGGATTCCCTCTGGGAAGGTCGCCTCTTGAGCGAGGACCCGGGGCGGGCTCGGGGCATCGGGGTCGGGCCGCACAATCCAATCGCCGAGAATGATATCGAAGTCCGGGGGTTGAGTCCCCTCCTTATCTCGATCGAAGTTCCACCGCCATGTTTGCTCCATGACCGCTCCAATCAGATATCTATTTCCAGGTCCGTGTCACCGACCCGCACCGGATAACAGGAGACTCCCTTATCGACCGGCGGGCCCAGCTTCTCTCCGGCTGGCGGCTCCAGAGTCTTGCCGCTTATGATGTGGAACGTCGCTCCATGCCAGGGACACGTGATAATTTCTCCCTCAATGAATCCGGATGACAGCGGGCCGCCTTCATGAGGACAAATATCGTCAGTCGCATAAAAGCACCCGTCGAGATTAAAAACCGCAATAAGCTTTTCTTCGACCTTGAACGTTTTGGCTGTGCCTGGTGAAACCTCGTTGACGCCACAAATCCTTACATATTTTCCCATAGCGCTTTGCTCTTGACCTTCAAGCCCGCGAGACGGTTCGGTGGGGGTCCTTTACGCTCGCCGCAAAAATCATTGCCGCCAAGACCATGATTCCCGAAATAATGAGGAAGCCGTAAGAGTAACTGAGCGAGGCTATGAGCACGCCGGCAAAGATCGGCCCGGCTGCCTCGCCGCTATCCCAGATAGTCCCAAAAACACCCATAGCCGAGCCCATCCTACCGGTCTTTGCCAGATCGGCTACCAGGGCTGTCGTAGAGGGGGTGACAACCGCGACACCCAGACCAAAAAGACAGGAGAAAATAATAAGCGGAACGAAAGCCTCGCTCCGTACAATCAGCGGAGTGATGATGGCGCAAAGGACAATGCCCAAAAGGATCATGGGCTTTCTCCCAATGCGGTCCGAGAGCCAGCCTCCAGCCGGTTTGCCGACCATCGTGGTTGCGAGCTGGCTTCCCATAATGAGTCCGATCGCAGCATCGTTATAGCCGATCTCCTTGGCGTAAATGGGGAAAAAGCCGAGAAAAGCGCCATAACCAACATACATCGCCGCTTCCAGTGCAGAAGCGATAACGACGGCCCTGCTTGACAAAACTTCAAGGATGCCCTTTTTAAATTCCTCCCATCTAGCCGGACTGTCTTTTGCCGGAGCCGCCTTAGCTTCTTCGGCAGGAAGGCGAAGCACCATAAAGAGGGGCAAGAGACCCAGTACGCCGACTATGAAGTAGGTGATTGAGTAACTGGCAGTGGAAAAAACAATGAAGCCGCCGATCAGCGGGCCTAAAGTTGCTCCGACATCATTAGCCGAGGAAAACCACCCGAGCTTTTCGCCGCGACCTTTCTGAAAGAGATCTGCCACATAGGCTGAAGCGACCGGTGAGAAGATCGCCGTAGCAAAACCATGGAGAAAGCGTAAAAAAAGAAGACTCAGCGGTTCAGTGACGAGCGGATACAAAAAAGGAGGAACGGCAAAGAACACGGTGCCCAGAAGCATCATGCGCCGCCGCCCCAAAATGTCTGAAAGGCCCCCGGCAGGGAGCTTAACAAAAATACCTGTAATGGTGGAAGCAGCGACGATGAGCCCAATAAGTTCGGGCGACGAGCCGAGGTCTTGGGCAAAGCGCGGGAGCACGGGACTGCGCGCCATCTGGTAACTGAAGCGCGCAAGCAGGCTCGCTATCACTACGGTTAAGAATGGAGTCAGGAGATTGATCATGGCATCGCCATGGGCGAGCTTTGACTCCGCCGCGCTTAGCCTTTAGAAATCCCCTAAGCTTTCCTCATCTCAGAGTGATCCTGGCTCGGCGCGACCGACGTTGCCTTATTTTGGATCTTCTTAACCAGCAGCTTATCAATCCGTTTGCCGTCCATATCTACCACCTCAAAACGAAGGCCGTTCCACTCAAAAGACTCGGCTACAGATGGGACTCGACCCATCTGTGTGAACACGAAACCACCCAAGGTTTGGTAAGCTTCTTTTTTTTCTCCCGGCAAGCTCTCGACCTGAAAAATCTCCTTGAACTCGTCTACCGATAACATCCCATCCAGCAGCCATGAGCCGTCGCTCCGCTGCACGGCTTTCGGGTCCGTGGGCTTTTCGCTGAAAGGAATATCACCCGCAATTGCTTCTAGAATGTCGTGGTGCGTTAGCAGGCCCTCGATACCCCCATACTCGTCGACCACCAGAGCGATATGCTTGCCGGACTGCTTAAATAATTCCAGAATTTCTAAGGCGGAAAGCGTTCTTGGAACAAACAGGGGTTGTTGCACTAAAGCCCTGAGGTCTACAAGCTTACCAGCGAGACTGGTAGCTAATAAGTCTTTGGCCTGCACTACACCGGTGACATTATCGAGACTTTCGGCTGCCACCGGAAAGCGAGAATGCCCGCTCTGCATAATTGTCTCGCGGACCTGCTCCATAGAGTCATCGAGATCGAGCCATGCGATTTGCGCTCGTGGCGTCATGAGCGACCGGGCAGTCTTATCTCCCAGACGAAGCACAGCTTCGACCATGTCTTGCTCCGACTCCTCGAAAACGCCCGCCGCGGTGCCTTGTTGAACCAGAGTCTTGATCTCCTCTTCTGTAACCGGCGACTCTTGAGCAGAATGTTTTCCAAAAAGACGGAACACGGCATCAGTGGAAAGACTCAGAAGATGGACGGCGGGAAACACAATTCGCAAGAATATATTTAGCGGGACGGCAATAAGCGTGGCGATTGACTCCGGATGACGCAAAGCCAGACGCTTGGGTACCAGTTCACCAACGACGAGCGACAAGTAAGTTATGGCGAGGACAACCAAGGCCAAGCCGATTTCCGCGCTGAACGGCTCGAGCAACGGAACCAAGGCGGCATATGCCGCGAGTCGATCGGCAAGGTTTCTGCCCGCAAATGCCCCCGCCAGTATGCCGATAAGGGTGATTCCGATTTGCACCGCCGAAAGGAACCGATTCGGAGTATGAGCCAGTTCTAAGGCGGTCTTGGCCCGGCCATTGCCCTTCTTCGCCCAATCCTCGAGCCGTGACTTGCGTGCGGTAACCACTGCCATCTCGGACATGGCAAACACGCCATTCATCAAAATAAGCGAAAAAATAACAACTATTTCCGTTAACATTGATTCCCTACCCTGTTGGTCATAGGTCCGATACACGGCTGGATGCTACAGCCATGTGAAATGATTGCTTTGCGTCCAATGAAACGTCTTGTGGCGATTTACATGTGTGCCATCACCTCACCTCCCAGCGCCGTCGCCCCGACGACAAGCCACGGCGGCCATTGCCAAAACATGAGAAACCCAAAAGCGGAAAGCGCAAGGCCGAAATCGGCGGGCGTGTGGATGGCGCTGGTCCAAATCGGCTGGTAAAGAGCGCTTAAAAGCAGTCCGACCACGGCAGCGTTGACGCCGCTCAGCGCGCGCTGAAAACTCGACTTGCTGCGCAAAAAATCCCAAAAGGGCAGCGCGCCTACGATCAGTAAGAACGAGGGCAAGAAGATAGCAACCAACGCTAGCAACGCGCCGCTCCAGCCTTTCATCACCGCGCCGAGATACGCCGAAAACGTAAATAGTGGTCCGGGCACCGCCTGGGTTGCGCCATAGCCGGCAACAAATTGCTCGTTGGTGACCCAACCCGGTCCGACCACTTCAGCTTGTAACAAGGGTACCACAACGTGCCCGCCGCCGAAAACCAACGAGCCCGCCCGAAAGAAACTGTCAAAGACTCCCAGAGCGAGGTTTGGAGCCATCTGGCGGAGCACCGGGAGGCCGAACAAGAAGGCAAAGAAAACAATCAAGGCAATCGTACCTGATCGCTTGCCGACCGGAAACCTCATATGTGAATCGCTGCGGAGGGTGGTTGGAATGAGTAATTTCCAGCCAATCAAACCTGCGATGACAATCGCAAATACCTGACCCACGGCGCTTGGCCACGCGAGCGTGACGACAGTCGCCAAGATTGCGAGGGTGGCGCGCTGCCGGTCGGGACATAGCGAGCGGGCCATGCCCCAGACCGCCTGCGCGACGACGGCTACGGCAACTATTTTTAGTCCATGCAGCCAACCACTTTCAGCCGCTCCTTCCATGGCGCTGATACCGAAAGCAAACAAGACAAGCGCCAGCGGCGAAGGGAAAGTAAAGCCCAGCCATGCCGCAAGCGCTCCGGGCAGGCCCGCGCGCGCGATTCCAATCGCCATACCCACCTGACTGCTGGCCGGTCCGGGGAGAAACTGGCAGAGGGCGACGAGGTCCGCATAGCTGTTTTCATCGAGCCATTTCCTGCGGACCACATACTCGTCATGAAAATAGCCAAGGTGAGCGATGGGCCCGCCAAACGAAGTAAGTCCGAGGCGGGTGGCGGCTCCCAACACTTCGATGAACGAGCCCTCACGAGCCCTGGCAGTATCTCTCTCGTCAGTTGCCGGTTGGTTCAAGAAGTCTCCAGTCCTAAATTATAGCCGCTAGGCGAATCCGGATAGCAACGAACCGATGGATCATACCCGTTGCTGAGGCTGTCTGCGATTCTCAATATTCTGTGCTCGACTGTCTTCTTCCGGCGGCCGTACGTGGCGAAACACAGCCAAAATCCAGAGATCGTAAACAATCTTCAGCCCTCCCGCCAAAAGGAACGGCAAGCCCAAACGCGGATTTGCCAGAATGGCGCCGGTGAAGAGAGGCGCGAGCGCGGCGCCTGCATTGCGTGCGACCGACAGGATCCCTGCTGCCGCCGCGCGCTCGCCGGCATCCACAACTGCCATGGTGTACGACTGGCGAGTCGGCACGTCGAGCTGCGACAGCAAATTGCGCGCAAGGAATATCAATACAGCTAGTTCCAGGCTGGGCATCAATGGTACCAAGAGAAGTAACAAGTTCGACGGCAGATGGGTGAAAACCATCGTGTTCAAGAGTCCGATGCGGCGAGCTATCGGGGGAGCGGCCAGAAAGGACAGGGCGGCCAATAGATTTGTGGCAAAGAAGATGCCGGCCAAAACATTCAGATCGGTGTTGTAGCGGAGATAGAACCAATAGGCGACGATGCTCTGAACGATAAAGCCGCCGGCGAAAGCATCGAGGGCGAACAGCCCCGCCAGCTTGGCGACGATGCCGCGCGATTTTTGCACGCCGATCGTTCGAGTGTGCGCAGTGGCTTCGGTGGGTGCCTCGACCGAAGGTGATAGCAAGCCGAAGAGAGCCACCATCACGACAGCGGAAATGACATAACCCCAGATTAGAAGCCGATAACCGGAAACTTCCGACAGTGAAAACAAAGATGGCAACCCGACGGCCAGCGCCCCCAAAGCGCCACAGAGCGAGCCGACGAGATTGTAGGCGGAAAAAACTGCGGTTCGGTGCCGGTCTTCGCTCGCCTGAGGAAGAATCGCCTGCTCGAGCGAGAGAAAAGGGCCGACTTCTTTTCCCGAAGGGCTGATGGTTCCGAAGATCGCGGCTAGGGCGAGAAGAGCCGGATTATCACTGACGGCAAACACATAGCCGGCTATAGCCATCAGGACCGCGCCTAAAATCAGCAACGATTTTCGACCGAACTTGTCCGCCACAGCGGTGATGACGATGGTCATCACGGCTCCCCCGGCCAAAGCGGCGGTGAAAATCCACCCGATGCTCGTCGCCCCAAGTCCTAGGGTATCGAGATACAGGCCCAGTACCACGGACAGGAAGCCGTATGCGAACGACCGAATTCCGCATGTGGCAAAAAGCAGCCAGCCGTCGCGGGATAGCGCTAATCGCATTAAAGATGATTTGGGCTCAGTTCTATGAGCATCAGTAGCTATCCTAAACGAAACCGGTGTGCAATAATCGCCACGTGAGAGGTGGTCAAGAGATCGGCGTCCATTTGGAACCGATTGACATCAGGATCAGTAAGCCAAACGTGATCCAGCTACGTCCAACCGTTAACCTATGAAAACGCCACAGGCTCCGCCCTATTTTCTGGGCTTTTCGTTGCTAATCGTCTCGGCCTGTTCCTCGCGCGGGATAACCCTCGTCCACCCTCAGAGCGGAGCCACCGTAGAGTGCAGCGGTTCCGGGTTTGGTATGGGCGTTGGTTGGGTCGAGAGCTATATCGGCGATTGCACAAAACGAAATGAGCAGAGAGGGTACATCCCGCTGGAAAAACTCACGCCGGAACAACGGCAAGAGCTGGAAAGGCGCGGTCTGCTACCGCGAGTTTAGTCATTGATCAACGTGGGTGATGACTAACGCACGACACTGCGCGGTTATTTAGCGCCTGTACAAAACGGCCGAGTTAGCCGCCCAGAGAAATCATTTCAATCTTTTTATGGCTTTTAGGATCGTAAGTCGATGAGCGTAAAGCCTGCAGTCGTTCGTCGGAATAGCGATCGGTCCGCTTCCGCCAGATTGAGCTTAGGAACTCCGAAATCTCCTCGTCCGAAGCCCCACCGCGTAGAGACGCCTTCAGATCATGGCCAACCTGGGAAAAAAGGCAGGTAACCATTTTTCCATCGGCCGTGAGACGAACTCGCGTGCAGCTATCGCAAAACGGCTCGGTGACCGACGCGATGACGCCAATATCGCCGCGCCCGTCGACAAATTCGTAGTCAACCGACGGCGCGCTTCCCTGATTCCGGCCGACCTCTCTCAACGGATAGCGGGAAGCTATCTTTTCGAGAATCTCTTTCTTCGAAACCAGCTTCCCCGAAGTCCAGTTGTTGGCATTGCCCACGTCCATATACTCGATGAAGCGCATCGCAAAGCCGTTCTCTCTGGAAAACTCGACCAGCGGAAGAATGTCGTCGTCGTTGACACCCCGCTCCACTACAGCGTTGAGCTTGATTGGATATAAACCGTAACTTTTGGCCGCCTGAATGCCCTCGATAACCTTTGTCAGGTCGCCGCGCTTAGTCATGCGTTTGAACTTCTCACGATCCAGAGTGTCCAGGCTGATATTGACGCGCTTAAGCCCCGCTGTTTTGAGCGCTGCGGTCTTTTCCGCCAGCAGCGCGCCGTTGGTCGTGAGACAGATATCCTTCAGACCTTCAATGGCGGATAACTTGGCGACCAGCCGGTCAAGATTCTTCCGCACGAGGGGCTCCCCACCGGTGAGTCGGATTTTTTCCACGCCGAGTCGGACAAACAAAGTTGCCAGCCGGGTAATCTCTTCAAACGACAAGATTTCCCTTTTGTTGATCCACTCGTATTCGTCCAGAGGCATACAATAGGTGCAACGAAAATTGCACCGGTCCGTCACCGAGATTCTCAGGTCCTTAATAGACCGGCTGTAGCCGTCAACCAACATCGTCTCTCACTATGCAATAAAGGGGCGGACCGCGCAAGTTGTGGTCGCCTGAAGCGGGCATGGCCGGGGCGTCCCCCTACCTAGATAAACTTTGCCGCTTTTGGCCAATCTGGTATCCTATGCGGAACATGAGCCTGCGCCAGCAACAGGTGGCGGTTTTTCTAGGAACCGTGCTCCTTATTTTTGGCCTTTTCGCCGCCGGTCTCTGGCTGATTGCGCAAAGACTCACAAAGGAAGCAACCCTTCAAACTGCCCTCGTCATGGCGCGGCAGGTCGAAATCGCTTTGGCTGATAGCCTTCGCCAGCGGCCCAACGTAAACCAGCCGAGATCCGCTACATCTCAAGCAAATTCATTTTGGAGCTTTCTCGGCAAGATATTCCCGGGCGCCTCTCAGACTAGAACCCAATCCAGCCGTCCTATCTCACGACATTCCGAGGTGAAGGGTCTCATGCGGGCGTTCATCGACCGTAGCGGCAGCATCGAAGCCATGTGGGTCCTCAATGCCGACGGCAAAATTCTCTATAGCTCCATGGGGCACGATCCGGGAGAATCCTTAACCGATTCGGTTTTGTATAAGAACCTGAGCCACGGGGCCGCAATGATTAGCTCGCGAACACATGGAAAAGCCTACTACTACGATGTTCTGGTGCCGCTGCAAATGCCGGCGGGAGTTGAAGGTCCCGGGGGACTAAGGCTGTGGATCAATCCCGCTGACTGGACCGAATTACTCGCCGGGCTCTGGCGGCAACTGACTCTCTTATTCGCGCTCGGTGGCGGCGTAGCGTTGTTGAGCGCGTTGTTCACGACCGCGCTTTATACTCGCCGCTTTCGTTTGATCACGGAGACTTTGCGTCAAGCCGACGAGGGGACTTATCAGGCCCGTCCTGTTTACGCCAGCCGCGACGAGGTCAGCGCAAGCCTCGATCTGATTGACCGCCTGGTCATGAAGCAGCGTAAGGGTACCGGTGCTCCGGGGCCGACCCAGCGGCTGGCCGTCGCCGCGCGAACATTGGCGCACGAGGTACGAACGCCTTTGAACGCTCTTGCGATTCATCTCGAACTCCTGCGCGCAACCAACTCCTCGTCTGGTGATGGGCAACAGCTGCCCTCCTTGGCGGCGCTCGAAAACAGCGTCCGTCAGGTTGACCAACTGGTTCGCGATTTCACGGACTACTCCGCTCCACTCGTCATGCAGAAACAACTGCTCGATGCATCGGCAGTGCTCCAGACAAGCCTACAAGCGCTGGAGTCGCCATGCATAAGCCAAAAGATCCGCCTTACAAAGGACCTTCCCCCGGGGCCCTGGCAGGTTCAGGGTGACGCCACACGGTTAAGGCAAGCTTTCGATAATCTTCTCCGAAACGCGATGGAGGCCCAGCCGCACGGAGGTGAAATCCACGTCACGGCGCAAAAAAACGGCTCGGAATTGATTGTTCATTTTGCCGACCGGGGTCCTGGCGTTCCGCCCGACCGGCGGACAAGCATGTTCGAGTTTGGTGATACGACCAAAACCGGCGGCAGCGGCATCGGATTGCCGTTGAGCCAGTTAATTATGGAAGCTCACGGCGGGACTTTGGCGTATGAGGACCATAACGGCACAGGTAGCGGCGCCGTTTTTCGCCTGACTCTCCCGCTGGAGGCATCTTGATGGCACGCCCGCGCGCAACGGTCCTTGTAGTCGACGATGACGCCGCAACCCGCCAGGGCTTGACCTCGTTGTTGGAGAATTGGGGCTACCGCGCATCCGCAGCTTCAGAAGCAAGGGAGGCTCTTAGCATTTGTGAAAAAGAGCTACCGCACGCGATTGTCACCGATCTTATGATGCCGGGCATGAGCGGACTCGAATTCGTCGAAGCACTGCGAGAACGAGCGCAGCAAGTCGCAATCGTCATGCTGACCGGCCAGGCAACGATCGAAACCGCCGTCCAGGCGATCAAACTCGGCGCCTACGATTATTTGCCCAAGCCACTGGAACCGCAAAAGCTGCGTACTACTCTGGAAAAGGGACTCAAACAGGTGTCATTCGCCCGTGAAGCGAACGTGCTTCGGCAGAAGTTGGAGTCCCCCTTGGGTTCGTATGGCGCTCTGATCGGTAAGTCGGCGTCCATGCGTCAGCTGTACCAGCGACTCAGCCAGGTAGCAGCAACGGATGCGGCCGTGCTAGTGAGCGGAGAAAGCGGCACCGGGAAAGAGCTGGTGGCTCGAACCATTCATGACCTATCACCCAGGAGAGAAGGCCCCTTTCTGCCTCTAAACAGCGCCGCCATGACGCCAACCCTGATGGAAAGCGAGCTCTTCGGCCACGAGAAAGGGTCGTTTACCAACGCCTTGGAGCGCCACATCGGCTGCTTCGAGCAAGCCGACGGCGGCACTTTGTTTCTCGACGAGATTACGGAGATGGTGGCGGAGGTCCAGGCCAAGTTGCTACGCGTTTTGGAAGAAGGGCAGGTGCGCCGAGTCGGCGGCACGGAAAACATCCCCGTCTCGGTGCGGGTCGTCGCCGCGACGAACCGTTCGCCCGGTACAGCGCTCAAAGAGGGCAAGCTCAGACAGGATCTTTTCTATCGGTTAAGCGTTTTTCATCTGGAGTTGCCGCCGTTACGCGAACGAAGCGAAGATATTCTGTTGCTGGCGCGCCATTTTTTAGAATCTTGTGCCGAAAAATACGGCCGGTCGCCGTTGCCTTGGGCGGCAGATTTCGACGCCGCGCTTCAGGCTCACACTTGGCCCGGCAACGTACGAGAGTTGCGCAATGCCATGGAACGGCTGGCAGTGCTGCCCTCTGGTCCCACTCTGGCAGCGGCTGACTTTCAGCAGTTCTGCCTCAGTGCCTCAGACGAAAAGTCTGATCGCGAACCGCTTTCCCTCGCTGAGGCCGAGCGCCTTGCAATCGAAAGAGCGTTGGCGACTACCGGCGGCAACAAGACCCAGGCCGCGCGGCTTTTGGGCATCACCCCGAAGACTTTAAATGCCAAGCTTGCGTTGTACCGGACCGAGTAATTTTCCCTCGTTCCTTACTTTTTTCCTTCCTCTCTCTCCTGCACACGCCTATAAATACCCAATTTAGCATGGAGTTTCGCATTGGCACGCGGGTTGCGTTTCAAGGACCTTCGAATGCTCAAATCATCAACTTGGCTCTTTTCTGTATCGAGAAACACGGACCAGCACAGCGATCGTTAATAAATCGGCGTTTAGGACGTCAATCTAGACAGAAGGAGGGTGCAAATCATGAAGGCTATAGCGACACTTTTACTCCTGGGAAGTTTGGCTCTGGCGGGGTGTGAGTTCGTAGCAGGAGCGGCCACGGGCGCTCTGGCGACCGGTGCCGGTTATGAGATCAACGCGAAACGACAGGCCGACCGGCTGGAAGATAACTACCGCCGCGAGCGTATCGGCCGGAGAGAGTACGAAGCCCGCAGGCATCAGATAGAGCGCGGCTCGATCATCTACTAAGCGACGGGATGCGTCGCGCGGGAGCAGAGATGAAACGGGCTTGGGGAATTGTAATTTTAATCTTTTGTTTCTGGATTATAGGGCGCGGTGTTTCCCTTGCTGACGGGACCGTTGCGTTGCGGGAGACGCCCGTCCCCGGAAGGCGTAATTCGTCTGCCACCGACAGTCATCTCGAGAGGCTCCGCCGGGTGATGCTCCCTCTCTTGCAGGGAAGTGATCGCGGGCGGCGCCTGGATCAAATCCGCATCCGCGTCGTGGACGATCCGAACGTGAACGCGGGCAGTGCCGGCAACGGCGAGTTTGTGGTGACTACCGGGCTGTTGAACAAAGCGACTGACGATCAGCTTCGCGGTGTACTTGCCCACGAGATTGCCCACGACCATCTCGGCCACGCCACCAGAGCGCAGGTTTTGCTTACCGGCTTGGGGCTAGGGGTGGGTTTGCTGGAGCAGTTTATTCCGGGGAGCAGCGCCATTACCCCGCTCGCGGGTACACTACTTGCGCGCAGCTACACCCGGCCGCAAGAGTTCGAGGCGGATCGTTATGCAATGACGATCCTGAGCCGCAGCGGCTATTCGAAAGCGGTGATGGTGGACACGCTCAGATGGTTAAAACAGACCGGTGGCGAGGGCGGTGGAGGTATTCTATCAACGCATCCCGCAATCTCTGATCGCATTCAGGCTCTGACAACGAATAGCAAAGCTGCGACACAGCGTAACTAACTCACCTATGCCCGAGTAATTTCTACCCGACTCTTACCCTTTTACTTGCCTCGCCATCTGGAACTTGTACGTAACCATTTGATGTTTCAAAGCTTTTCGTATGGCATGAGCGTTGCTCCAGAACCAACATAGACTCCAGCAACGAACCGACGAACGAAGGGAAGGGACACTATGAAAAATAAGCGCGCAGAAAGAACCGAGAGTAATCGTATGGAATTCGGGAAGTACGTAAATATTCTTGTAATTCTCAATGCGATGGTCCGGCGTTTCCGGGAAACGCTCGTTCTCATAAGGGAAGAACAAGCGAGAACCAACGCTTACGGCACAGCGGCAGGTGGTCAGGTGGATGATTCCGGTTTTAAGAGGACTCTATAAGGAGAAGGGTGATGAAACCATCCAGGCGCTTGGTGACTTTGACGATACTCGGCGGCCTGCTGCCATGGCTCACGAGCGCGCCGGTAGAGAGTGGACAAAGCAAACGAGGAACAAGTCATCGTGGAGGGCAAGCAGCCCCGCATATGAGTAGCAAGGGAGCGGAGAATACAAACGCCCAGTGGTCTGCGGACCCAGAGAAGGGTTGGGTTCGCGCTGGTGGGCGTCGTAAAGCCGATAACAAGCGTGACGTACCAGGCAAGTCCACGAAAAATAGCGGCAAACATAAAAGTGCAAAAGATCGTACAAGCAAAGAAACCATGAATTAGCGAGAAAGGGAGAAAACAATGGAAAAGAACAGAAAACTTGTGAGCAAAACAGCAATGTTATTACTGACGGGGAGCCTTTTTACGGCAGGCTGCGCGGGCGGTTCTCTTACTACTCGAGAAAAGGGAGCCGGCATTGGCGCGCTTGGCGGTGCCGCCGCGGGCGGTCTGATTGGCGCGGCTGTCGGGCATCCTGGGGCTGGCGCAGCCATCGGTGGCGGTCTTGGATTGGGTGCCGGCGCGCTGGTCGGTGACCAACTGCAAGGTCACGAAAATACCAATTATCGGCAGCA
>JBOHVS010000207.1:0-13523 GCA_050735975.1 Binatia bacterium | reverse complement strand
CGGTTTCCGGAAAAGAAGCTGATGCCGACCGATCCGGCCGAGGAGGCGCGCTGCATCGCGACGATGTGCTGGTTCTCGAGTATCGTGCATCCCTCGTACCAGCGCTCCCATCGCCCCGAGCGTTTCGCCGAAGGCGAAGCGGCGCAAGCCGCGGTCAAGGAAAACGGGCGAAAATCGTTCTGGGCCAATTGCCAGGAGATCAACTCCATGATCCAAGGAAACGACTGGGTCATGGGCCGTGAGTACACGCTCGTTGATCCCTACGCTCTGGTTTTCTACGGCTGGGGCACGCGCGGCGGATTTCCCATGAAGGAGCTCAGCGCCTACACGGCATGGCAGGAGCGCATGATGAAGCGCCCGACGGTTCAAAAAAGTGTCGAGAGCGAGCAGAACGTTTCAACTCAATAGTTGGCTATCGCATACTCCCGCCGGTGACACGAAATTAGAGCGCTGGGGTGCGTCGTCGCCGCCGAATGTTGAAAGTAAAAGACGCGAGCCCGGTTCGCCGGCCGCTAGTTGGGCGATCGCCGTCGGCAGCAGTGGCGCGCATGAAGCCAAGCTGCCGCCCCAACGGGGAAAAAGCCGCGCGCGGGCTATAGCGGCTTGATTTGCACTTTGCGGAATTTCACGACACCCGCGCCATACTGCAGCGTGATCGGCCCACGAGCATACTTGCCGTCCCGGACATTGACGGTGCGGGTTCCATTCAGCGTGACTGTGAGTTGTTGGCCTTTAGCCGTAATCTCATAGGTGTTCCATCGGCCGCCGGCCTTGGGCATCGGCGATACCTTGGCCACACCCACGATGGCCCCCGTGCCGTAAGACGGGTCAGGACGCTTGTCGTAGATATTCACTTCGTAGCAAGTTGCGGCGGCGATTTTTTGGGGATTGGAACAGCGTATAAAAATGCCGCTGTTGGCGTCATCACTGGCCCAGAACTCGGCCCTGATCTGAAAGTCCGTGTAGGAGTTTTTCGAAACCAGATGGCCACTGCCCTTGTCAGCTTGAACGGCGCCATCCGCAAGCCTCCAGTTAGCGTTGCCGAGGCGGTTCCAGTGATCCAGGTTGGAACCGTCCAAAAGGGTGATCCATCCCGCGTCAGTTCGGTCGGACATTTGTTGTGAGCAGCCGGACACGGTGAATCCGATAACAAGCAGGCCGATAATGATGACAGACAGGCGTTTCATTGTGACCTCCTTCTACCGATTGAGTTATGCACGGTTCTGATGCTGCACCGTTCCGCGCAGCGGTGAGTGAGCGGAATTATTTTTGAGAATACGGCCACGAAGAACCTCAGAGTTCTCGCAAGACCATTGTGGGCCGGGCTTGAGCTCAGGGCGCTGAAACCAGGGCAAAAGATGGTTGGCACCTGACCAACCCGTTTTGCGGAAGGGAGGGTATCCGATGCGCCGGCCTTATGTCAAACTCGAAGGCTTTGTTGTCTTCCGGTCTCTTGACGCCTCGCCGAGGTTTCGACTAGCTTGGATCGAGTGGATCCATCGTCAATGGAGGCAACTATGAAGATGCGATTGGGTTTCTTTTTTTTCGTTGCCGTTGCTTTCTGGCGCCTGAACTTGCCGGCGGGGGCCCAGGATCTCGGCCCGGGATTTACAAAGGTCAAGGATGGAATCTACGTTTTCGCTCCCGACGCGACCACCACGACTTGTAGCTTCGTCGTTGCCCGGGAAGGCGTCGTTTTGATCGATAGCTGCAACAGCCCTTTGGACTCCCGAAAAATGTTGGTCGCAATAAAACAAGTTACCGATAAGCCGATCAATTTTTTGATTGACACGGAGACCCACAGTGATCATACCGCGAATCATTTTATATTTTCGCCGCCAGCCATGATCATCAACCACGAGGGAGCAACGGAAGCGATGAAAAAGGAGTTCAATCCCAAGCGCGCCGAAACACTCGCGGCGAAATCCCCCGAGATGCGTGCGGCTTTGGAGGGCTTTAGAATGATCACGCCGCATGTCGAGTACAAGGACAGGGTGACGATCCATCTCGGCGAGCGTACCTTCGAGCTGATCTATCTAAAAAACGTTCACAGCGAGTCGGATACAGCGATCTGGTTGCCGAAGGAGCGTGTGCTGTTCGCGTCGTCGGCGGCTAATGTAAGAAGGTTCCTCAACCTCCGCCCGTCGGTTGTGATCCCGGACGTGCTCGCCAGCTACAAGCTGATGAAATCATTGAACCCGGAAATTGTCGTTACCGGTCACGGTCCGCCCACCACGACGAAAGTCTTCGACGAATACGAAGGGTTTTATACCCTGCTCCTCAAGCGGGTGGGTGAAATGGCGGCACAGGGCAAGTCTCTCGCCGATATGAAAAAGGAACTTAAGATGCCTGAGTACGCCGACTGGCATGACCAAAACCGTCTGGGAGCCAACATCGACGCGGCGTACAGGTCGGTAAAGAAGAAATAACTAAAGGGAACAGGCTACTTTTGAAAGTTGGATCGGAAAACCAGCCTGCCCCTTTACCGCCCTTCTTTACGTATCGGTCGCTGAGGCCTTCTGGGCCCTGTGCTTGCCTTCGGCGAACTCCTCAATCATCTTTCGATTGAAGGCCGGAATATCAGCCGGCTTGCGGCTTGTCACAAGTCCATTATCTGTGACGACCTCCCAATCGAGCCAGTTGGCGAGCCGCGTTGGGGCGGCGTCTGCATTCCTAGCACGGTGTCGGTCATGGCGGGCTCGAGCTGGGAGGTCGAATAGACCATCAACGAGAGATAACGGCCGCGTTTCGGGGGGCGCTGATTTTGGGAGCCAGGTTGGCCTCCGGAAACTTGTCGCCGAGATAGAGACAGATAGCCGCACCCTCAAAGACCCTGGAGTCGCCATCGACAAGGGCGGGTAGCTTGCCGGCCGGGTTGATCTTAAGAAAATCGGGCGCTGTGTGCTCGCGCTTTTCAAAATCGATGGAAACGATCTCATAATCGGCGCCGCACTCGTCGAGCATCCATTTGGCGATCACTGCGCGACTTCTGGGATTGTAGTAAAGCTTCATCGCATCACCTTTCTTCTCTTCTCCCTTTCATCTTTGCGGCCTTTGCATGCAGCCTATACGGTTGCTTGTCTAGCCGGTGAAAGTCCGGTCGCGGGAATTGGTTGTGTGCCCGCGTAGTGATACTCGACACCCCCGAGGGGTGACCCAGGAGGTGAAAGCTCGAACGCCGATGGAGTCCAGGCGGCCAACGGCGCGAAGCTGGCCCGACTCGCGGCGCTAAAGCGAAAATTCGATGCGACCAACCTTTTCCGAATGAACCACAACATCGTGCCGGCTGAGGTTGGCGCCGACCCGCGTTGGCCACCGCGCTCTCGATACGGGAAATTGAGAATCTGGATCTGTTATTGACCCATGATACTCGACTCGGCATCGCCGCCCGAACTCTTGGTTTCGATGTGACGGGTATGGATTAGGCGGCAGCAGCACTTTAAGAGGCGGCGCAGGATGGCCTTAAATATTCCCTGGCAAGGCTATCAGGACTCCGGCGAGTCAAAACAACGCTGAAGGTTCGTTCGTTCGATCTAACGAATACAGGCGAGCGGGCATGATTCCTCGGCCGGCGTATTCAAGGGTTCGGAAAACGTAGGTCAAGAACGAACCCGTGTAGCGGTAGCGACGTATGCAAGCTGTGAGTTGCGATTGGAGTTCCTCTTCATGTCCATACCAGCGCGCGATCGTCTCGTATCGCTCAATCCACGTATCGACGGTAAATTTAACAAGGTCACATAACTCTCGTTGTGCGAGTAGATTCCCTTTTTGAGCAAGTCGGACGAAGCTGATTCCAATCCTATCGGCAAGTCGCTCGTCGTTTTTATTGCGCGGTGAGATGAAAACATACAATTTCCCGGGGTGTTTTCTCAGTATCGTTTCGATCTCACTACGGTCTTCATAGGATTTCCTCGGCTTCCGCGCTTCCGAGGGCTTCCAGAGTCGCTGGAACTTCCGGTCCAACGCGACCGTGACGCGATCCCAATCGATTCCGCCGTATTCTCGGCGAACATTTCTTTGGAAAAAGCGGTAGCAGCGGGGTGCGTGTGTTCGAATCCACGAGCTGTTGAATTCGACGGGCTGTCGGTTCGTCAACAAAGCATTGAGCGTCTTGATGGCGGTCGCAAAGTCCATGTGTGATCGACTTTCTTGCCTAACGCCTATCGCCAGTCCTGCTCGTTGCCCGAATTTCCCGCACTTTAGCTTCTTGAGTCTGACAGCGAAAAAACGGTTTTCATCCTTCTAAACCCCACGATCTATACCCCGCGATCGGGCTTGCATTGGCGCCATAGTAACTTTACTATATCATACCGTGCAGGAAGGAACTGCTTGGACATCCCGATTCTGCGGCTTGTGATTTGGCTGGGAGACGCGAAGAGCAAGGTTCGACAATTTCCGGAACCAGCCCGGAAACTGATCGGCGACGAATTACAATTGATTCAGTTTGGCGGCACGCCCAGGGATACCAAACCGTTCAGAGGTGTTGGCAGCGGTGTTTTGGAGATTGCGGTGCGCTACGACAAGGATGCTTATCGCACGGTCGTTGCCGTGCAGCTTGGAAAGAAAACTATACGTCTTGCACGCTTTTCAAAAAAAATCGAAACGGGGCATCGAGACACCGAAGCGCGATCTCGAATTGATCAAGCGGCGGTACAAAGAAGCAAAGGAGCTTGCCAGCCATGAGGAAAAAGAAAATTAAATTCGAAGAGGGCAGTGAGAATGTCTTTGCCGATTTGGGGCTCAAGGATTCGGCCGAGCTTTACGCGCGAGCACAAATCGGTTTTTGTGTTCACAAAATTGTCAAAGACAAAAATCTGAAGCAAAGAGAAATTGGCGCTGTCCTGGGTATCGCACAGTCGGACGTATCGCACCTGATGAACGGACACTACAGCCGCTTTACCACCGATAAGCTGCTCGATTTTCTCAAGAGACTAGATCGAAAAGTGACGATCCGGATCGCACCGCATAAGGCGGGGGAACCCTTTCAGGAAATCTCGCTCGCGAGTTGAAGAGAGAAGACGCAGAACCGTTGCGCGGGACGATTGCATGATTTTCAAAGTTAGAGACTCGACCCCGGTCCCCATGCTCAGGTCGCTACAAAATTTTACTGACAAAGATACGAGCCAGCAGGCATATTGGAGGTATGGCACTCGCGACGTCGACGAACAATACGGTCCCGAAGAAGCGGAAAAAATACGCCGAGTGGGATGAGTTGAAGCGGCAACTGTTTGTCAGACGAAAATAAGTCAATGCTGTCGACTGCTTTCCCGAAGATTTTGTCCAGCTAGTCAACAGCGTCCCCTGGCGATACTCTCAGCGGGCTTAAGCAACGCGCGATCGGAGACCGCTTTGGCGGTTTGGATGAAGGCTTGGTGAGCCGGGATCGCAGAGCGATCCGGAAAAAGATCGAGACTGAACCGAAGATCCAAAAGTGGTTTCAGGATCTCGTAACGCTAAGTACCTAAGTCAAGATTTGACCCCAGCCCCACCTCGGTTCTGGTTCATCGGTGACGATGACGCCAAAGCAGGTTATCGCGTCATCATGGAGGAACAAGGGTACAAGGTGAAATCGGTCACGATCGGAAATCCGTGCATCGTTTCAATCGAATGAACACGCGCCGAAGTGCCACCACCGATAGCCTAACGACAAGCGCACCAAGAAGCAGACGAAGCAGACGGTGAGATCCAAAACAGCAAAGTTAAAGACCTGACCCTCGTAACTCTCTGACCGTCGCTGCAGTTTCGATTTGATCCGTAAGGGATTCAAATGAACGTAGCGGCTCAGTTCCAATAAATAACTGTCTTTGTCCACCACAATGGCTTTGAATCGTCCTTGGTACAAATGGCCGATCCGGCGGTGCCGGCGGTTGTAGTAGCCAGTATAGGAAATATTAAATTGCCTCATGAACTCAGACAGGTTGGCCCTGGGCGTCTCGACAATCAAATGAAAATGGTTGCTCATCAGTACATAGGCGTGCACGCGGACGCTGAAGATCTCGCGCGCGCTCCGAAGTCGCTCTAGAAAACGCGCTCGGTCATGATCGTCGCGGAAAATTACGCGCCGGTCGTTACCCCGGCAAGTGACGTGATAAAAAGCATTGGGGTATAAGATTCTCAATGGACGCGCCATAGTTGCCTACACATCTCCTGTGAAGTACCAGAGTCAAGATTTGACCCCTGCCTCCTGACCTCTGCCTCCTTCTTTCGTGCATACTTAGGCAGGGTGACGGGCAACTCCTTGCGGTTCGGCGCACTCTCGGAGCTGCGCGTCGACCCTGCCTGGTAACTTACGTTTGAGCTACGGAGCGGCTGAGCCAGTCCTCGAAACGCGTCGGCCCGATGCGCGGGTTGTCCCCCGGCGTGAGGGACTGATCGTTTAACTCTATGCCGAAGTAGCGAGCATGGACGTCTGAGACTACCTGACGAGCGTCCTGTTTTGCGCTCAGGAATCGCCGGACCACTTCGTCGAGACGTATTCGTTCGGGACCGGCTAGCTCGACCGTGCCGTTCACCGGCGCCCCGAGCGTGACTTCGGCCAGTGCGGCAGCAACATCATCCGACACGATGGGCTGCACAAAGGCAGGCGACAAGCGAACCGTTTGCCCATCGGTGGCCGATTGGGCGATGCCGCTCACGAACTCGAAGAACTGCGTCGAGCGAACGATTGTATAGGGAATCTTGGAAGCCTTGATCAGGTCCTCTTGAGCCATCTTCGCACGGAAATAACCACTCTGGAGAAGGCGGTCGGTGCCGACGACCGACAGCGCAACGTGATGCCTTACTCCAGCGGCCGTCTGCGGCAAGGAGGTTGCGACCGGAGGTCTCGAAAAACTCCAAAACCGCCTTGTCCTCCCACGAAGGCGAGTTCGCCACATCGACGACAGCCTGGGCGCCCGCAAGCGCTTCCGCCAGCCCCTCACCAGTGATGGTGTTGACGCCCGAGGAGGGTGATGCCGCCAGCGCCTCATGACCACTTTTACGAAGCTTGTTCACGAGTTTCGTCCCAATCAACCCGCTGCCACCTATAATCGCGATCTTCATATGCGCTCTCCTTTCTGTAGTCGCCCGCAATCGGACGAGTGTTTAAGTTCACTTCGGATTCGCATTACGTTTAAGGCGCATCCGTGTGAGAACGTTGCCAATGTTTATTGAACCATAACAGCTCGTTTCTCGTGTGTGTTTCCAGTACTCCGTCGACGATAATTCGGAGCAAGCGGGAAAGACGCTCCCCAGTCACTTCACTGGCACGAGCACTGGAGCGCCCTTGTCCTTGACCAAGAACACAAGGAATTTTGCCGGCTTGGTTTTGCTTGCGTTCCGGCCAACGATATGAACATCGTTGGAGTCTTCATAGAAGGTCTGTCCCGGTGTGAGCGTCACTTGTTTTCCGCCCTTCACCTGCATCACGACGGAGCCTTCCAGCACGTATAGAAATGCATGTGCATTGTGACGATGGATAGGGTCCGACCCGCCGGGCGGATACTCTACTGTTATCAGCAGGCCTTCCTTGCCGGAAACGTCCGTCATAACCTTCGTCATGAGAGGCGTGACCTTAACCTCCTGAGCCATCAGCGTGCCGGCAATGAGAGATAGCAGAACCCCCATTATTATTTTCTTCTTCAGCATAATTAACCTCTCGTTCTTTGCCCGAGGCACCATGGTGCCGATCGGTTCGATGTACCAGCTATGACCGGATAAGATGGCTAGGGGGACGCTGTTGACTAGCTGGACAAAGTTCTGGTTAGGAGTTTCGAAACAGCGGAGGTCGATATTCCCACTTGGCGCGCGACCTCCGCCGCCGCCACGCCGAACACAGTGGATGATCAGGTCTTGCAATGATGCATTCCTGTGTTTCGCATTAGGCCAGGCATACCCCACTAATTCGATCTCTACCGACGAACGGATGTTGATGCGGCGGCCGAGGCATCGTGGTGAGAACGGCGAATGGCAATACCCGACAGTCTAACTGAAGTTCCTCGCGTTTGCGGCCGGGTCGAGCCGCGGGCGGCTCCTGCGACTGGTCGTCTCCTAGATCTTAGCGATCTTGCGCGTCACTTCACGAGCAGCGGTATCAATTGCGCCGTATCGTTGCAGGTCTCCAGTCGATCTACGGCTTCGATCAATTTGTCGATGCGCTCGTCGGTCAGCACGGCGCGCGCCATCTTGCGAAACTTGGCGCGCAGCACGTCTCGACTCACCATGTTGAGCGGCGAGCCGGGGGGATAGGGCTCGAACGCTTTGTACGTTTTGCCCTTAGTAAGCTTGACTTCCATCGTCGTGTTGTAATTCTGGTCCTTCTTCGCGTTCGGGTCGGCGTAGCTCTTTACTTTTTCCGCCAGCGCCAGGACCTTGGGATCGGTCCACAGCTTCGGATCCATGTAGAAGCTCAGGTCGTTGTCGTTTTTCAACAAGCGAATGGCCAATGAGAATGGCAGGCTGAATTGCGCGCTCGCGGTATCATGCGGCTCGTAAATCGCGCCGCCGTGCGACAGCGACGTCTCGGAGATGCCGACGCGGATCTCCTCGACGTCGTCCGCCGTGAAGCGGTGTTCGTCGATGAGTTTGCTGAGCGTGTAGATCACTCCCTGCACGGTCGCGACGCAGGGATAAAGCTTGAACCAGACCCGCATGATCTTGAACTCGCTGCCGAGATCGCGGGTGATTTCCTCGGGTTCCACCAGATCGGCAAATACTTTCAGAAATCCCCGTTTGCCTTCGATGATCGTCGGCGGGCCGGTGAGGCCGAGTTGGGCGAGCAGCGCCGACTGGATGCCGCCGCGCGCGCCGATGCCGGCGATCACACGTTTCACCTCGCCGCCGGTCTGGTCGTATTCCATCGTGCCGCTCGAGTGCATGCCGGCGATGCCGAAGGCGTGGAGCATTTGCCCGTCGTTCAGGCGCAGCAGCCGCGCCGCCGTCGCCATCGCGCCGAAAGGCGCGCCGATGCCATGGCTGTGAAACCCGCGCTTCCCCGACGATGGCCGCACCGCCGCGAGCAGGCGGTACATCACGTCGCAGCCTACGACGACCGCGGCGAGAAAATCCTTGCCGCTGCTGCGCTGCTTTTCACCGACCGCCAGCGCCACCGGCACCGTGGCCGCGCCCGGGTGGCCGCCGGCTGCGAAGCCGACGTCGTCGAGCTCGCACCCCTGGCCGAAGGTCGCGTTGACGAACGCGGCGTCGAGGGTCGGGACTTTCTTGCCGTAGTTGACGACGGTGCTTTCGCCGCGCCCGCCCATATCGGCGACGTAGCGATAGGCGATCTTATTCCACTCCAGAGTCGAACCGATCAGCTCGACGCCGATCTGGTCGAGAATACAGTCCTTGGCCTTCTCGATCGCCTCGGGGGGAATATCTTCGTAGCGAACTTTGGCCGTGTGGATCGCCAGTTGTTCAGTAATGCCGATTGCCATTTTGGTTTCTCCTGTGTGCCGAATTCCGCCGAAACGAGCAAACCAATCGGCGCCGCCGCGCCGCATCATCCCTGGCGTCATTTCAAGCCGAAGGTCTCTTTGAACTCCTTGTCGTAGCGCGCGTCGTCTTTCGCCAGGCTAAAGTCGCTCACGTAGAGCTCGATGCCTTTTTTGCCGATCGTCGAGCTCGATGAAGCATCTCAAGTTGCGCCGTTCGCCGAAACGGCGCTGGCAGCTCCTTAACGGCCGAATTGCAGGCTGCTGAAAAAGATCTCAGAGGCGAGGCGCGCGTGCTTCGGAAGGCTGAGGCTAAGGCTTAGGCTGAGATTGAGCTTAACCTTAACCTGAACCTCAACCTGCTTAAGCAGCGCAACGAAGCATATGAGTCTTTTTCAGCAGCCTGCCTAGGCGCGGTGCGCCTTGGCGAAGGCGGCGGCGCTGGTGCCCGCCAGGCGGCCGAACACGGCGCCTTTCATCAAGCCGGAGCCGCCGGGATAATTGTTGAAGAACGAGCCGCCGGTGATTTCCCCGGCCGCGAACAGTCCGCCGATCACGTTACCGCTGGTATCCTTGACCTCGGCCTTTTCGGTGATGCCAACGCCGCCGAAGGTGAACGTGATGCCGCAGGTCACCGGAAAGGCGTAATACGGCGGCGTGTCCAGGCGCTGCGCCCAGTTCGACTTCGCCGGGCTGATGTCGCGCGTGCATTTGCCGTCGTGCTTCGAGGGATCGAACGGCGCGTCGTTGACCGCATCGTTGAACGAATCGACCGTTTGGATGACATTCTCCCAATCCAGGCCCGGTAACTTCTTCGCCAACGCTTTGATCGTATCGGCGCTGACGTGAAAGCCGCGGTTGTACTCGGAACGCAGTAGCGGGCGGGTCTTGCTGTCGAAGATCTGGTAGGCCGTGCGCCACGGTAGGCGCAACACTTCCCGGCCGCACTTGGCGTAGGTGTAGCTGAAAAAGTCCTCGCCTTCATCGACGAAGCGCCTGCCGTTGATGTCGACCATGATGCCGTAGGGATACGAGTAGCGGTGCTCGTAGGCGCACTCGACGTCTGGCGCTTCCGCGTCGACCAACACCGCATGGCAGCCGCTCCAGTGGCCGATCGGCTGGGCGCCGATGCCCAGCGCCAAACTGAGCACCTCGCCCGTGTTGTAGCGCGAGCCTCGGACTTTCACTAAATCCCAGCCCGTGCCGAGATAGCGAGCGCGCATCTCGGGATTCGCCTCGAAGCCGCCGGCGGCCAAAACCACAGCTCGGCTCGGGAAATCGACCAGTCCTTCCGCCGTTTGCACCCGGACACCGGAGGCCTTGCCCTTGGCATCGACTGTCAAAGCGGTCGCCTTCGCTTCGTAGATGATTTCGATGCCGTTTTTCTCCGCGGTCGGAAACAGCATCTCGACCAGGCCGAGGCCGCCGTCGTTCACCGAAATCACCCGGCCCGAGGGAAACTTGATTTTCCCGCCCATCTTCACCGCATGGGTGCTGGTGGAAAGAATCCATTTGACGTTCATGTCCGTCAGCCAGCGCGCCGTGGCGTAGGATTGATCGACGAGGATATGGGTGAGCTTCTTGTCGGCGGCATACTCGGTCACCTGCATGACGTCTTCGAAAAATTCCGCGTTGGAATAGGTACCGACCTCCATCTTCGCCGCCTCTTCGTCCGTGAGTCCCGGCAGCATCGGCCGCAAGTCGTCCAAACTGTTGTAGGTGAAGCGGAAGCCGCCGCCGGAAAAACGCGTATTTCCGCCGCGCGCCGCTTTGGGACATTTGTCCAGCAGCAGCACGCGCATTTCCTGCTGCCGTGCCGCCAGGGCTGCGGTCAATCCCGCGTTGCCCGCACCGATCACGATCACGTCATAAATCGTTCCTGCCATAGAGATCCAACGCCTCCTTATAGTGGGCTCTCTGAGTCGATCGAGAAAATGCCGGCATCCGAAAACGGGTTTCCGGCATACGCGTCATCACACCGCCGTCATGAGCGTGCTCAGCGCCGCGACGCTTGGCGCTTTTTCAATGCGTTCCACCGAGGCGACGATCGACCGAAGCCTTTCATCATCCAGAATTGTTCTTCCCAACCGCTGAAATTTTTCTTGCAACTCGCCGGCGGTCAGCGGATTTTTGTAACTTCCCTTCGGCGCCGTCAGAGAACCGCGAACTTCACGTCCATCTGAAACCTGAACGCGCATGCGGCAGGCGAAACGACGCGGGCCGGTGGCCGTGGGATCGGCAAGCAGTTCGATCTTCCTGCCGATCTCCAACATCGCCGGATCACTCCACATCGCGGGATCCAGATAATGCGGCAGATCGTTATTGCCCTTGAGCAATCTCAGCGCGAGGGAGAAGCGCAGGCTGAATTGGGCTTCGATGACTTCCTTGGGCTCATAGATGGTGCCGCCGTGCAGCAGGATACCCTCATTGACCGCGACCTCGATCTTCGTAACCTGCCGCGGGTCGATCTTGTGCTCGCGGACCAAATTGTCGAGCAGCTCGATCGGCGAATGCTGGCTCGCATTCACCGGAAATCGCTTCATCGCCGCATGGTAGAGCGCCAGATTTTCCGTTCCGGCCTGAAGATCATTAACGATCGGGTCGATATTGCACTTCCCGGACATCACTTTGAGAATGCCGCGCTTGCCTTCGAAGATCGTCGGCGGTCCGGTGAGTCCGATCTCTGCCAGCAACGCGGAGCGGAGCCCGCCGCAGCAGGCCATGCCGTTGTGCAGGCGCTTGACCTCGCCGCCGCTCTGGTCGTACTCCATCGTGCCGCCGGCGTGGCTGCCGGCAATGGCCAACGCATGGGTCATGCGTTCCGGATCGAGGTGAAGAATCTTGCCTGCCGCGGCGGCGGCGATGAATACGCCTACCGCGCTTTGCGCGTGATAGCCGCGCTGCATCAATTCCGGCAAGAGCGCACGGCCGATGCGCCACCCGACTTCATAGCCAACCACCATGGCGGTGATCATTTCCTCCCCGCTGACGGGTTGCTTCTGCGCCAGCGCGAGTATGACCGGCACGGTCGCGGCACCGGGATGGCCGCCGCCTTGATCGTAGTAGTCGTCTAGCTCGCAACCCTGGGCGAACGTTCCATTCACGAGAACGGCGTCGTCAAGCGGAACTTCGTTGCCATATCTTACGATCCGGGCCGGGCCGCCGCTCTTCGCGCTTTTGACAAATTGATAGACCGGCTGATTCCACGGCATGCCGGCGCCGATCAACTGGCAACCCAATTGATCCAACAGCAGCTCCCGGCAGCGCGACACGGCGTCGGCCGGAATGTGCCGATAACTCAAGTCACAGATGAACCGTGCGAGGCTTTGCGCCGCCGTGGGTTGCAAGCTCATCGGGTGAGTCATGGCCGCAGTCGTTTGCTCCCGCCGCCAACGCGAGCCGCCGGCAGCGAGATTGGATCGCCGGCGCTTTCCTTCGAGGGCGATTTGAGTGCGAAAAAAAGTTCTAAGCGTTTAAACGATGCCCTTTATGCAATCTTAGACAGTTGAATCAATACCTTGCGCTGGTCCGACCCGAAGCTTTCGATTGCGTTCATTCCGACCGGCGCTTCCCCACCTATCGTTCAAGCATCAAGCTTGCTTTGCGATCGGCCAGAGATCTTCCATTCGAGCGATAAGATCTTTGGCGGTTTCCTCGGCCGGCAAAAATTGTGCGTAAATGGCGATCTCCGCCGCGCCGAGTTTCCGCGCTGTCGCGAAATCCTCGCCAATCTGCTCGAGGGTCCCGGTGAACTCGATCCGTTCTTTTTCAACGGGCGTCTTATGAATTTCGACGCCCGCCGTAATAATGAGCTCGAGCGCGGAGGGATCGCGACCGGCCTCTTTTGCCATGTTCTTGATGCCATCGAACATCGCTCCGACGCCGCTCAGCGGAATTCCGACTGGAAGCCAGGCGTTGGCCTTGGCGGCGACGCGTTTCAGGGCAGAAGGCGTAAATGCCGCCATATAGATCGGCGGATGAGGTTTCTGCACGGGTTTTGGACCGATGAAGGATTTTGGAATGCGATAATGCTTACCTTGAAATTCCACCGGATCGCTCGTCCAGATTTTCTTAAGCATCCCGATCGACTCATCGGCGCGCTTGCCGCGATCT
>JBOHVS010000206.1:0-3927 GCA_050735975.1 Binatia bacterium | reverse complement strand
AGTACGTTGGAGCGAGTCGGCCAAGCGCAACGAAGCAAGTGAGGCTTTTTCACCGGCGTCGTCATACTTTCCAACCTTTTTCGGAGATATCAAACCCATTGCCCTCAGGATCATGCACCCGATACTCGGCAAACGGAATTCGATCCGGTCGTCGGGCTCCGGGCGGGACGCCGGCCTTTTCAGCCCTGCGGCGCATCTCCTCGTTGCTTTTTACATGAAAGCCGAAATGATTGAGCCCTACCCTTTCCTCCGTTCTTTGATAAAGAAGGGCCAGGTTGAAATGCCCATCCGACACGAAGATCGACGAACGATCCGTTTGTTCCACTTCCTTCATGCCCAGAATACCGCAATAAAAATCCGACAGCCGTCGCGGATCGGGCGTATAAAGCGCGATGTGTCGAATCGGCACCGGCCGTTTGCTAAATGATACGTCAAACGCGCGTTTGCAAAGGCCGATAAGATTTCCGTCGGGATCTTGCATTTCATGGTCGATATCGAAAGTGGCGGCGGGTTGAATCTGGATGCGGTTGCCGTTTTCGGCCTGCGCAAGTCGTTCGCGGATTGATTCGACCCGGGCCATCTGAAAACCCAAATAGCTCAGACCGGCAGTTGTAGTTTCCCGCCGGGGCATGAGAGCGAGGTTAAAATCACCGTCTGAGAGAAACATCGCGCCGTCTTCCTCTCCGATCACTTCAAGCTCAAAGGTCTCACGATAAAACTCAGCCAGACGCGCGGGATTTTCCGCTGTAATTGCCAAGCGACGTAGTTCTGCCATTGGTTTCCTTGTCTCCTTTGGTATTTGTCACGATCCTACCATCTGTATCCCTAGACACAAAACGCCACTCCCCTGCTCCATGCTCCATGCCTCTTCTACGCCGCCTGTAAGGCATCGGCATCTGCCGGCGTCAAAGGCAATAAAACGCGGAACACGCTGCCGATTCCGACCTCGCTGTTTACATTGATCTTCCCGCCTAGCGCATTGGCGAGTTTCTGACAAAGACTCAGACCTACTCCGGTCCCGCCGTACTGCCGGGTTGAAGAACCATCCAATTGGCGAAACGCTTCAAAAATAGTCGCTTGGTCCTTCGGATCGATCCCGATGCCGGTGTCGGAAACCACAATTTCCAAGAAGGCGCGGCCCTTCTCAGAGGTGGTTCGCAATTTGACTTCTATCTCGCCCCTCTCGGTAAATTTCAGGGCGTTGGTCAAGAGTTGCGCCAGAATCTCCTGAAGCTTTTTCGGGTCGCTGTGAATTGTTTCGATGTCTGATTCGATTCCGATTTTAAACTCGATCGGACGCCCTCTGATGAGTCGTTGTGTCATAAGCTCGAGCGCCCGCAGTATTTCTCTCACGTTGACGGGCTCCAATCGATTGAAGAGCGCGTCCGCTTCCATGCGCGAGAAGTTTAACAGACTATCCATGAGCCGGGACAGATCCTGCCCATTATTCACGAGCTTTTCCAAGATAGCGCGCCGATCGCCGCGAAAATCCGGATCCAGCAAAACTTCGCTGTAACCGATAATCGTGCTGATGGGAGTTCTCAGTTCATGGCAGATGTTGGCTACGAAGTGTTTCTTAACTCGATCGTTTTCGACCAACTGCTTATTGGCCAGTTCAGCGTTTTGGTAAAGACTGCGATATTCCTCCCGGGCCTTCACTGACTCTTCGAACAACCTGCCGTTCTCCAGCGAGAGCGCCAGTTGATCGGTCAGGATTCCCAATAATCTCAGATCCTCAGCGCTGTATTCCCTTTCCGATCGCTTCGCGCCAAACCAGGCGCATCCCCGAACCTCCCGCTCAAAAACAATAGGCATAAAGAACTCGCACCTCAGGTCCTCGTAAACCTTCAGGAGTTCCTCTCGTCTGTCACGAAACCGGGGATCGCCGGCTACCTGGCTGCGTGATATGCCCTGGTAATGCCCTACCAGATTGGGATCCCACAAAGAGCTGACGTGCTGAGCGATAACCCCATAGTCCAAGCCGGTATCGCGTTGCTCGGTCGCCAGGACTTCCCGAGCGTTTTTGGGCTGGTAAACCAGGCCCGCCGACTTGAGGCTCATACGTTGTGAAACCAACTGCACAAAACCACTGGCAAGCGACTGCGCAGTCGCCAAAGTTCGAAGATGCAGGCTGATCTCTTTATGGACATCCGCGGCATCGTAGTCTTGACGATAGATGTATCGATCCACCACTCCTTCAATCCACCGCAGCAGCGGGTTGAAGAACAGCACAACCAGCACGGAGAAGAGCAACGGGATGAGCGGATCCTTTTCATAGATACCTACCGAACTCCCCAGGAGAACCACCACGGCAACGTACATCGCCAAAAGAAATGCCGTTAAAGTGACACGGCTCAGCGCGACCTTGAGCGCGTTGCCGAGATCAAAGAGGCTGTATTTGAGAAGCGCGAAGGCCACCGATAACGGAAAGAACACCGTCGGAATCAGCGCGAAATTGTAGGGAATCGACCACTGAAAGGAGCTGGTCAGCACCGTACTGAAGGTCGGGATGAGAAAACCCAACACCGCGCCGCCGAACATCACGCGCAATCTAGAGCGCGCCAAATCCGGCAAGGTTCGTTTAAGGGCCGACCAGAGGATCGTCAAAAACGCCAGCGCCCCAACGCAGGTATAGAGATAACCTGCCCGGAAAGCCACAATCCATCGATCCACCGGACCGAAAAACGTCAGACTATTCCAACAAGCAAGACCGACGGCGGTACCGTAGATCACGATAACAAGGATGGGTCGAGTACGGCTCAAAGGCTTTCCCATCTTGAGTAATAGGGCCAAATGAATCCCGGCGCTCGGGGTCAGGGTCACTGCAAAGATACGCAGCTCTTTCGGCAACACTCCCGTCGTCATGAAATCAAACGTTGTCTCGAACCAGACAAATACCGCAAGCACCATGAAGCAAAGCGGAAGGGCGGCCGGGGAGTTCGCCCCAAAGTAATATGGCGCAACGCCGATGACCAAGAACGCAACGCCCATGAGAACGTAAATGCCGAAGCTAAGAAACCAGTCGTAAGAGGAGAAGCGCACCGAAGGAATGTTCAATTGCAGCGATTCCGAACCTCTGACGACTGTGTAGCGAAAGCTCGTCCCGGCCGGAGCTTTCTTTGCGCGATTGTAAAGCTCAGCTCGGCTCCACAATGGCTTTCCATCGGCGCTCGAGATAACGTCGAGAGGCTTCAGTCCCCCACGTCCGCCACTCCAATGAGGCAACGAGTAGGGCCCGACAGTCAGATTTTCATGCAGGAAAAAACCAGGGAAAGGTTTGTTGACCCAGTGAAAGGACGAAATCAAGGTTCCGCTGATGACAGCGAAGGCAAGAAGAGCGAGAACTACGATCAGGCCCTGTCGCTGCCACGGTTTATGGCCCATAGGATCCCCCTCGTAAGAATGCTCGTGGATGGTTTTTGAACACGGCATTTATCAAGGAGCATTGAACCCTGTCAAGGCTATGTTACAGAAAGCTTTTGAACGCTCCGGATCGACAAGTGTGATAACCCCGTCAGCTTGCTGCGGGGAATTGATTTAGATCTCGCGTTTTCGATCCGCGTTGCAGTGAAACCAACTTCTCAGCTGCGAGACATCGCCAGCCATTTTTCCCATGGCTGAAACACCACCACGTCGGACAACGGTATTCTTCCCATGTTCTAATACAAGCCCAGAGCGGAGGGTAGTGGTTCAATTTGGCCCAAGATCCCTCACTTGTCAGACTGTATGAAAACACCGTTCATGGTTCGACTGGGCTCACCACGAACGGTGCGGTTTGATTAGAAATTGAGTACTTATCCGTTCGAAAGAGTTTTCACACAGTCTGTCGTTCGGGATGACAAATCCTTTTTAGGTGTCATTCCGAGCGCGCAGCGAGGAATCTTTCTTGATGTAAAAGTAGATTCCGACCGTAACTGAACCACTACC
>JBOHVS010000205.1:0-22364 GCA_050735975.1 Binatia bacterium | reverse complement strand
CAATTGGGCGATGCAAAAGGCGCGATCGCCGCTTACCGGGAATACCTCAAGCAAGGCGACAGGGAACTAACGCCCTATGTCTCGGCTCAGATTGCCGAGCTGGAAGCCAAAGCGACGGCTCAGCCAGCCGGCAAATAAGCGATACACATAACGTCTGATAAGAACTATTATGTCAACTTTGCCCTACGAGCCGATTTTTGCTTTTAGCCAGCTTTAGTCAATCCCTTCCCCTTTTTCCCAATCTATTTTTCCAGGCCGGCCCAAAGAGGTCTCAGCTAAGGCTGAGCTAAACCTTAACCTAAACCTCAACCTGCTTCGGAATACGTTGGAGCGAGTCGAGCGGGTGCAATGCCTGCCTGTGCGTCGCACGCAGACAGAAAGCAGATTAGGCTTTTTCGACGGCCGGTGAAGCGGCTAGAAGTAACGCCAAAGCCACCATTTCTCAAAGCCGATCTTGGCCCAATAGATGAGCCGTGAAGATCCCCAGGTGCGCGCCTCGGTGGCCCCGAACGGTGGCCAGCCTGTGGGATATGTGGTTCGGTTTGCCGCGGCGCGGCCTGCGCCGAATGCCAGCAGTCATATGGTATGTAGCCAGAGATCGACCGGCTTTCCCTTTCCGGTGATATCAACGGCCAGGTTATGGGCCACTACGTCCGCTTCCTGGTGGGCCACGCCCCCCGACTTCGACGCCGGCATATCGGCGCAGTCTCCAATCGCGTAAACGTTGTCCCATTTCGTCCGCATGGTTTCATAATCCACGCGAATTCCGGTTTCGGTCTCCGCAAGGCCGCAATCAAAAAGCGCTTGGGCCGGCCGGTGCGGCGGCACCATGACCAATAAGTCGTAGGAAATCTTATAACCATACAGTCCGGAAACTATTTTAGCCTGCGGATCGATAGACTTGACGACAAAATCGTAGTGTTGCTTGATGTTTCGCCTGCGGCTCTCATCGTCCATCCAAACGACCGGACTCCGGTGTTCGCCCGCGGGTTCTGGGTCGCGGGTAAAATATTCGATCTGCACGCGGTCGCGAATACCCCGCTTCCTGAAATAGCTGTCCAACATCCACTGCGCTTCATAAGGCGCCGGCGGACATCGATAGGGCCCCAGAGGCACCCCGACAACGACGCGACCCTCATTAAACGTTGCGAGAGCCTCACGCAACCGTACGGCGCCGTCCAATTCCCACGGATGAATGGACGCCTCCGCAAAGCCCGGGATGAGATCCGGCCTGACCTGCATGCCCAGGGATACGATCAGGTAATCATAATCGATTCTGCCATTTTGAAGCTCGACTTGTTGGCGGTCGGAGTCGATGCCCAAAACTTCGGATTGAATGAATTTCACGTTACGCCGTTCAAGATGTTTCAGGCTTCGAGTGATCTCGCGAGGCTGCCGGTCACCCACCATGACGAAGAGATACGCGGGCATAAAAAGATGATCCTGCCGCTTGTCCACCAGGGTCACATCGTGTCGCTCGCCGATTTTGCGCCCCAGGTTCGTGGCCGCCACGACTCCTCCGCTGCCGCCGCCTAAGACGACGATCTGCTTTCGCCCGTTCAGTCGACGCATTTCATCCGTTCGCTCTCCGCCGCGCGCAGGAGGTCAGTCAGTATTCTTCTTGGCATCCAACCGTTGCCGCGATCGGATGGCGAGGCCTTTTAAATTTCTTAGCCTCTGCTCCCGCCAGAGCCGCTGTTCGCGCCGGCCCTCGTCGGTGAGTTCTTTCCCAAATCCAGAGGTTGCGGTTAAAAACCAAAGAATCATTTTATCCGATAAGTCTTTAATCCATTCCTTCATAATAATTCGCCGCGCGCTGTTCCGGCATAACTTTGCCGCAACCAGGCTATGCTTTCGATCCAACGCTATCTGAGAAATGTATCTTCCTGCCGAAGCTTCTCGCTTGCGTCGAGCAAGCCTTGGGGTGTCGGCCCTGATTCACCGATCAGTCCAACCTGGCGGAGGAATTGTCCGATTTGCTCGTGGTCTCGCGGGCTCACGGGCGCATACGGACGGCAAGGATCCCCGATGTCGACGCCGAAATGCCTCATCGCCGATTTCATGACAGGCGGAAGCCCATACGCTGCCCATTTTCCCGGGAACAAAGCATAACAGCGGGCCCAAAACCGCGCGGTCTCGAGATCCCCCGCCCGGAAGGCCCTTACGATATGGCAGCCAATCCGCGTGCCCGGCGGCGGCATCGTGGCCCCGGAGCCGCCAAGCATGAGGGTGACCAGCAGCGGCTGCATAGTTGTAAAGTAATGACCCCTACCCGCGAGTTCAATTTGTTCAATCAATCTGGATATTTTTGTAATATCTCGTGAGCTTTCCTTAAAGTAGCGGATATTATCGATTTCGCTGATCTTGACGAAAGCGTCCTGCGGGGGATCCGCGCCGGGGCCGGGGTTGTGATAGCAGGTTACCGGTAGCGGACTCGCCGACGCGACCTGGGTGTAGAATTCCATGAGTTCCGCGATCGTCGGTTGTCCACCCCAGGGGCGAAGCGGCATTAGCACCTGAACGAAATCGCCCCCGACCGTTGCCGCGTATTCGGCTAATTCGATCACCTCGCGCGGCGCGGGACTTGAGCATCCGAGGATTACGGGAACGCGCCCGGCGATCATCTCTGTAGCGGCTCGCAATAACTCTTTTCGTTCATCGCGTGAAAGCATGGTATATTCAGCCGCCTCGACTGCGGCAACCGTGATAGCATCGCAGTCCGGCACCAGGAACTCGATCTCCTTTTCAAGAGCCTTGTAATTGACCCGGTCATCCTCGCCGAAAGGCGTAAGACAGGCGCCGATGATTCCACTGATTCGTTTTGTAACCGCCATCGTTCTAACTCAAAATTTCAGCAATGATTCTGGCATGCCCGGCGTCGCTGCCCTTTATCCGCAGGGGCAAGGCCATGATTCTGGTTTTCTTGCCGACGATACTGCCGAGGTTAGCCACGTTTTCGGCAATCAAGACATCGTTGCCGAGCAGTGTTTTGTGAACGGGGAAATCAAATCCCTTCGGCCTCAATGGCGTTGGCAGATCGACAGTGATGCAGTCGATACCGAACAGCTTGACCCCCTTCTTAACCATCCACTCCGCCGCATCGACCGATAGATACGGATGCATGTTGTAGTCTGGGCCGTCGAATTTGGCGTCCCAGCCGGTGTGGAGCATGAGAATATCGCCGCGATTGACCGGGACTCCCGAGCTCTCGAGGTCTTTGGCCGTGACCTCCTCTCCGCCTTTTTTGTTGACGCTGATGACCGCTCCGGATCCGACGAATGCGTCCAAGGGAATTTCTTCAATAGACTTGCCGTTAGGAACGATGTGAACCGGCGCATCGACGTGGGTGCCGGCGTGACATGGCAATGAAATCTCGGTTACGTTCAGGGGATGGCCTTTCTCCAGGCTGAAAAACTTCTGGACGTGAACGTCAGATAAAGCCGGAATCTTGGGCATTCCGTCGTAAATCACTCGGGACAGGTCTACCATCTCCATTGAAAATTCCTCCTTGTACGGGCGACCGGCCGGTTGCCCCTACTTTCCGTTCCGCCACCGAGCGTACAACGGATCTCTATCGACGAAGGCTCTTTTGATGCCGTCGAACGCAAGCCAGAATTGATCGAGGGTCTTTTGTATCGAAGCCCGTACCTGCGCCTGCTGATAGTCGGTCGTCGCATATCTTTCGACCGTCAACGGTCCCACCTTCATGTGCTCCTCATCGACGCCCATGTGAAGGGTCCAGTAGCGGATATTCTCCGAATCGCGATCAAAACCATAGTGCCGGGTCAGGCCATTGACGATACGCGTCATACGCTCGCTCGCGCTCCCCTCCAGACAAAAGCCCTGGCAAGCATAGAGTTCGAGCCATGATTTTTGATACATCAGCAGCTCGCGCCAATCCAGAAACGCGCTCGTTTCAGGCGTCGGCTCCACCCGATCCAGCTCGTCTTTGCCGTAACCGCACGCCTGGGCAAATTTGATAAACAATCCTTTATGACTGTCCGTGCCGGTGATTTCGCCGGTCCCCTCTTCTACGACGTTTTCAATCCACATTTTCTCCAGCTCGGGATCGTCCGGGCAGCGCCCGAGCATCGTTGCTATCGGTTTTGGAAATGGCTTCGGAAAAAACAAATAGAACTGGCCGACGAATCCCTTGAGCTGCTCCCGGCTTAACTCGCCGCCCTCGATCATGCCGATGATCGGATGATCTTTGGAATGTTTCTTGCGCACCATTTCTTGTATTTCTTTGATAAACTGTTGTCCCGATAACGCCATCGTTTCCTCCGATATTTAGCCTACTCGTTTCGGCCGAACAGGTAGGCCATGAGGTGATATGAAGCAGGCCCCGCGCTCGCAACTTTAATACCGATTTCTGTCACGTTCTGCAACTTAGGCGCCGTTAGAAATTCTAATCACGTGGAGATCCGCCGAATCAAAAGAAACCAAAACCTCGTCTCCCTCCCCGAGGCGAAGTTCCGCGAAATGAGGCTTGCTGATCAATGCGGTTAGCCAGTGATCGCCCGCCCGGATGGCGATCCGATATTGAGACATCCAGGGGGATATTGTTCCAGCCTTCGCTTTGATTTGATTCACTCGCTCCGAGCGATTCCCCTCTTCATGCGAGCGACTGACCTTGATGTCTTCGGCTCGAAGACATAACAACGCCCGCTCGCCGGTTTTAAAATCGCCTTTGACCGGCACCGTGCAGCCGCAAAAAAGAACGACCATCCTACCGTCGGTCAGAGCTTCCACACGCGCGGGAATTCTGTTGCCGACACCGACAATCTCGGCGACCTCTTCGTTGCAAGGTCGAGTAAAAACTTCGCTGGCCAAATCCAATTGAAGCAGCCGGCCATGGCTCAGAACTCCGATGCGCTGTCCCAGCATGCGCGCCTCGTGCAGGTCGTGAGTCACGATAACGGTGCTGATGCCCGTCTCTCTCAGGATCTGCTGGAGATCCAGGAGAAGGCTTTCTCGCGTGGGCGCGTCCAGCGCGGAAAAAGGCTCGTCTAAGAGAAGCAATTCTGGATTCAAGCACAAGGACCGGGCCAGGCTTGTCCGTTGTGCTTCGCCGCCGGAAAGCGTGCGGGCTTGCCGTGAAACGAGACGCGCAATGTTGAGCCGCTCAAGCCAGGGGCGAAGCTGCTTTTCAATTTTATCGCGACTCAGGCCGCGAAGCTTCAGCCCCAGCGAAGCGTTGTAAAAGAGAGTCTGATTCAGTAGCAAAGGCTCCTGAAAAACACTGCCCATGCGGCGCCGGATGGCAAGAGAGTTCGCCGCGGTGACTTCCTCGCCTGCGAAGACAATTGTCCCCGTGCTTGGTTTCTGGAGCAAGCCCATGACGCGAAGGAGCGTCGATTTTCCTGCTCCATTGGGTCCGACGATGGCGAGGACTTCTCCGCCGTATACAGTGAGTGAAGGAATTTTGAGAGTGGTGACCGGTCCGTGTTGTATGGAGATATCGCGTAAGACTAGGACAGACTCGGCCATTTGGTCCGATCTCGCTGCTGGATATGGGTGAGCAAAAAATTCAAGGCGAAGCTAAGAGCGAGGAGAACCAGCCCCAAGGCGATGGCAATGTCGAAATTGCCTTTTCCGGTTTCCAGCACCGTCGCCGTGGTTAAGACCCGGGTTTCTCCTCGAATATTGCCTCCCACCATCATCGAAGCCCCGACTTCGGAGATCACCCCGCCGAAACCCGCCATAACCGCCGCAAGCAACGGCAGCCGCGCCTCTTTGCAAAGGAGCCATAGCATTTGCAGCTTGGAAGCGCCGATGCCGAACAACTGGAGCGCCAGGTTCGGGTCGAGGCTCTGAAAGCTGGCCATCGTTAGACCGGCGACAAGCGGAAACGCGATGATCACCTGGGCGATGACTATGGCGGTGGGACTGTAAATCAGCTCCATAAACCCCAGCGGGCCGCTGCGCCATAAGAGAATCGAAAGGAAAAGACCGACCACGACCGGCGGTAGACCCATCCCGGTGTTGATCAACGCCACAGTCATCGACCGCCCAGCAAAGCGGGTCATCGCTAGAAGGATCCCAAGCGGAATTCCGATCAACAGTGAGATTAAGGTCGCGCCGCCGGAGATCTGGAGAGAAAGCCAGGTGATCGACCAAACCTCCGCGTCTCCGCCGAGAACGAGCTCGAAAGCCTTGGCTACACCGCTCCAGATCAGTTCCACGCTAGGCTCCCAGCTCTCCCCTCGCGTTTGCCTGCGATAGGCACAAACAGCGGCTGGCCGAATTTCTCTACGTCGAAACTTTTGATGATATCCTGCGCCTTGGGCGAAACCATGAAATCGGCAAATGCTTTGCCGCCCTTCGCATTCACTCGCGGTCCGTTGGCGGGATTGACCTCCATGACCGAGTAGACATTCAGCAGCGCTTTGTCCCCCTCAACGAGAATGGGCAACGTCACTCGCTTTCGCAGCACCAGGTAGGTTCCGCGATCGGTAATCGCGTAGGCGTTTCGCTCGTTGGCAATACCCAAAGTGGCTCCCATCCCCTGCCCCGACTCGATGTACCAATCATCTTTGGGCTGGATTCCCGCTTCTTTCCACAACGACTTCTCGAGATTATGCGTGCCGGAGTTATCGCCGCGCGAGACAAACGGCGCCTTCGCCTTTTCAATAAGTTTCAATGCATTAGCGGCCGTTTTAGCAGACTTGATTTTGGCCGGATCGTTGTTCGGACCGATGATAACATAATCGTTGAACATGACGAGCCGGCGGTTCTGCATTTTGCCTTGTGCGACGTATTTTTTCTCGAGGCTCGGCGCATGGACCAGAGTTACGTCCGCATCTCCTTTTGCGGCCAGAGCCAGCGCCTGGCCCGTGCCGACTGAGATCGTCTTAACGTTATAGCCGGTTTGCTTCTCGAACACGGGGACCAGGACGTCAAGTAAGCCCGAGTCCTGGGTGCTCGTCGTGGTCGATAGAATGACGTTCTTCTCTTTAACGTCAGCTGCTGGCAACAAGGTCCATTCGAGAAAGAAAAAACTCACTAGGGCAGCAAACAAAATAGGGATTCTCCGATTCATAGCGTTTACTCCTTTACCCTTGGCTACCCTTGGCGCACTTCGCGGCTCTGCGCGAGATTGCGCTCTTCTCATCCTGCGATGATCCGGCCCGACTCAGATACGTCATACCCGCCCATCTGAGCGACCTGCTCCCGGAATTCTCGCGATCCAATGATATCTAAAAGCACTTGAATGCCCTGGGTGAAAAATCGCTCCTTGGGTATCAACACATCGAAGCGCTCACGAGTGAGCGGCACGAAATCAAGCCCGAGCATCTGGGCCACCGCCTTTGTGGCAATCCCCGCGTCCACTTCGTCGCGCATAACCTTGAGTCCGACCTCGAGGTGCGTGGCGACAGCGTCTCCGTAGCCGATGATTTCGTCACCCGCCATGGATAGACGAGCAAGCTCCAGATCGAAGTAATGGCGCGTGCCTGAGCCTTTCTGCCGGTTGATGATTCGAACGCCTCCGCGCGCAAGATCAGATATCCTTTCCAGTCCTTTGGGGTTTCCCCGCCCAACCATTAATCCTAGCTCTCGATAGAAGAGTGAAGCGATTACAACTTCGGAAGGAAGCATTCTTTTAACGAAAGGCAGGTTGTATTCACCGGTTTCTCGGTCCAGAAGGTGTGTCATCGCCACATCAGCCAGTCCCTCTCGCATCGCCGTCAGGCCGGCGGTGCTTCCACCAGGCGCCATGAACAGTGACCCCGCCGCCGTACGGAAGGCATACAGATCACGCAGGGTTCCGAGGCTCGGGTCGTCGCTGCCCGCAACCAGCAGAAACGTCCGCTGCTCCTCCCTGCCCTTACCCTGAACCACGCTGGCCGCACTTTCCTCGATCCACTGATCGATCAACTTTTTAGGAAAAACCCATTTACCCGTGACCCGAGTACATGGAATGCCCCCCGCCTTGGCCATGGCATATATCTTTTTCTCATTGATCCCCAGATAACGGGCGACCTGTTTGGTGTCCATGAGGTCGGTCATATGGATGGTTACTTGTCTATTACTTTCTCAGGGATCGGTCAATAGGATTACAAATTCTTACAAAATATCGCTTAAACACGCAAAATTGGGGCACGCAAAGCCGATGAAACCATATCCGATTGCGCGATGGCTAAAGTTGGCTAGTCATCCCGAGAATACGAAGAAAGCCGGGGGACCAAGAGGGGGAACCCTTGCAGGATGAGGAAAGCATTGAAGCGGCAGCGATTTTCGTGGCGACCGTATAGCCGGGATTGCAGAGATCGAACTAGGGAGGTGCACTGCAGCCCTGATTTTGGACGATTCTATTATGCTGGCGTGGTTCGGTCCTTTCCGCCAATCTCCCTTTGGAGGCGGTCTTCGAGTTCCCCAATATAGGCAGCCAGCGTATTGCCCGATTGTTCGATCAATGCGCGCAGCTCGCGGTCGAGCTGGTCCAATCGCGCTATGACTCCGGTTTCCGCCAGCTCGCTGCGATACCTGATTTTCTGCAATTCGGCCTCGAGAAATTCGCGCAACCGGCTATAGCGGGAAGCTTCGGCCTGTTCCGCAACGTCCCGCTGCGCCTGCAACTCACGCGCGTGGCGGCGGCTTTCGAGAAGGACCGTTGTTTGGAGATAAGTCACGAAGATAAGAAACAGGAAGGCCAGCAAAACCATGAGCCCGAGCATGATCAACCCGAGCGGGGCCTCAACGGTTCCGAAGCCGACCAGCAATGTCGTCGGCGCGGTGAACGCGCCCCAATTGAGCCCCGCGAAAATCGCGATTGCAGCCAAAAGGATCAGTATCAGGATTGTGCGCAAAGGCATAACATCCCCTCCTAGGGTGAGAATAATCTCGTCACATTCTCGAATCAATGACGATTTCGGGTCCGACCTGCATTTATTAGTACGCCTGTTGACTGCCGGTGTCGGGTTTGTGAGACTCCAGTGAAGAAGACCGTGGCTCGGAACCAAAGAAGGAATCATGAATAAGGAAACGCCGCGCATAAGAAAGATTCTCGTCCCCGTGGATTTTTCCTCCTACTCGGAGAGCACGATCGGCTACGCTTCTATTTTTGCTGAAAAATTCACGGCGACGTTGATCCTCATGCATGTTATTGAATCCCTCCCCTACAGCGTCACCGACACGCTCAAGCTGGTCGAGCACCGAAAGACTCTCGAAACGCTGGCAACCTCGCTGCTGCGGAATCTGAGCGACGAGCTGCGGGAGCGAAACTTGGCCGCAAAAACGGTTCTGGTTTGGGGGAACCCCGGCCGGGAGATCCTTGCCAAGGCGCGCAGCGAAAAGGCGGATCTGATCCTCATGGGAACCCATGGCCGGACCGGCCTGCCGCACATGGTCATGGGCAGCGTCGCTGAGAAAACGGTCCGCCTCTCGCCGATTCCCGTAATGACGATACCGCTAGCCCTCACCACCGGACCAAAAAGGTAAGGCGGCCGACCGAAAAGGAGTGATGGAGGCACAAGCCAATTGTAAGTGACCGGAATTGGGATGTGATGGCAGGACCGCCGGTTGTTGGTAAGCTACAGCTTGTAACCGATCTTGCGCAGGAGATCTTTCCGCCACGCGATGCCGTCGGCACCCTCTACACCCTTGCTCTTTCCGCCGTCGATCACCCCGAGAATCCCTCTTCCCTGCTCGGTATCGGCGATCACTACCTCAACCGGGTTCGCCGTAGCGCAGAAGATGCGACAAACTTCGGGCACCATCTTGAGCGTGTTCAACACGTTGACAGGAAAGAACCCAGGCGCCAAAAAGAGAATGAAACTATGACCGGCTGAGAGGGCCAGCGCGTTACGTTTGGCCAGCTCGATCATGGCGTCGTCCGTGCCGGTCCAGCGCACGAGCATCTCGCCGGAAGCCTCACAAAAAGCAACGCCAAACTTAATCCCCGGGACAGACTGGACCATCGCCTCGTGGATGTCTTCCACAGTTTTGATAAAGTGGCTTTGGCCAAGGACGAAGTTAACGTCGTCCGGCTTTTCGATCGCTACTGTCGTGAGTTGCACCTTCAGCACTCCCGCCTAATCTGCGCGCAGGCACTCTTCCTTCGAGTTTTTACAATTTTCATTGGATGCGGTTTTCCGGCACCTCACCTTTCGTTTAAAGTATCCCTTAGGAACTCAAGAAGATCAACATGCTTTTCCAGCTTGGCACTTCGTTTCAGGGCGCAAGTCTTCGGAACCTCGAATCATCGATTCCGGTAAGACCCTGCGCGGACGGTGAGATCCTTCTAATCCGGCAGATCGCATCCGCGATGGGCACCAACAACCAAAGTTGCGAACGGTTGCGGCGATGCGAGCGACGGTATAAAAGAACGGCTGGTTTTACTATTCGGAGGCCAAGGTAGCCCCATTGCTAGATGGGAGCGCGCAAATCGCGCCGCAAAATAATCGGCATCCAGAATGACGGATGAGCCATGGCTGCCGGGTCCTTCATATGAAGGCTTTGGTTCCGAAGACGACTTCAGGAGGGAAAAGCCGATGATCGCAAAGGATATCATGACCCGCGAGGTCATCACCGTAAGCCCGAAGACGACCGTGAAGAAACTCGCAATGATTCTCATCAAGAACCAAATTAGCGGCGTGCCGGTAGCGGGCAGGAACGGCAAAATCATCGGTATCGTCTCTGAGGCCGATATTGTCGCCAAAAAAGGGAAGGATGTGAGAGCGATTATGAGCACGAAGGTTATCAGCGTTGGCGAGGAGACCTTCGTTGAGGAGATCGCGCGAATAATGACGACCCATAAGATCAAAAGAGTGCCGGTGATGCGCGGCGATGAGGTCGTCGGCGTCGTCAGTCGCGCCGATATCGTGAACGCCATCGCGATGGGCAAACATATCGCGCTCCATACGCCGGTTTACGATCTCTAGCAGCGGTCACTTCGACCTGATCACCAATACCGGATCTCCAGAGTGGCGCACCACTGTCTCGGTTACGCTTCCGAGCACCCAGCGCGTTACACCCGAACGGCCGTGGGTGCACATCGCAATGAGATTATCCGGGGTTTTGCGGCCGAGAGAGATGATCTCGTCTGGGGCATAACCTTCGGGCGCCGCAAGAGAGACTCTCTCAATTCCCGCTCGCTTCAGCTCCTCGATCCTTTTCTCGAGGTAACTTCGACCTTCGTCTCTGAGCGCTTCCCTAATTTCGTCGTAATTGACCGCGTAATAGTCCTCAACGCCCGCGTAAGTAGTCACCGGAATCTGGTAAGCACGGACTAACAAAATTTCGAGCTGTAATGCCTTGGCCAGTTCCACCACATGCGGAATAATAGAATCCCCCAGCGCAGAGCCGTCTAGAGGGACAATGACGGATTTGAGCGCCGCCTCCCCTCCACTCTTCGCCTGTTCGCTGGCGCGGACCAACAAAAGCGGATTGGTCGCCCCCCGGAGCACTTTCTCCGCGACACTACCCAAGAGCCATCGATCAATTCCCGAGCGACCGTGCGTGGCCATCGCCGTGAGCGCAGCATCCGAGGCGCCTTTCTCAATGATGACTTCCTCGGCCCTGCCCTTTTCGACGGTACACTTGACACTTAGTCCCGGAAAGCTCCTGCCCATTTCCTTGAGGTAGGTCTCACTGCTCCGCACACCGTCTTCGACCAGCCTATCCAAATATCTCGCCTTTTCGGCCGACGTTTGGCTCGCCAGAGCGGCAATGTCGATTACGCTTAAAAGCTCGACCGGGATCTTTAGCCTCCCGGCCAAAGTTCGAGCGTAGGGTAGAACTTTCTCAGCCGTCTTCGATCCGTCCAGCGGTATCAGTATCCGTGTATACATCGTATCCTCCTCCTACTATCTACCCTAAGCTCGCGTGCAGTTTTTGCAAGCCAGCTTCTGCGCCTGAACGCAGCCTTTTACGTTCGCGTGCCCGCATCCTTCAGGCGTCGCCCCCGACTTATGCCTACTTACTAAGAACCCTTCGGTAAATTTGTCGGCATGCGCCTCGTTGGGCAGATCCACGGTGCGAACCGTTTAACCGCGGGTCGTTTCGTCTGACGGAACTTTCCTCACCGAAACTCTAACCGTCGGAGGGTTCACTTCCTGCACAGTCACGTCATTTGGGTGGCGGATGTTCCGCTCGGAAATGTTGAATGTGCGACGGCCCAGCTCAGCTAAAGACGCATCCACTGTGACAGAGAGCCTCTTAGGATCGAAGAGATAAAAAGCGCGCCGCGGCCCGGTAAACGTAACGCTCACCATCGCCGGCTGCACCTCTTCGATCTGAAGATCCGACGGAAGATTCTGGATCGAGACCGGGAGCTTGAAATTCAGCTCGACGATCTTGGCGCCGGGCACGAAGACGTACCAAAAACCAATGGCAAGGGAAATTGCAAGGGCCTTTGCGAGCCAATTTTTCCGAAAGAACTGCAGCAAGAAGGCGACCGCCGTGCCAGATTCGTGGGTGGGGAATTTATCGTTGAGAAAATTCTGAATGACCCTTCCAAGCCGCTGCAAATCCTCCATTCTTCGGAGCCGCCCGTCTCGAGCAACGGAAACAGTGCCGCGTTGTTCTGAAACTACTATACAGAGCGCATCCGCTAACTCCGCGAGACCTAAGGCGGCACTGTGACGGGTGCCTAGGTTCGCAAGCTGCATCAGGTCTTTGGAGAGGGGCAGGTGAGCGGCAAAGCGGGTGATCCGGTCGCTTTCCACAACGATGGCTCCGTCGTGTCCGGGCGAATGAGAATCGAAAAGGCTTTTGAGTAGCGGCTCGCTGAGTCTCCCGTCCAACTCGATCCCTCCTGTGATATGTCGCTCCAACGGATCCTTTCCTCGAATAACAATCAGGGCTCCTACGTGCTCCTTCGCAAGATCAGCGATTGTTCGCACCAAGACATCTGCGGCCGTTGAACCTAGAGCAGGAATTCGTTTGCCGCGCAGGCTCCAAATTGCGATCCGTTCGAACATCTGTCTGAGCTCTTCCTGAAAGATGACCACGATCACAACCAGAAAGATCGCAAAGAAGCCTTGAAAGATCCACGCCATCATTTGCAGATCGAGCTGCCTGGCGATCAGATAAATGCCGCCCAGAATTGCGATTCCCCTGACCACAAACGACGCTCGAGTTCGCTGCGCCCAAACGATGCCCGTATACAGGACAATCGACACCAAGATAATGTCAATGATCTCTGAAAACGTTATGGCCCGGACAAGATTAAGAATCGTGTTATCGCCCATGATCACCCCTATTAAGGCCCCCCCCTGCTCTTTGCTCCTTGCGCTTTGCGAGAGCCGTAGGATAGGTGGGTCCCTGGCTCAGGGTAGACTCCGCTTCGATGGCAGCTCCGCTCTCATATGGAGAAGTCTTAGTTAAGATCAACTCAATAGCAAGCGACAGCCCAAGTGCCTTCCTGAGGTATTCCATACGGAAGTGGCCCGCCTCTGTCGCTCATAACGAGCCGCCCTGGTTGATACAAAGGAGCCCATCACCGAATTATATCGTCTCCGCGGAAAATAATCCTCAAAATTTGCCTTCCAGCGAAGATCGCGCCTTTTAAGCTCTAATTCCATCGACATTATTGGCGGTATATGGCCATAGGTTTCGTGTCCAGTTGTAGATGACCTGCGCGTGTGTTAGCAGCAGTTTTAGGGTGCGAACAAATCGTTAAAGGAGAGATTTATGGGAAATAGGTCGAATAGCGTCAAGCCTAAGATCTGCCGGCCCGCATCGCACGATATCTACCAGGTATCATTGGTTTTGCTCTTGGCGGGGTTGCTTGTACTTATATGGCAAAATTTGGCGCGATCTCAGATGGTCAGCTCACCTGAGGAGACAGCCCGAACCATAGTCATCGACAAGCTCTCTGTGGAGGATGGAACCGTTGTGGGCGAAATTCACAACCGATCTTCGCACACATTGCGCGACGTGCAGCTGTTCATTCGGCACACCTGGTTATGGAATGATGAATTCAACCCCGGCAAAGATGATCCCGGCACAAGCGCTTATCACACGGTCCCCGGAGACATACCTCCGGGAGGAACGACCCGTTTCAAATTCACGCCCACGCCGCCACTGCCCAAGCTTCCGACCGGCTATTTTGAAACGACGGTGTCAATCGCCGGGTTCACGGAAGTAATCCCTCAGTCCAAGTAAAATAACTCAGAAATGGGATGAAAATTCACCTCTGAGATGGCTTCTATGGCATGCGTCCTTGTCGCAGAAGATGAACCTCTGGTTCGGTTAAGCCTGCTGGACTCTCTCCGAATGCAAAAATACGAAGTCTATGGCGCCCGCGACGGAGAAACAGCGATTGAGTTCATGGATCATAAAAGTTTCGACGCGGTCATCAGCGATTACCGCATGCCGGGACGAGTGACCGGCATCGACGTGTTAACTCATTTTCATGTGCGGCACGCCGGCAAGGTAAAGGTGTTGATAACGGGTTACGGGACCAGTGATACTCAAAACCAGGTGGAGGCCATCGGAGGGATTTTTATTCCCAAGCCTTTTGTCATGGAAAAGCTGATTGATTTGATTGATAGGTCTCTCACTCATTAAACCCCACGATCATCACTCGTCGACAACCGTTCTTAGGAAGGCGGATATGCCCCCGGCGAGATTCGAACTCACGGCCCCAGGATTAGGAATGTTGCAAGGCTGGTTTTATGGAATTCTACCAGTTTACGTGTTGTAGGAAATTCAGTCACTTTGGATGCTTCCGTATTCGACATTAACGCAAATAAATGCACGTCATGTTGACCTTGTGTTGGGTTTTCACTCGCTCCCCGTGGCCTCATGCTTATCTTCAGCGGCAAAGATCCTGCCGGCGAGCGCTATCTCTGACGTTGACTCTTCCCGATCGGCCCAGCGGCTGTAGACTTTGAGCGTCACGGCCGGATCCGAGTGGCCCATCATGCGGCTGACTTCTAACACGGGCGTTCTGGTGATTAGGTGCTGGCTTGCAAAGCTATGGCGTAGATTATTCATCGACAGAACTTTGACCCCGGCTCGTTCACAACAGGCTTTGAGCGCATCGTTATTGCTCTTCCGATTCATCGGCCGGCCCTCCACATCGCATAGAACAAAGTCATTAGGTGACTTGGGACAGGCGAGTTTCCACTTGCGGATTTCCGAGAGCAGTTCAGGCGCCAGCTTGAGCGTCCGGTAAGCGTTCTTTGTCTTGGGCGGCTCCAGGATCGCTCCGCCTTTGAGTTGCGTCAGGGACCGGTTAACGAATAGCGTCCCTCTCTTCAGGCTCACTACCGACCATCGAAGCGCGTTTAGCTCCCCGTGCCGCATGCCTGTGAGAATGGCGAGCATATGCTTGACTCTCTCAAGTCCCGGCTCGCCGGCCTCGATGATCTTCTTTAGCTCAAGCGCTGAATAGACCTCATCGGCCCTGATCGCTCTGAGCCTGTTCGATTTTTCCGCCGGGTGATCTTCACCGTGATCCGGGATGGACTTGCAATCAATTTCATGTCCAAGCGCTAAGGCTTCTAGTTGCTCAGGCGAAACTCTCTGAACCAGTCTCTCAACGTCGGCCATGGGATTGACCCTTACGCCGAGTTTCCTGGCGAATTTGTAAACCCGGTTGATGTCGGCAAAGATTTTATTCACGGTATCGACGCCTAGCTTCTTTCCCCATTCCGCGCCGGCCTGCTCGATGGCGACGAACTGAAGCGCAGTGGCTTTGACATGGCCAAGCTCGGGAACGATATAGTTGCCTACATGGCCCTTCGCGCTGAGATAGGTCTGGATCTTCCAACGGCTCTTTCTGGCTTCAAGCCACTTCTCCGAAATCTCTTTCACGGTCAAGGGACTCCGCGGGACATAATCGCCGTCTTTTATCTGGGTGTGGACTTTCTTGTCATAATCGACGGCGTCTCGGTGTTTGATGAACGTCTTTTGCTTCTGAATATATTTCCCCGGCTCCAGGGGATGTGGCACCCTGTACCGGACCTCATAACTACCAGCTGCTGTTGTTTGGACTGACATTACTTTTTGGCCTCCCTTGGGTGGTATTTTTCGAGCAGTCGCATGCAGACAGATACCGGCCCCGATATTCGCCGCTCGCCCCTCTCCCAGCGGGCCACACTCGTCCCTGTCGTCTCCAACACCTCAGCGAGTTTAGATTGACTCATCCCCAGAGCTTTTCGTATCTGTCTGAACTGTCTGCCTGTCATGAGTATAATTTATACCACTGGTACATGCACTGTCAACAGGCCTTTTAGATTTTCTTCCAGGTTTTCTCTTGCGCTCAGGAGCGGCCGGCGGATTGGCTGCGATCGCTTCTACATCGCTCAGGTGAAATCTTACATTGTGCCCAAGGCGCCTGAACGGGACCTCTCCGGCCCGGGCCTTGGCTCCCAGCCAACTGGTTTTGACTCCAAGCATCCGGGCGGCTTCGGCTGTCTTAAAGAGCAACTGCGCGGGCTCTTTCTTTGCCAGCGCGAGCGCTTCTATGATGGCTCGATTAATCAGCTTCTCTAGCTCTTCGGGACTGATCACTACGACATCGGTCATTTCTCCCTTCGCTTCCCGGCCTTCGGTGGTTGGTGAAATTAATTGCAGATGTGAAATTGAATTTCATGTCTCAAAGCTTCGATGCTTGTAACGGAGCAACTGGCGCTTGATGAATCTGTACCGGGATAGCTGCCCCTTCCCAACGAACTTTTGGATCGCATCGCATTGGACTAGAGAGTCGGTATCGAGCATGAGCGCTAAATGCCCCCGCTCCCCGGCGGTCGCGAGAAAATAGACGACGTCCATAAACTTCGCGGGCGGTTCGATAAGATCGAAGTCTTTTTCATTTTGGCGGATCGCTGGGACATCAACGGGCGGTACAAGCGGGATGCCCCAGAGCTGGTAGAGATAATAAACCAAACCCCCGCAGCTAAAACCTACTTTTGGGTCGAAGACGCCGGCTTCGTTTAGGCTCTTTTCTTTATAGGGCGTCGCGGCTTTAATCAGCTGCTGGACTTCTTCTAAAAATAGCTCGCGGTTCATGGTGTTTATCTTCCAATGATTTTTCGCGCGCCCTGGCGGAGCGGGCCGCCGATTTCATAGTCTTGTAAAATTATTTGCACTACGTCGTCTTTGCTCATGCCGGGTTTGCGCGGGATGATGTCACCGTTGATTCGGACTCCGACGTTCGGCGCTTGTGGCACATAAGTCCCGCCCCCGGGCATGCGGCCCGATTCGTTCATATAGCTGAGCATGTCCCCGCCGATGGCAGCTGTGGCTGCGCGACTAAAAACAAACTCACCGGCTTGAAGTCTGGCGAGTCGTTCATCGGGACGGAAGCCCCCGGCGTGCATGGTGACAAGCCCGCCCTGATGGAACAGGCCACCGAAAATCGAACTGAAAAAGCCGCCGATGGAGCTGAGAAAATCGCCCCCGCCACCAGCGCCGATCCCGGCCGTGGCGCCTCCGCCGAGGCTTCCGGACACATTCGAGATTAGCGATTGAATGGCGTTGGTGAGCGCATTTTCCAGCGGCTTGAATAGCGACTCTTCAAGGATCCGATCGCCCACGTTAAAAAAAACGTCAGCGATGGCCATACGAAATACGTTCTCGAAGTTCTTGCTGCCTCTGAGCAATTCGGACGCGGCGCCGCGGAATGGATCACCGATATCGCTGCCAAACGCACTCGCGAGGCCCTCTTGTTCGGCGTCTCTCTGGTCTTGCTGGCGCAATAGGAACTCGCCAAGCTCTTGCGGCGCCCTGGCCATTTCTTCGAAATCTTGATCATGCATTCTGGCCAATTCGTCGTCTCGCAGCTGGCGAAGCGCGGCTCTGGCATCTTCGATTTTCTGGACATACTGATCCCAGGCGGACAAAGCTTCTGCGCTCTCGGACGGCGTGAGTCCGAAAGTGATTTCTTCTTGGAGTCCGCTGTCCCGCGTGGCGTCGACGGCACGTTGAAGCTGATCGTATGCCCGAGTCCGTTCGCGCAAGTTCCGCACAAGGCGTTGATGACGGGCAAGCTGTTCTTTTTCAGCCGTAGTGAGTCCGTCCACGGCCGCTTTGGCTTCGAGAAGTTCGAGGCTATACGCTTCGGCGGCTTCCGGGCCCATTATCATGCCGATCAATTGCTGCTGAAGCGCGTTAGAACTTTCTTTCAGACTCGCGGCAAAGGCGGCATTTCTCTTCGCGGCTTCTTCGAGCGCTTTTTTGGTTTTGTCGTCACCGAACTTGAACCCGGAAGGAAATCCGGCTTTGTCTTTCTCGTCGATACGCTCACGGGCTTCTGCCAGTTCGCGTTCGAGGCGCTGAATTTTGCCAACGTCGCCCGGCGCAAATCTGATGGTCGCGTCGATATCGCGCTGAATTTCTTCAACCGTTCGCTTCGCTACGCCGATGTCTTTGAGAAAGTTGGCGAGACTGGTCGCAGAGAGATTTAAGAGAATATTACTGAGGCGCGTAAAGGCGTCACCAACATCGTCGATCGCTCTGATCGTTTCCTGCGACAGGCCGGAGTTTTTTAATTCGTCAAAGTTATTTGACAACTGCAGCAACACCGGGATCAGCTCGGCGCCGGCATCGCCCATCACTCGAAACGCGATCGCGGCGCGCGCGTTCTGGTCCTGAACCCGAGACAGAGCTTTGGCGAATTTTTCGAGAAACTCTTCACCGGTCGCGTGGCGGAGTTCATCGACGTTCAGGCCCAGCGCGGCCATGGCTTCGGCTGCTCTTTTTCCAGAATCGCCCGCTTGGCCAAGATTTCGTTGAGCAAACAAAACGGCTTTGGCGAATCGCTCAAGGCTCTGACCGTTTTCCTCGATTGTCGACTTGAAACCGGACAGCGTTTGCGCGCTGATTCCTGTTTGTGCAGCAAGATCTTGGAGCTTTCCGACGGTGTTCACGACGTGGACACCGTACTGGACTATCTCGCGGGCTCCGAAGGCGAGGCCCAGGACGCCGGCTAGTTTCGTTGCGCGGCTGACAAACCCATCAAAGCTTTTTTCCAGCTTTTTGTTGGCATTATCGATCTTAGTCGTGTCGGCTTCGTATAAGACACGGACTTTTCCTGCTTCCATCACCACGGCCTCATCCTCCCCATGGAAAAAATAAATTACTTCAGGAAACCGAATCTCTTTAGGTTGCTAACAAGTCTGTCTTCTAGCCCGCGCAATCTGCGATTGAACGGATTTTCTAAAAATTTGGCGCCACCGACCACATGTTTACGATCGGTTCGCTCATGCACGTAAATCGCATATGGAGCCGCCGCGCCACCGAAACCCGCCACGACTTCTACCCGCTGCGGCGCGATCGTCGCAGGCTGCACGTGACCGGAATTTCGGAGCGCACCGGTATCAACTGGCGTCTCTTTCTTCGCTTCGACGATTAACTCTTCGGCTTCACGGGTCAGCGCATAGGCGGCCGCTCTCTTGGCGTCTGGACCAAGCTTTTTTAAATTCGCCATGATTTTGTCGACGCCTTCGATTCTTACAGAGATCGTTTTAGCCATCCTGCCTCTTAGCTTAAAAGCTAACCCAGAAATGTGAAATTGAATTTCATGTTCTGACCTGCAATCAAATCGGCGCCTGGACTTAGAGACGCGATCCGTTACCTTCGCCGATCCCGCATGAACTGGCGATCGCGGCGATCTTCTCAGCGCTGTAGCCGATCGCGCGCAAGGCCCTAACGAAGCCCAACTTGAAATATAATTCGCCGGCGCATCCGGTGACGTAGTTGTGGGCTTCGTCGAGGCGCAAAAGGGTCTTCAACATTTCGAAGCCAGGGACGGGCCCTTCAGGGATGGCCTTTCTTAAACTCTCGAAGACTTCGTTGTATTGCTTTTCCGCTTCTGCCAACTCCGGCACAGCGGTTAAACGCGTCTCCGCGGTTATCACACCCTCAAGGGTCGACGGGTGGACCCGGATCGACTCAAGGTCGCGCGCAATTAAAGCTAATGGACTGTTCATTTTCTACCTCCTTGTTTCTCTGAACTCGATCAGCGCGGCCATCGCCTGATCATCGTCGCCGCGCTCGATCTTCTTGATGAGCCCCTCGCGCCTGATCCGCGCTATCGTGTCGCGGACGTCGGCAACACCGAGGCGGTTCGCTAGGGCGTCGACATCTACAGGCGAGAAATTATTGTGAGGCACAAGGTAATAGAACCGTTCGCCATGGCTGGAATGGCTTAAAAGCAAGTAGTTCCGAGCTGCCAGCGCGCGCCTGAGGCGCGCGAGCTTGTTTTGCCTTGTGCGGTCCCTTTTTTCACTTTTAAATTCTAAAACTGTTCCCATTTCTACCTCCTTATTAGCTGATCTAGTTTAGTCCTTTTGTGCTTTTCACCGCCGGCCCATCTCATGATGTTAAAACCTCATGGGAGACTCAGCGGTTAGCCAAGCCCCCCACGTGCGGTGCCTCGTCTGCTCGGCTTGTGTCTAGCCCGGTGGCAAGGACCGCGAACTGTTCAAACCTGAACACCATATATATGCATATGCCTCATTGACCCTCATTGAGCCTCACATGAGCCTGAAATACAGCTGTCATAACAGCTGACACTGACAGCTAGCAGACTTCACCACCACCGGTCACGGCAGATCCTCTCGTGATAGAATCTCGTGGACCCGCAAATAGTCCAGAGCGTCTTTCCGCTTCAGAGCGTTCTGAGCGGAGAACTGTCCGCCTCTGGGTCTGTCAGTTTTCCTAAAGCCAACCTGGACCTGAAAAAATTTGGCTGAAAAAATTTGGCCGGGCTCGGCTACTGGATCGTCGCTCTCAACCGGGCGGCCAAGCGCGATGGTGCAGTATTTTGCATACCGACCCAACAGCTTCACGATCCCGCCCGCGTCGGCGGCTGGAATCCACATCCGCAGCGCCGTCCCGCCGTAGAGCCCATCGACAACAGAGAACTGCAGAACCGCCCGGTGGCCTTTACCGATCGGCTCTAGCCATCCGGTCTCACACTTAACCAGGTATGTACCTGGCGCCATGTCATCGGACGGCGAAGGACCGCCAAGGCGAAGGACCGCCTTTGCAGGCTTAACGATTCTCAGGTTTGGTTTTAGTGCTTGACTGCGCGCTCGCGGTGAGATACTGTCTGAGCATCTTGCTTCATCTTTGGGCTCGGGCGGCTGCTCACCACCGGGCCCTTCTTTTTTTCGTGACATAATTCCCTCCACATCCACCTCAACCCAAAGTTTTGACCGACTCGTCGATACAATCAGCTACGCTTTCGCTCAAGCTCGCGCGCGAATTTCTCGACATCGACACCGCGAAATACACGCCTTCCGCGCGAGAGCCGGATCGCAGGAAACTTTCCTTTGTCGGACCAATTTTTGATAGTCTGAGCACTTACTCCGAAACGAATAGCCAAGTCGCAAGGTGAAAACAGTTTCTCACTTAGCGATAAAGTTTCAGCTGACTCGTTCATAGAAACACCCCCTTTTTGTAATTTTGATTTAGACATGCATGAACAATACTAAACAGCGCAGCGAAGTCAAGAATAATCTTTTCAGTAGCTTATAAGCAGATATCTATACCATCCCTTGACATCAGATATAGCAGATACGTCACCTATCAAAAACGGTATGAAAAACGGTATAACTGCGAGTTTGATGTAAGCGATGAAGTTACGAATTGTGTCGTATTTTGTCTGCCTTTCATCGGTGAAGGGCAGAGGAAAATTCCTCACCCCATCCAAAAAAAGGCAACAAACAAAATGGAGAAATCAATCTGAGTGAGGAAAATTCCTCACCGGCTTTTTTGCATCCCCGAAGAAATCGCCCGCATTGGCGGCAGCCAGCGCGCCAGGGCGAAGGTGCTGGGGGTGAGTCAGCCAACCGTGCACCGTGATTCAAATGAATCAGGACACGCTAAAAAACGCAGCAAATCTAATAAGACCAATGGCGCCAATGATTCAAATGAATCACCCACAGACAAGGCCGCGACCACTCGCACCGCACATGAAACAATCGCCAAGGCATACTTTGATCAGCCAAAGAGAAAACCCCGGGACAAGGACTCCGCCGAAGTTGTCAAAGCGAAGCCCTTTTTTCGCCGAACGCAAGGAGGTCAAACGCCCAACGCCCCCGGAGCCGCGCCGCTGACCCAGTTAACTTCAGCGACGCAAACTTTAAGACGTTTTCGGCGGCTTTAGCTCATCCAAAATTTTCTCGATGCTCCGAATAGCCGCCCACTTCCTAAGTTTTTTCTTGCTCTTTTTTTTAGCCATATCACCAAATAAAAAGGGGGAGAACCATCGGGCGAGACGATTTTAAGCCCTCCCAAAAGGGTCTAGATTGAGAGCAGCAACCCCCGTAAGTTTTCAGCTCTTAAACCTTTTGACATTGCCGATAACCTTGATCGTTCTGCAATCGCTGGTCCTGGAGCACGAGAGCCACCAACCCGCGCCGGAGAAGTCTTTAGTCACTTCCTGCCAGTCCCCGCCGCAGACC
>JBOHVS010000204.1:0-6138 GCA_050735975.1 Binatia bacterium | reverse complement strand
ATTGGTCCCGGGGGCAGAACTGATCCTGGTGCCTGACGTGAAGCATATGACGTTTTGGGACGGCACAGGGGCGATTTCCGCCCTGCTTGACTTCCTGGGCCGCCACCCCATTAAAAAGAGCTAACTTCAGATTGATTCGATGCCAGTAGAAAACGGCGCCTGCGGCGTCGATCAGCGCTGTTCTAGGGCCCGATCGATATTGACCAGAACCTCCGCGAAATCGTCGAGGGTATTGAAGGATGCGAGAAGTGATTGTGCCGTATTTCTGCACGACCTCGAGTGTGCCGGCGGACGCTGCAATCTCGCGCGCGCCAACTGCAAAATCCTCGACAAGGAATACCTGCGCCCCGGCGAGATTCACGAGTAGGGTGGCTTCGTCCTTGACGAATCGAACTTCCGCCGGATAAAGTTTCGGGATCCGCTCGCGGAGACGATTGCACCAGCCTGAAAGATCCGGGAGGTCATGAGCCAGAAAGTGAGAAAACGCCGCCACGCGGTCCGCCGGAGCCGCTGGATCGAGAACGACCTGGAGAAACCGGAGAAAAGGGTCGTCTTCTATCACAACTATACGTCGAGATGACAAACTCATCGACATCCTCAGTTTGTCCGATTTTTCTCCTATCTCAAGCTGCGCCAATTGGCGAACGTGACAAGGAGGCCCAAGGTGCCCAGCGCCGCCATGATCAGGTACATCCAGAAATAGCCGACGAGATCGACGGCGGTGCCGGCAAGAAAACCACCGACACCATAACTCAGGGGATAGGCGATAGAGAAACTCGCCATGGCCCGGCCGCGATGCCGCGGGTTGGCTCGTTCCATGGCGAGCGCCAGGGTTGTCGAGCTGCCGATCGCGATCGAGAGGATATACAGCATTCCGCAGACGAGCAGTCCCGCCAGGCTGGAAGCCAGCACCAGCAAACAGAGCGCAACAATCTGCAGAGTAAAGGCGGCGGCGAGCGAGCGGCCCCGGCCGATTCTGTCTGAGGCACGGCCAAGCAGCGGCCGCGCGAGCAGGCTCGTAACTCCACTGACGACGTAAAAGGACGCGATGGATCCGAGGCCGATTTCGCGAGCGTAAAGGACGATAAAGCTGGTAATAGAAGGCATGGAGAGTTGCAAGCAAAAATGCAGAGACGCGGGCAACAATAGATCGCGTTCGAGGAAATTAAAGGGCGCCCGCCATCCGGAAGCCGGAGATGCAGCCTGCGGATTGTGGCTGGTACGAGGGACGTAGCTTGCCAACACGCAGCCAAAACCGGCGCCGATGATCGCCAGGGCTGCGGCGGCGATGAAGACAAACCGGAAGCCGCCGAAAGGGAGATCGATAAGCCATAGCGCTACGGCAGGAAATAATATGATCGCGCTGTTTTGGACCCCGCTGTAGTAACCCGACGCCTCGCCTCGCCGTGACAAAGGCGCAGTCAAGGCGAGCAGCGAGTAGCCCCCGGCATTAAGCCCTGCCCAGCCGACTCCTCTCAGGCCGTTGGCGAACATCGTCCCTGGAACCACGGGGATCAAACATAAAAGCACGCTGATGCTTTGCAGCAGCATGCCTGAAACCATAACCCGCGCCTCACCCCACCGATCCGCCCAGTGGCCCATCACCGGTCGAATAATCACGCTCGTCACGGCGAAAGAAGCCAATACCAGGCCGACTATAAAAGGAGCGCCGCCGAGGCTTGTCACGTAAAGCGGCAACGCTGGCATGAGCATAAAATGCTGGGCATAGCCTAGGACCTGGGCGAAACACAAAAGCGCGAATGTGCGGGTCCAGATGGAGTCGGCCTTCTGATTTGTCATGGAAATGAACTTATGCCGCGGAGGTATCAAACGAAGGCCCGGTCTCTCGCGAGCCGGGCCTTGTCTCGGCTGATTCGATCCGCCGGTTGCATTGATGCTTTTAACTTGTCTTTCCAGCAGTTTTAGCTGGACCGTGTCTCTGGATAATAGAGCATCTCGTAGATACCCAACAGGCCAAAGACTGTCAAGCTAATTTGGTTTATCCTGCGCCACAGAATATCCGTAAGCGCAGGGATGAAATGTTTTGAAGTCCCGGACAGGCAGTGCCCCCAAAGGCACGGGCTTAAGCCGGCGGCACCGGGCTTACCGCGAGGCGTTGAATGCCACCATCGGATCAATTAAATTGAGTCCACGTTGCCTGTGGATCGACGATCGCAGCGTTTGTACGTCAACAATAGGACAAAACCTTCGCTCGCGTGGGCATCGATCAACGTATTCTCTCTTTGCTTTCGATTTGCCATGGATAGCGGACGGACAACCGTGAGTTGAGTCGATTACCAGCCAAAGAGATCAGTTTTCCTGTAAACAACCCGGCCGGGACGGTCTCAGGTCTGTTGCTTCGGCCGCCGGCTGCGAAAGCATTGCTCGTATTGGCGCATGGAGCGGGAGCCGGGATTCGTCACAAATTTATGGAAACGATATGTACAAAACTGGCGGATCTTGATATCGCAACATTGCGCTACCAGTTTCCCTATATGGAAAAGGGGGTGAAAAGACCGGATACGGAAGCCGTTCTTACCGATACTGTAGGCGCCGCGATGACCGCCGGGAAAAAACTTGCGGGCGACCTGCCGCTTTTCGCCGGCGGTAAGTCGATGGGCGGCCGGATGACTTCGCTGGCCGCCGCCAGGGAACCGCTGGAGGAAGCGCGGGGCCTGGTTTTCCTTGGCTTTCCGTTGCATGCGGCCGGTAGGCCGTCGAGTGAAAGAGGGAGACATCTTGCCGAGGTCAAAGCGCCGATGCTCTTTCTGCAAGGCTCGCGTGACACCCTGGCTGATCTCAAACTCCTCAAACCGCTTTGCGACCGCCTCGGCAACCGTGCGGAACTCTTCGTGATTGCAGGCGGCGATCACTCATTCCATGTGCTAAAAAGCACCGGTAAGTCGGATGATGAAGTTCTCGACCAGCTTGCGCTTAAAACATCAAGATGGATCATCGCATCGCAACAGTGATTCGGAGTCGGCCATGAACTATAACTTCACAAGCGAGGAAGAAGCACTATCCGCGCTCAGAGGGGAGGACTGCACGCGAGGGGCAACTGCCGAGGCCTTTCTCTGGAGCGTTTGGTGCAGGTCAGGCGATGCCGAAGTGGACCGCATCTTTCGCGGCGGCGTCGAGGCGATGCAACGTGGCGATCTCCAGGAGGCGGAGAATATTTTCAGTCGCGTCGTTGCGCGCGCGCCGGAGTTTGCCGAAGCTTGGAACAAACGCGCGACAGTGCGCTTTATGATGAAAAACTTTTCCGGATCGATTGCCGATTGTCAGGAGACGATCGCGCGTAATCCCAACCATTTCGGCGCTTGCTCGGGTCAAGGCCTCTGTCATATGTCGCTCGGTCAGTACCGCGAGGCGGCGATCTGTTTTCGCAAAGCCATGGAAATCCATCCCCAACTGATCGCAGTGCGGCACAACCTTGCCCTTGCCGAGTCCGAGAACTCCGGTGGCAGTGGGTACCTGCATTAGGTTGCGAATGGGATTGTTATCGATGACTCGTCGTTCCGAGGTCTCCCGGACCCTTGACGGCGGTCTAGCAGACTGCTGAAAAAGACTCATATGCCTCGTTGCGCTCAATCGCCTCGCTCCAACGTACTGGCTAAGTACGCCTCCGCTCGTCGATTTTTCGCGCGCCTCGCCTCTGAGATCTTTTTGAGCAGCCGGTCAATCGCATTTTTCAGCAACCGGCTACTCCAAGCAGATGGAGATCAAGAAGAGAGACAGAGGCAGAGACAGAGACAGAAAAAAAGAAGACAGAGATAGAGACATATGAGCGACCTGACGATTACGGATGCGCTGATCGTGCCGATGACTGAGGAACGGAGGAGTTTTCGGGGGTACGTGCGCATCGCGAAAGGCATCATCACCGAAGTAGAATCGGGTTTTCCACGCGAGGTCAAAGACCAACAGATTATAGAAGCTAACGGTTGTGTTGTTATGCCGGGTCTGATCAATGCTCACACCCACCTGTATCAGGTTTTGCTTCGCGCGGTTTGGGAAGATTTGCCCTTGTTGCCCTGGTTGAAGCGCATTTACGGCGCGGCGCAAGCGCTTCGTCCCGATCACTTTTATGCGGGCAGTCTTTTGGGCTGTGTCGAGGCGATCCGGACCGGCGTCACGACGCTCTGCGAGCACAATTTTCTCAACCCACATCGCGAATGCGCCTTTGAGACGGTGCGCGCCATAAGAGACTCGGGGGTGCGCGCTGTTTTCGCCAGGACCATCATGGATAGCGGCGAGATCGTGCCCGATTGCGTAAAGGAGAGACCGGAGCGGGCTTTCCGCCATATCGAGGAGATCATCACCTCCAACAAAGAGAATCAATGTCTTTCCTTCATGACGGGTCCGAATACGCCTCCGCTGAATACGACGCCGGAGCTGTTACAAGAGATCCGCCGTTTCGCCGACCAGAAGTCGATCGGTATCAGCGCGCACGTGGCGGAGTCGAAGCCGGTCGTCGAATTCACGCAGGAGAAACACGGAAAATCAGGGGTGGTTATGTTCCTGAATGACTTCGGGATTCCGGATCGTCATTCGATTTTCGCGCATTGCGTCCACATTTCGATCGATGAGATCGCTATTCTCAGGGAGCGCGGCGCTTCGGTTTCCCACAACCCGGTCAGCAATATGATGTTAGGGGACGGAGTGGCGCCCGTGGTAGAGATGCTCCGGCAAGGCGTTAACGTTGCGCTGGGCACCGACGGCGCGGCGAGCAACCATTCTCAAGACCTCTTCGAAACGATGAAAGCCGCCTCTCTTTTGCAGAAGGTACATCATCAAAACGCAGGGGTGATCGATCCGTACTCAGTCCTGCGCATGGCTACGGCCGGCGGGGCGAAGGCCCTTGGGCTTTCATCCGTCTGCGGGACCATAGAGGTCGGAAAACGAGCGGATCTCATTTTGGTTCAGCTTGACACTGTCCACAACCAGCCCATCAATGATCTTTTCAGCCAGTTGGTTCACTGCGCCAAGGCGAGCGACGTTCAAACCGCGATCGTGAACGGCGAACTCTTGATGAAAGATCGCCACCTGCAAGTGCTGGATGAGAAGCGTGTGCTGGATGCCGCCAGGAAAGCAAATCAGGATCTATTGGCTCGCTTGCGCTCACTTTCCCTTTAGCAGGCTGAGCAAAGAGCAGATATCAGAAGTCACAACCCATCGATGCGTCTATGACCAAGCTTTGGCCAACTCGCCTGGATACGACGATGTTCTGCTCTGGAATGAAAGAAATGAGGTCACCGAATCCTGCATTGCAAATGTTGTCATGGGAATTGATGGCACACTTCTGACGCCTCCTGCGATCAGGTCTGCTTCCTGGGACCTATCGATCCCTTTTGCTTGAGCAGGGTACGATCAGAGAAGAGGTCATCAAGGTTCAGGACTTACACCGATGTTCCAAAACTTACTTGGTCAACTCGGTGCGTGGAATGTGGGAGGTTTCTATTGAAGGTCAGCGCGACGGAACCTGAAGAATTAACCGAATCAATTATGATCAGCCGACGCGCTAACGTGCGTCTCCGAGCAGTGGCGTTATTTTTAGCCGATAAACTGTCCGGGTGGCCGGTTGGGCATCCTCAGGATACCTTGTTCGGTGTCATGTTTGGATGTCGCAGCCACATTGCTTGATAGCTGAGAAATGATTTCCTGAGATTCCCGTTCCATTTTGGCTTCTAGTTGCTCCGCGCTGATCCCTGGTCTCTTTAGGTTGTTATGCTCCCAAGCAGTTGAACGCCGATAAGTATCGGGCGTTTTTTCTCCTCGGCTTTAACCCGCGAGCAAATCCTACCCGATAAGCTGGCAAACCTCGCTATGGCGAAGGGTTGTTTTTGAAAAAGATTCTGTGGAAATCTCCCTATCGATAGGGAGTGAGATTATCCTGCATCATCGCTCGAGATCGAGCCTCAAGAATCGAGCATCAACTAACGGTTTAAAAACTCGTCTCGTGACAGGCTCCGGTTAATAGCAACGCACCGGCATTACGGTCTAACGGCTACGGGCTGTTGAAGGTCAGCCAATATGTCACCTTAACTGGTCAGCGAAAATGTCACCCCTCGACCCTCAATTCGGCAAGGTGTCCCCGCGGCATTCATCGTCAATTTTGGGGGTAGTCTAGGTCACCCCCGC
>JBOHVS010000203.1:0-5258 GCA_050735975.1 Binatia bacterium | reverse complement strand
CCGCTGAACACATTGCATCAGCATTTCAACGGCAGCGGGAGCCAGCCCGCGCGCTATATCGCCGTGACCAGCGCGCCGATCATGATCAACCTCATTCACAATTTGGATTTTATCTTTAACTGCAATTATGTCTTTAGCGATCGCTATAACTCGCAGGAGGATTATTTCAGCAGCGACGGAACCTGGTATGCGAACCGGGTTTGGGAAACGAACTTTGTCGGCGATGTTAAAAACCTAAAACTGCTCGAATGGAAAGAGAGGGGCGCAGGAGGCTCTCAGGTGCGCTTCCAGATCTCGGAGAATACGTTATGCGGTCATGTTGCCCAATTCCCCGTGGGAACCTACAAAAAAGCGCATTATCACGGCCCCGGCGCGCATGTTATCGTCTTGAGCGGCAAAGGTTATTCTCTGATGTGGCCGCAAGGAGGAGAGATCCAGAGGTATGATTGGGGTCCGGGCAGCATGATCGTTCCCCCGGCCAATTGGTTTCATCAGCATTTCAATGCCGGCGGCGAGCCTGCGCGCTATCTTGCGCTGCGTTGGGGCAGCAAGAAGTACTATGGGATGATGGGAGAGGGAATGGGGCTGTCGGATGTCGATGTCAAGCTCGGCGGGCATCAGATCGAGTATGAGGATGAGGACCCTCTCGTGCGGCAGATGTTTGCAGAGGCTTGCGCCAAGGCGGGTATTAAGAGCCAGATGGACAAGTACTACAAGTAATCCCGGACGAGGCGAGCTGAACGGACAGCGCCGATCTGCAGGAAGTATCCCGGCGCGAAAGATATCCTAGAAAGAGGGACTTAATGGAAACGGAAGTTTTCGACGATCTGCGCCAGTTCATCGATGCAGCCAAGACGATGAGCGACTGGAGAGAAATCAAAGGAGCCGACTGGAATCTTCAGATCGGCGCTTTGATCGAGGCTGCGGCCGAACTGATTCCCCAGCCTCCCATGCTGATCTTCGACGACATCAAAGGGTATCCCTCCGGTTATCGCATTCTGAGTCTCCCCTACGCGAACTATAGGCGGGTCGCGCTGGCGCTGGGGCTGCCGCATGATAAGAGCAAGCTCGAATTGGTGCGCCTGGCTTCGCGCAAGATTCAGTCGGCCCAGCCGATTCCGCCGAAAGAGGTGAGCCGGGCACCGGTCGCCGAGAACGTGATGACCGGCCCTCACGTGAACGTGCTCAAGTTTCCCGTTTTGCGCAGCCATGAGACCGACGGCGGCCGTTACATCGGAACCGGCGATGTCATCATCAATGCGGATCCCGACAGCGGTTTTGTGAATATGGGAACTTATCGGATGCAGGTGCACGAACCGGATCTCCTCGGTTTATGGATCAGTCCCGGACAGCAGGGGCGGCAGATCTGCATGAAATACTGGGAAAAAGGTCAGGCTTGTCCCATCGTCGCCGCCTTCGGGCAGGACCCGCTAACCTTCCTAGCATCGATGACGAAGTTCCCGTGGCAGCAGTCCGAGCTGGATGTGGTCGGGGGACTCCGGGGAAAGCCTCTCGAGATCTTTAAAGGTCCGGTGACGGGGCTGCCGATTCCCGCGCATGCCGAAATCGCTATAGAGGGGTATGTCCCACCTCCCACGGAAGAGGCGCGTGACGAAGGGCCTTTCGGCGAGTGGACGGGTTATTATTCGGGCGGAACGGTCGGCACAGGGGAATCCCAGCCCGTGGTGAAAGTCAAAGCCGTTTATCACCGCGATAATCCGATTCTGGACGACGAGGCACCTCTGTGGCCCGGAGCCGTCCGATTCGACCTCAATTTGCGGGCTGGTCTTCTCTGGGATCAAATGGAAAGCGCGGGAATCCAGGACGTCGTCGGCGTCTATGGCTTATCCAACTACTTGTATGCGGTTGCCATCCGCCAGCGTTACGCCGGGCATGCCAGGCAAGCGGCCCACGCGGTCCTAGCCTGTTCCGCGGCCGCGCGCCACGGCCGATACATCGTGGTTGTCGACGAAGACATCGACCCGACGAACCTTAAGGAAGTTCTTTGGGCCATGATGACGCGTGTCGATCCCAATACCGATATCGAGATCATCGACGGCTGCTGGAGCACTCCGCTAGATCCGCGCATGCCTCCGGAAAAGCGGCAGGCCCGGGACCACAGCAACAGCCGCGCGATCTTTTATGCCGTGCGGCCCTTCAGTTGGCGCGATAAGTTTCCCAGGGTATCCAGAACAAGCCGGGAGCTGTTCGAGAAGGTGGTCAAAGAGTACAGCAATGTTCTCCCCTTCCCGCCCCGTTGATAACGATGCCGACCGAATTGAGTTATGGATAGGAATCACAGAAACAACCGGATGATCGTCAGATGCAGTCTGGTTCCGCTGTGGTCGATAGTAATCGCCTTCGCGCTGTTTTTGCGGAGCGATCCGGGATTGCTCAAAGTGCGATCAGCGGGTAGAAAGCGATAGCAGTAATCATGTCCTACTACAAGAATCTTCAGCAACACATAGAGGCCTTGGATCGCGAGGGCCTACTGTTCAGGGTGAAACGGCCCATCAACAAAGATACGGAGATGCACCCGCTCGTTCGCTGGCAGTTTCGCGGTCTCGGAGAAGAACAGAGGCGGGCGTTCTACTTTGAAGACATCCGCGATTCGAAGGGCAACAAGTACGACATCCCCGTTCTCATTGGCGGGCTGGCGGCTTCCCAAAGGATTTACGCGCTCGGGCTCATGTGCAAAGTGGATGAGGTGGAAGAGGTCTGGTCGGCCGCGCTGGAAAAACCCATAGCGCCGGTTTTGGTGCAAAAAGGCGAGGCCCAGGAGGTGGTGTATCAAGGAGAGGAGCTGCTCAGCACCGGCGGTCTCTACAAGCTTCCGGTCCCCATCTCGACTCCGGGTTTCGACAACGCGCCGTATCTGACCGCGGGCTGCTGGGTGACCAAAGATCCCGAAACGGGCGTGAGGAATATGGGGGTTTACCGCGCCCAGATCAAGGGACCGCTTAAGACCGGGATCATGTGGGGAAGCCTGAAGCACAGCGCGATTCACTGGGAAAAGTGCAATCAAAAAGGCATTCCGCTGGATGCCGCGATAGTTTTGGGCGGGCCCCCCTGCATCACGTATGCGGCGGTGCAGCCGGTCTCGTACGGCGTGGACGAAATCGCCCTTGCCGGCGGTCTCGCGAGGGCTCCGCTCGAAGTCGTGAAATGCAAGACCGTGGATCTCGAAGTCCCGGCGCACGCCGACATCGTTATCGAGGGAAGAATTCCTGCCGATTATCTCGAGCCGGACGGCCCGTTCGGAGAGGCCCACGGCTATCTCGATCCGGGCGACCTCAACGGCGTCTTTGAAGTTACCTGCATTACGCACAAGAAGAACCCTGTTTATGTCTCGATGATCAGCCAGCTCACACCGAGCGAGTCGAGCAAAATCAAACAATCCGCCTATGAAACGCTCGCGCTCAGGCATCTGATCAAAGAGATCGGTGTTCCCGTGCTGCGGGTCGCTTTGTACGAGGATCTCTTGAACCGACAGGTCGCGGTTGTTCAGATGAAACGGGTAAAGCCCGATGATACATGGCGGGCGATGGAAGCGCTGCTTCCCTCGAGGGTTATTCATAAGGTTATTGTTTGCGTGGATCCGGACATCGACCCGCACGACGCCCAATCTCTTTTGTGGGCGATCGCCAATCGTTGCCAGCCACATCGTGACATGAAGATCGTTCCGAATCGGCCGCTCCCCTGGAATCCGATACGTTACGTGGCGGACGGCCAGCGCTACGATGTCAAGGACTCGACACTGCTGGTGGACGCGACTTTAAAGGCTGAGTTACCTCCGGTGGCCCTGCCGAAACGGGAGTACATGGAAAGAGCACGGGCCCTATGGGAGGAGCTCGGCCTGCCAAAATTATCTCCCAGACCGCCCTGGTACGGCTACTCCCTCGGGCTATGGACGGACGAAGCAGAAGCGCAAGCCGAAGCCGCCACATCGGGAGACCATTCTGCCAATGCCAAATACAGCTCCAGGAAGGGGATCAAAGTGCCAAAGGGAGCGAAGTTCATGGAGCTTAAGGAAAAATATCTCGCGGTTGAGCTGGAGAAATTCAGAGAGCGGGAGAAGGAAAAGAAGAGGCCTCCGGAGAACTGATGCGCGCAAAGATCACCCACGGAAAACCGTTTCTGGAGGAACGCATGCTCCTTCGCTCTCGCCATTTTCATTCTGTTTACATGGTGATCAAAACCTATCCGAAGACGGCGAGTGCCTGGCCGGAGGACTTCATCGAAGTGGGTTACACCAAGAAATTCGAGAGCGCGGTTTTATAGACGGCCTATTACAACAAGTAAAGGAGTAATCGTGAAGTTTCGAAGGATCGTGTTGGGGGCGCTTGTTCTGGTTGTCTGGCCTTTTGTTGACATCGCGGCAACCGCGGAGATTCCGCATGCCGAAGTAGGCGATCTTTCACTAGTCAGAGAGGCTCAAAAGGAACTTAAGCTCAAAGGGAAATAATCAGGGGTATTAATTCACGGATGATCCTAACCATTTTGCAAGAAAGCGCGCTCTTTTGATCGAGTCCTTTTTCTTACATCAGCCGGCGTCTTTACCGGCGGCGCTGAGCATACTAGCCGAATGTCCAGAAGATGCCAGAGTGCTTGCGGGCGGGAGTGAGCTCATCCTGCTTTTAAAAACGGGCGTGGCTTCCACCAAGCATGTCGTGAATATAAAAAAGATTCCCGGGTTAGGGCACCTCGATTACGACCCTCGATCAGAAATCCTACGAATTGGCGCGCTAGTTACTCACCGAGCGTTAGAAAAATCAGAAGTTGTGCGTCAGCATTTTCCACTTATTGTTGAGATGGAGAGGCGGTTGGCCAACGTCAGAATTCGTAACGTTGGAACTTTAGCCGGAAATATTGCCTTTGCAGAGCCGCACGCCGATCCCGGTACCCTTCTGCTCGCCTATGACGGCACTGTCAGGTTACGTAGTCTTGAGGGTGAGCGCACTGTGAAAATAGGCGACTTTTTTGTCGATTACTACGAAACAATATTGAGAAGGAATGAGATTCTAACGGAGATCGAAATTCCAAAGCTATCGGAGACCTGTAAGGGTGAATACGTCCGCTTCTGTCCTGGAGAGCGCCCCATCGCAGGCGTGGCGGTATTCTTAGAATGGAAGAATGGAGCCTGTACGGACGCGCGTGTGGCTCTCGGCTGTGTTGGACCGAAACCTATCAGGGCTACGGAATTAGAGGAGACACTGAATGGCAAATCTCGTGAGGATGTCCTGGCGGAGGCTAGCTAT
>JBOHVS010000202.1:0-33092 GCA_050735975.1 Binatia bacterium | reverse complement strand
ACGATCGGATGGCCGACAATTTCGATCGCGAAATTCAAATCACGGACCAGCCGCCGTATGATCTGGAGCTGCTGGTAATCTTTCTCACCAAAGATTGCGATGTCCGGACGCGCGATATTGAACAGCTTTGCCACGACCGTCGCGACGCCCCGGAAGTGACCGGGCCGCTGCGCCTCACATAAAAAGGAGCTAAGCTCCTCGACGTTGACATAAGTTTGATAGCCTTCCGGGTAAATCTCCTCGACCGAAGGATGGAAAAGAACATCGACGCCCTCCTTTCCGAGGAGCCGGTGGTCGCGTTGGAAGTCGCGCGGATAGGCGGCGAAGTCTTCCTGCGGCGCGAACTGCGCCGGATTGACGAAAATCGACACTATAAGCCGGTCGCCGCGCTTCTTGCCGTCGCGGACGAGATGAAGATGTCCTTCGTGGAGAAAACCCATCGTCGGGACGAGCACGACGCGTTCTCCTCGCCGTCGCCGGGTTTCGCTCCAGTCAGCCATTTCTTGGACGCGCTCAATGACCAGCATGTGAGAATTTCGAATTGCGAGTTTCGAATTGCGGATAACAATAACCTCACCACGAAGGACAGAGGTCAGATGTCAGAGATCAGAGGTCAGCCACCGGACCAAAAACCCAAGACCAAAACCTAGCACCTCACGCCCTCTTGTTCCTGCCCTTCCCTTCGCTCTTTGCTCTTTGCCCTTAGCTCTTAGCTGCAAGCCCGTGCTCCCCGCTCCCTGCTTATTATCGAAACGAATGCTCTTCGCCCGGGAACTCTTGTTCACGAACTTCTCTGATGTAGGTTTTCACAGCGCCGGCAATGATGCCTTTCAGGCCGGCATACCGTTTGACGAATTTTGGCGTGAAATCATCGAACAGATCTAACATATCGTGAATCACCAATACCTGCCCGTCGCAGTGCGCGCCCGCGCCGATACCGATGGTCGGAATGCTTAGCCGCTCGGTGATATCTTTGGCCAAGTCCGCCGGCATTCCTTCCAACACGACTGCGAACGCCCCGGCTTCCTCCACGGCCAAAGCATCGCGCACGACGGCTTCCCGCTGCTTTTTGTCTTTACCGCGGATCTTGTAACCACCGAACTGGTTAACCGACTGCGGCGTAAGCCCGACGTGCCCCATAACCGGAATCCCCACCTGAACGATCGCTTCGATCGTCTCGCGCATCGCCACGCCGCCTTCAAGCTTCACCGCCTCCGCTCGAGCCTCCTTCAGAAAGCGTCCGGCGTTTTCCTTTGCCTGTTCTTTTCCTACCTGAAACGAAAGGAACGGCATGTCTCCTACCAACAAGGCGCGCTTCCGCCCGCGGGCAACGGCTTTAGTGTGGTAGATCATCTCATCCAAGGTGACCGGCAAGGTGTCTGGATGTCCCTGAATGACAGTGCCTAGGGAATCACCGACCAGCAGGATATCGACCCCGGCCGCATCGAGAATGCGGGAGAACGAGTAATCGTAGGCGGTGAGGCAGGTGATCTTTTCTCCGCGTTCCTTCATCTTGATGATTTCTGGTACGGTGACCTTATCCGTCATCGATCTACCCTCCAAAATAACAAAGCCTCCCGGACAAAGCCGGAAGGCCAACTCAAAAACCTATAAATTTGGCGTCCGTCTCAGTCCAGACTACCTGGATCCAAGCGGTATGTAATGCTGCGTCCCCGAACCCATGTTGTTGATTTCCTTGATCAAGTCAGCCAGATCCTTGCTGCTCGAAACGAAATCAATCTCGGATGTATTCACCACCAAGAGGGGGGTCTCGTCGTAATAAAAAAAGAACTGATTGTACGCCTGAGCCACCTCTTTCAGGTATTCGAAAGTAACGCTACGTTCGTACTTTTTATCCCTCTTTTTAACCCTTTTGTAAAGCACCTCGGGTCGAGCCTGGAGATAGACCACAAGATCCGGCTTGGGAACTCGCGCGTCTAAAAGCGCGTAAACCTGCTGGTATAGATTGAGCTCCTCGGCGCTCAAAGTTAAAGTCGCGAAGATTTTGTCCTTGGCGAAGAGATAATCGGCGACGACGGTCTGTGCGAAAAGATCCTGCTGAGCCAGTTCGATCTGTTGCTTGTAGCGGTTGAGGAGAAAGAACGTCTGGTTTTGGAAGGCGTAAGTTTCGCGCGCTTCATAGAATTTCGCAAGAAAGGGGTTTTCCTCGACCCGCTCGAATATAGTCCGGGCTCCAAACTCATTGGCTAGGATTCTGGCGAGACTGGTCTTGCCGACCCCGATCGGCCCTTCGACCACGATATATTTCGTTTTCGCCATCTAGCTCGGCGAATGTACACAAACCGCCGAAAGTTGTCCACTCTATGTTATAGTTGTTTCACAGGCTGTTGAAAAAGGCCCATCTACTTCGTTGCGCTCCACCGCCTCGCTCTTCAAGCAGTTTGAGGTTTAGGTTAAGGTTTAGCTTAGCCTTAGCCTCAGCCTTCAGAGCTCGCGCGCCTCGTAGCTGGAACCTTTTGACCAGCCTGATTCCAGAGTTTTTAAACGCCCGTGTTTCCATGCTGACGCTCCGGCAAAAAATCGGTCAGATGCTCATGGTCGGGGTGAGTGGGTTAGACCTTTCTCGGCAGGAAAGAACGCTTTTCCGCGATTATCCTTTCGGCGGCTTCATCCTCTTTAAAAACAACTGCTCTGAGCCGGCACAGATTCTTTCGCTTTGCCGTTCGCTATGGGAGGCAGGAAAGAATCAACCTCCTTTCATCGCGATCGACCAGGAAGGCGGCAGAGTCCATCGACTTCCACAACCGTTTACCCACTTCCCCGCGGCAGCTCTCCTGGGTCGGAAGGGTGACCCGGATCTCGCTTTGCGAGCCGGGCGGGCAGCGGCCGCCGAGCTGTCACTTCTCGGCGTCAACCTTGACTTTGCGCCGGTGTTGGACGTCGATTCGAACCCGAATAACCCCATCATCGGTGACCGTTCCTTTGGCTCGACCCCCGATCGAGTTGTCAAGATAGCATCTGCATGGATCCGGGGCCTGAGAGCCGGCGGGATCATCCCTTGCGGAAAACACTTCCCGGGTCACGGTGACACGGAGAAGGACTCCCATTTTTGCCTGCCGGTTGTCGAGAAATCGGTTGAGACATTGAGAGCTCTTGAGTTGACGCCGTTTGTTCATGCTTGCCGCGAACGCATCGAATCGCTCATGACCGCGCATGTGCTGTTTCGCTCGCTGGATCGCGACTACCCGGCAACCCTGTCTCACAAAATCGTCACAGGAATATTGCGGCGGGAGCTAGGTTACGGCGGCGTGGTCTTCGGCGACGATATGGAGATGAAAGCCGTTACAGACAACTACGGTACCGCCGAAGCGGTGGCTTTGGGCATCGGCGCGGGGGTGGATGTATTCATGTATTGCCATGATCAGTCCGCAGCCGTGAGCGCGTTTGACTTTGTTGTCAGAGAAGCGGAAAAAGACCGCCGTCTCGCCGCCAGAGTTGAGGAGAGTTACAACCGAATCCAGGGCCTCAAAGCCCATTATCTCCTGAGTTTTACCGGAGCCGGCGAGGAGGAGCTTAACGGCAGAGTCGCTCAGTTAGACCACCAGAGAATTGTGGATGAGATTCAGGGGAGCTTGTAGGCGCTGTAAGCGATCAGCCGCTTGATATCTTGGTGCAGCTCGCCTTCCCATTTCTGCACCAAAATATCGGCCGGACACTTGCCTTGGAAAAGCAAATCTTTGAGCGGGCTAAGATATATCGTTTCGTCTTCGCCCTTTTTGTTGAGCGCGTTTTGCCGCTTTAATCCCTCCGAGGCGATTTGGCACAGCTCTTTGGCCAGATCTAAAAGCGAGTGGCGGCGGAACCGCGCAGCGAGCGCATTTCGATGGGAGTCAAGATAAGTCTCCATCCGCTCGTCCCAACTCCAACCCTTCACCAGATCCCAAGCAGCCTGAAGGCAATCTGAGTCATAAAATGCCCCTTTGATCAACGCCGGAAGCGCGGGCATCAATTCCGGCGGTTGGCTGTCGGCTGAGCGAACCTCGATATAGCGCTTGATTCTCGTCTCCGGGAAAAGTGTCGTCAGATGATCACTCCAATCTTCCATGGTCGCATAATGCCCTTTGTGGCCGCGGCCCATGAATTGGCGGAAAGTTACCTCGGTCATGTCGACGTAGTCACCGCCGCGAATGACGAAATACATCGGCACGTCCAGCGCGTATTCAACGTAGTGAGCGAATGAAACCTCTGCCAAAAACGCGAATTGCAGCATTCCGCTCCGCGCCTTGTCCGTATCGGTCCAGATATGCTCGCGGTAACTGCGGTATTCGGTCAGCCGGCCATCGCAGATGGGCGAGTTCGCAAACATCGCGATAATCAACGGCGTTAACCCCATGCCCGTGCGGAACTTCGCCATGGCATCTTTTTCGTCCCGGAAATCGATGTTCGCCTGCACCGTCGCCGTCTGCTTCATCATGCGTTGACCGAAGGTTCCCACCTTTAACATGTAAGGCGCCATGATCCGGTAGCGCTTCTTCGGTACCCACTCGATTTCCGAAAGCAGGCTGACCGGTTGCGTGCCCAAACCGAGAAATACGACGTTGAGCGGCTCGGACACTTCCAGCAGCTCCCGGATATGCTGGTTAAACTCAGCGAACGTGCAGTGGATGCTCTCGCACGGTTCGCCGCTGAGCTCGATCTGTCCGCCGGGTTCGAGGTGGATCTCGGTTGTGCCGCGCTTGAGGGCGATGATGTGGCCGTCCTGCTCCTCGGGCTCCCAACCGTATCTCTCGATCAGCTCGCGCAGGATCACTTCGACACCGCGCGGGCCGAAATAAGGAATCGCCTTGGCGCTGGTGCGATCAATACCGACCTTCTCGTACTCGGTGCCAATGCGCCACCGCTCGCGCGGTTTTCCGGCGTCATGGAAAAACGCTTCCAACTCTTGCTTGTTACGAATGGGCGACATGAGCGCGAATGTTCTGTTGAAAAGGCGGGGTAATCACGCCCTTCTCGGTAATAATCGCGGTGATCAGATCCTGGGCTGTAACATCGAACGCCGGATTGACCACTTTGATGCCTTTAGGCGCCAGTGGACGGCCGAACATATGGGACACCTCTTTTGGATCCCTCTGCTCTATCGGGATCTCCGAGCCTGAAGGACACTGCAGGTCGATCGACGAAGTCGGCCCCGCCACATAGAAAGGTATTCTGTGCCGGCGCGCAAGCACGGCGACTCCGTAGGTGCCGATCTTATTCGCTACGTCACCGTTGGCGGCCACCCGATCACATCCGACGACGACGGCGTCCACTTTGCCCTGTTGCATGACGTAACCCGCCATGCTGTCCGTAATGAGAGTGGCCGGTATTTTTTCCTTCTTCAGTTCCCAGGCCGTGAGCCGCGCGCCCTGGAGAATGGGGCGGGTCTCGTTAATAAACACCTCAACTTCTTTGCCGGACTCTTTTAGCGCGCGGATCACGCCAAGCGCCGTTCCATAGCCCGCGGTGGCCAAGGCGCCCGCGTTGCAATGCGTCATGACCCGGCTCGCATTGCCCAGGAGTTTCGCTCCAAACTGACCCAGCTTTTTGTTGGCTGCAATGTCTTCCTTATAGATTTTCAGCGCTTCATCTTTGAGAAGTTTTTTGACCAACTCCACGCCTTGGCTGCGGCTTTCTCTGTACACGTCGCGCATACGTTTGAGCGCCCAAAACAAATTCACCGCCGTCGGCCGGGTCTTCGAAAGTGTCAGCATGATCCGCTCGAATTCACGATCGAAGCTCTTCTCCCGGCTATTTCGGGCGCCCAACGCGGCTCCCATCGCGGCCGCCACGCCGATCGCCGGCGCCCCACGAATCACCATGGCGCGAATCGCCTCGGCGACTTCTTCATAGCCTCGACACACGCGATACACTTCTTTGTGCGGCAGCAGTCTTTGGTCCAGCATGATCACTCGGTCATTTTTCCACTCGATCGTTTTTACGGCCATGACGATATTCCTATTTTCGCGGAGACCGAGTATATTAGCTGACTGAAGGAAGCGTCAAGGGCCGCTGGTGGACTTCTATCATCTCTTTGGTTATCTCTCCGGTCTTCTCTTGATAAAGCCTGAAATGGATCCAACCTCGTTGTTGCGTACCGCCGCTCTAGTGCACGTTCTCGATGCGATACTGTGCCGCCTCATCGCCGTTCATAGCCGCCGGCACAAGAACCTCTGGACTGTTCTCGGCCTGGTTTTTGGCATTTGGGCCCTGGGAATTCTTTTTCTTTTGCCGGCGAAATCTCGCGATAGCAACATTGGTAGGTGATCAATATATATGTGGTGCTCCATGGCTCGCTTATTCATCCTGGGTAATTACATACGCCAAGCCGTAGTGCTCCGTGTGGGTGATCGAAAGAGACCATCTGTGGATGCCCAGCTGTTCGGCCAGGCGCGCGGTTTTATCATGAAGAACGATCTCGGGCTTGCCGCTGCGCGCCCGGGCGACTTCGATGTCGAGCCAGCGCACCGTAGCTCCCCAGCCTCGCCCGAGCGCTTTCATGACCGCCTCCTTGGCGGCGAAACGCCCGGCGTAGCTTTCGTACCGTCCGCGCCGCTTGTTTTCGCAGTACTGAATCTCTTGCTTCGTAAAAACCCGGTCGCGAAAGCGTTTGCCGATGCGCGAATCTTCCAACGCCCGGCGCACCCGTCCAACCTCCACCATATCGACACCGACGCTAAGAATCATACCTTAACGTTAACTTCCCGAGGCTCTGAGTGTCAACGGTCTGTGATCCGTCATAAGGTCGCAACTTTTCGAAAACCCTGGCCGTCGAGAAGGCGGCGGGTGCAAGGCGGAACAAGGGATCCCACCGGAGCGTACATCGGCAGTACGTGAGGATGCGAGCCCGCTGCGACAACGAAGCAAGCGCCCCTTATCGAGGGATCAGGAACGGCTGTCTCGCGTTGACTGCCATACGGCCTTGGCGTAAGAATCATCGAACAGAAGGAGGAATGAGAGCCGTGTTGCAAAAAATGATCTGGGTTTTATTAGGGTCCTTCCTGCTGCAGTCCTTGGGCGCGGCCTGGGCGCAGAAGCCCACCATCAAAGTCGCCGTTCAGGCGCCGCTTTCAGGGGAGCAAGCGGCCATTGGTGAAAATTTGAAATTAGGCGCCCAGCTGGCGGTCGAGGAAGCGGAAAAACATTTCCAAGCCCTCGGCTTTGATCTCGTGTTCGTGCCTTACGATGATCAGGCAAAGCCCGAGGTCGGCGTGGCGAATGCCAGGAACATCGTAGCCGATCCTGATGTTTTGCTGCTTGTCGGCCACTTCAACTCGGGCGTCGCTTTGCCTTCTTCGGAAGTCTATAAGGACGCCATGCTCGCCATGATTTCCCCGGCCAATACCGCGACGGAAATCACCGATCGAGGTTATCCCAACGTTAATCGCGTCTGCGGGCGCGACGACGTGCAAGGCCCCGTGGGGGCTCGCTTCGCGGCGCAGGATCTTAAGCTCAAATCGGTTTATATCATTCACGACAAAACCCTGTACGGCCAGGGAGTGGCCGATAACTTCCGCAGCGAGGCCGGCAAGCTCGGGATGAAGGTCCTGGGCTACGATGGCACGGAAGAGCGGGCAAATTTTGCCCCAATGATTATTCCGATGAAGGCAAAAAACCCCGCTCTGGTGTACTTCGGCGGCATTTATCACCAGGGCGGGCTATTGCTCAAGCAGATGCGGGAGAGAGGCGTGAAAGCGGCTTTTATGGGACCCGACGGTTTGGATTCGTCCGAGATGGTAAAGATCGCAGGGGCGCAAGTCGTCGGTAGCTACTACACGACGGTTGCAGGGCCGCCGGATGCTTACCCGGAATCGGCGGCATTCGCCAGGAAATTCAAGCAGAAATTTGGCAAACAGGTGGAGTCGTTTGCCATGTACGGCTATGATGCGGCTGCCGTCGGCATCAAAGCCATGGAACAGGCCATTCAAGCCAACGGGGGCAAGAAACCCACCCGGGCGGAGGTGTCGTCCGCCGTCCGGAAACTAAAAAACTTCAAAGGTATCACCGGGTCCATTGCCTTCGATAACAAGGGCGACCCGGTCAAAGCGAAATATTTCGTGCTGCAGTTTGAAAAGCGAAAATATCCGGGAAAAGTAGTCAAAGTCATCGAGCAACAAGCGCCAGAAGTCAAAAAGCCTTAAGCTCAGTGCATCACTGCCGATTTTTTGATGGCGCCCCGCTTCTCGGGCCGTTTCTCCTTTAAAATTGTGAAGCTATGAAAAAAAAGCTGCGCGTCGCGGTGCTCTTTGGCGGAAGATCCGCCGAGCACGAGATTTCGCTCATTTCGGCTCGAAACATCGTCGGCGCTATGGACAAAAGCAAGTACGAGATCATCGCCATAGGAATCGACAAAGAAGGCCGCTGGTTCCTTGATGCCGGTTTGCGGCTATTGAACGGCACGGTACGGATCGTCTGCGGAACACGCGATGCCTCAACCGCGCTCGTGCCAGGAGCCAAGCACTCGTCACTGCTTCAAATCTCTGCGAAAAGCGTTCTCCAGGGCATCGATGTGGTCTTCCCGGTGCTGCACGGGCCCTTCGGCGAGGATGGCACGGTTCAGGGGCTACTCAAGCTCGCCAACCTGCCCTTCGTCGGCGCCGGAGTGCTGGGCTCCGCGGTCGGCATGGACAAAGATGTAGCGAAGCGGTTGTTGCGGGATGCCAAGTTGCCCGTGGCGAAATTTCTCGTCTTTCAACGCGGCGCCAAGATCGACTTCGGCCGGGTGAAATCGGCGCTGGGTCTGCCGCTTTTCGTTAAGCCGGCGAACCTGGGCTCGTCCGTGGGAATCAACAAAGTCGCCAACAGGAGCCAGTTTGATCGAGCGGTAAGAGAGGCGTTGCGCTTCGACAACAAGATAATCGTCGAAGAATTCGTCGATGGCCGGGAGATCGAATGCTCTGTACTGGGCAACGAAGACCCGATTGCGTCACTGCCCGGCGAGATCATCAGCAGGCATAACTTTTACTCGTACAAAGCCAAATACATCGACGATGAAGGCGCCGAACTGGTAATCCCGGCCAAACTGCCCGCGCAAATCGCGCGCAAAATTCAAGCGATCGCCGTCGAAACGTTTAAAGCTCTCGGCTGCCAGGGCATGGCCCGCGTGGACTTTTTTCTCAAGCCTAACGGAAAAGTCTTCGTCAACGAAATCAACACCATCCCTGGATTTACCAAGATCAGCATGTACCCGAAGCTCTGGGCAGCCAGCGGCATCCCGTACTCGAGGCTGATCGATCGACTCATCCAACTCGCCCTAGAAAGATTCCGTAAGGAAAAAAATCTAAGAACGTCGATCTAGGCCGAAAAGTCAGGTTGAGTTCCAACCTTGAACTTCGAAGCTTCTCAACCTCAGCCTTGACCTCAGCCTGACCCCTAGTCCACCTGGCGTCTCAGGAAAGTCGGGATGTCGTATTTATCCTCTTCGTCTTGAGCGCTTCCGACCTGAAGCGCGCTCTTGTTCAGGCTTAGGGTCTCGACTTCTTCGGTGCCCTGCTTCTTCCGCTGCCAGGTGGGGGCATCGAGATCGTCCACGATGGTGCCAAGATGGACGACCTTCTTCGGCTTGTAGCCGTTGACGGCGCTGGCGCTGCTGAACACAGGCTTGGTTTCTTCTTTGGTCATTCCGAAGCCGGTGGCGATGACCGTAATGCGAATTTCGTCGCTGATACTTTCATCTATGACCGCGCCGAAGATGATGTTGGCATCGTCATGCGACTCTTCCTGGATCATTGACGCCGCCTCGTTGACCTCATGCAGGCAGAGATCCGGCCCGCCCGTGATGTTGATCAAAACGCCTCGGGCCCCTTGGATCGCGATATCCTCCAACAACGGGCTTGAAATCGCCTTCTGAGCCGCTTCGATGGCGCGGTTCTCGCCCGTCGCTGTCGCCGCTCCCATCAAGGCCAACCCCATCTCGCCCATAACCGTCCTGACGTCCGCGAAGTCGAGGTTGATCAATCCCGGGGTGATAATGAGGTCGGAAATACCCCGCACCGCCTGGAGCAGCACATCATCCGCCTTATGGAATGCCTCCAGCATGGTCGTTGTCTTAGCGGCAATGCTCAGCAGCCGTTGGTTGGGTATGACGATCAACGTGTCGACGCTCTGCTTGAGCTCTTCGATGCCTTCTTCCGCCTGGCGCATTCTCTTTTTTCCCTCAAAGGTAAACGGCTTGGTCACTACCCCGACGGTCAACGCCCCAACTTCACGTCCCATTTGGGCAATCACCGGCGCTCCCCCGGTTCCCGTGCCACCGCCCATGCCCGCGGTCAGGAAGATCATATCCGAGCCGGCGAGGTACTCCTTGATCCGCTCCTGATCTTCGAGCGCCGCGCGACGACCGATTTCCGGATTCGCCCCTGCTCCCAAACCTTTGGTGACCGTCGATCCTAACTGGATCTTCACCGGTGCCCGGCTTGCTTCCAGGGACTGGGCGTCGGTGTTCGCCACCAGAAATTCCACGCCGTTCAGTTTGCCGCCGATCATCGTGTTGATTGCGTTACCGCCGCCGCCGCCAATCCCGATGACCTTGATTCTGGCATTGAGATTGAATTGCTCTACGAGCTCAAACATAAGGTTTCCTCCTTAAAATAGTCTCAAACATTTTTGCTGTTCGATTAGAAAAAGTCGCTCAACCAATCCGACATTCGGTGCCTGACCATGGCCAAAACGTTGTGGTCACGCAACCGAACGTAGCTCCGTTCTTGCCGCTTCATACCGTAGAGAACCAAACCGACACCGGTGGCGTAGATCGGGCTTGATATGACATCCACCAGTCCATTGACGTGCGCGGGCACTCCGAGCCTCACCGGCATGCCAAAAATCTCTTCAGCCATCTCCATGGCGGCTGGAAGGAGCATGGAACCGCCCGTCACCACGGCCCCTAAACCCAGCGAGTCCTCATAGCCGGATTTGGCGATCTCCCGCCTGACAAGCTGAAGAAGTTCGTCCAAACGGGGCTCGATGATCTCACAAAGAACCTGTCGTGAAACCGACCGATTCATCTTGCCGGAAACGCCGGGCACCTCGATTCTTTCATCGCCGGAAACCATCGCCGCCTTGGCCCGGCCGAATCTCAACTTGATCCGCTCAGCGTCGCCAAGCGGCGTTCGCAAACCTGCGGCAATGTCGCCGGTCAAATGATTGCCCCCGATGCCCAGCACGGCCGTATGTTTCACCGTCCCATCATGGAAAACCGCGATATCCGTGGTTCCGCCGCCCATGTCGATGAGCGCCACGCCGAGTTCCCGTTCCTCTTCACTGAGGACCGCTTCAGCGGAAACCAACGGCTCTAAAGCGATATCGGCGACGTTGAGTCCTGCTCGATTGCAACATTTGACGATGTTCTGGACCGCCGTTACTGCGGCCGTCACAATGTGCACTTTAGCCTCCAGGCGAACTCCGGACATCGACAAAGGCTCTTTGATGCCGTCTTGCTCATCGATGATGTAGTCCTGCGGCAGGACATGCAGAACTTCTTGGTCCGTGGGAACCGCTACGGCTTTCGCCGCATCGATCACTCTGTCCATATCCCGTTGGCAAACCTCTTTTGTTTTTACGGCCACAACGCCATGGCTGTTAAAGCCTTTGATGTGACTCCCGGCGATCCCCGTAAAAACGGTGTTGATCTCACAACCGGCCATCAACTCGGCCTCTTCAATCGCCTTCTTGATGGAGGCCACCGTGGTCTCAATGTTTATGACCACGCCCTTACGCAACCCTTGAGAGATATGCGAGCCTAGGCCGATGATTTCCACTCCCCGGTCGGTCATCTCGCCGACAACCGCGCAGATCTTGGACGTTCCGATGTCTAACCCCACTACGATGCTGTGTTTCTTCACCATGTTTTTCTACGCTTGTAAGACTTCGATTGTTTTTATCGTTTGGCGCGTCTCAACCGGGCCACCACTTGCTCGCGAAAACTCATATCCAGGGCCGACAGCCGTTGTTCGTTTCCCTTCCAGAGCGAGAGAACGCGGTTGAGCCGCTGGAGCTTCTGGGGCCAATCCCCCAAGCCCATGTGCAACGCGATCGGGAAGGCGGTGGTGTAAACAACCAATCGACCCGCCGCATCAAAGTGAATCTCAGAGAGCGTATGCGCATCCTTGGCCATCAAATCAGTAAGCCTGAGGGCGTCCTGAATGCTGCGGCGGATCTTCGGATCTGACGCCGTCAGGTCTTCAGGGTGCAATCCGGTAAGCATGGGGAATTTGACATTTTCCCCTTGACCGACCTCCTTAAAGACGACGCCGGCGGCGTCCACATAGTAGAGCCGGCGCATCGCTATGATCGCCTTTGGCACCCGCTCCTCAACTTCGATCACAACTCTCTGAGGGAATTCTCGCCGCACCAAAACGCGTCGAACCCAGGGGTGTTGAGCGACCTTCTTTTCAATCGCTGAGGGGTTAATCTTCCAGATGTTCATTCCTTGCCTAAGGCCGGTCATGGCAACGATCTCGCTGCCGCCGACCTTTTCGCCTCCACGAACCTGAATTTCCCGAACCGAGAAATAGTCGTTGTCCAAAACGAATCTGCGCGCAGCCGCGACCTTTGCTGCCACCTGTTCGCCCCAGCGATACAACGTGAAGCTCGCGACCACCAGCAGCGCGGCGCCTCCGAGGACCAAAAAGCGTCGCTTCCACCGCCCCGTGTTTCGCTTGCGATTGTCTTTGCGGTAAACAGACAACTCCATCGCGGTGCCTCCTAGCGATCGCCCTGAGCGCGCCGAAGGGCGCGCACGATCGGCGCTCTCCGACAAGGCAGCGGGTATCGTTTCGCTCGACACATTTTACAGTTTCACCAAGCAGCTTCAGGATTAGCTCGACCTGAACCTTAGCCTCAGCCTTCCGAAGCTGCGGCGTCCTCCCACTCACCCAAAAAACGAACCTCCGGCTCCAACTTTACCCTGAATTGCCTAAGAACTTCGGCGCCGGCCAACTCCATGAGCCGGCGCACCTCGTCGGCCTTGGCACCGCCGCGATTGACGATGAAGTTGGCATGGCGCTCCGAGATCTGGGCCTGTCCGATTCTTCTGCCTTTAAGTCCCGCCGCTTCAATCAAACGCCCGGCAAAATCTCCCGGCGGATTGCGAAACATCGAGCCGGAGTTCGGCAAGCCGGAGGGCTGACTGCTCTTTCTTTTTGTCACTAACTCCCGCAGCTTCGAGCTCACCTGCGCGACGTCTTCCTTGCGCAGCCGCAAACCGATCCGGGTCACCACGATCCCTGCCGGAAGGCCGGAATCACGGTAGCTGAAAGTCATCTCTTCTCTGGAGAACCGAATGGGCTTGCCCTCCTGAGTCACGCCGTCGACTCGATCGACGACCTTCTCGAACTCGGAGCCGTAAGCGCCTGCGTTCATGACCAGCGCGCCTCCCATGCTGCCGGGTATCCCCTCGGCAAATTCCAACCCGGCGCATCCTCTGCGCGCGGCCTCGCGCACGAGCCGCGCCACCGGATAGGCCGCGCCGACATTGGCCGATGCCGTTGCCCTTCCCTCGCTCCATTCCACCCGCTTGAAATCGCCGGCCAGGTGAATCACGGCTCCCCGAATGCCGAGATCGCTAATCAGCACGTTGCTACCGTTGCCCAAAAGGCAGAAAGGCAGATCATGCTGACGGACCAGCGACAGAAGCGCGGCCAACGCCGAATTATTCTCTACCTCGAAAAAATACTCCGCGGGTCCGCCAATCTTCATGGAAGTGTGGCGCGCCAGGGACTCTCCGACCTTCATCTTCATGCCGGGAATGTGTTTCAGCTCTTGGAGCAAAAATGTTTCGTCGCCGTCTTTTCTCATCGAACGCATTACGCGATCGTTGGAGCGCTGGAGTATTGGAGTCACTGTGCCCTTTGGGCAATTACCCTCTGTCCCCATGACTCCACCACTCCATTACTCCATTGCGCCCGTTGTTCACTTGAGCGCCTCCACCAAAGCTTCCCCGACTTTGTAAATGTCTCCAGCGCCCAGTGTGAGAACGATGTCCCCACGGTTAAGCTTGCCGGCCAATCGCGGAGCGATCTGGTCCCTATCGGCAACGAACTCTACCTCCAGATGTCCTTGCCTCTTGATCGCCTGGAACAAGGTCTCGCCCGTGAGATCGGGAATGGCGTCTTCGCCGGCCGGATAGATTTCCGTCAAAACCAGCCGGTCGGCTCCCTCAAATGCAGTTAAGAATTCATCGAACAGATCCCGGGTCCGGCTATAACGGTGCGGTTGAAAAACCACGGTCAAAGGCCGGTTCCAGCTTTCGCGGATCGCTCCGATGGTGGCGCGGATCTCCGCGGGATGATGGCCGTAATCGTCAATCACCAAAATTCCTTCAGGCTCGGCTTTGACTTCGAAGCGCCGGTGAATCCCGCTGAAGGCTGCCAGAGCTTCAGCAACCGTGGAGAACGGAACTTCCAACTCGTGCGCGACGGCGACCGCCGCGAGGGCGTTGGCGGCGCTGTGACGGCCGGGCAATTGCAGCCTGAGTTTCCCCAGCGTCTGCGAACGATGGAGCGCGGTAAATTCCACGCCGCCGGCTTTCATTGTCAGCCCTTCGACTGAAAAATCCGCCTCCGCTGAGAGGCCGTAGGTAGTGAAACGTTTTCTCACCTTGGGCAGCAAGGCGCGCACGTTGGCGTTGTCGAGGCAGAGAACCGCGAGCCCGTAGAACGGGACTTTGTTGACAAAAGTCAGGAAACTTTCGTTCAGCCGTTCCATGGTTCCATGAAAGTCCATATGTTCGCGATCGATGTTGGTTACCACCGCGATCGTGGGCGACAGAAACAAGAAACTGCCGTCGCTTTCATCCGCCTCGGCTACCATGAGTTCGCCCTGGCCCATTCTGGCGTTGCTGCCTAACATGTGGACTCGACCGCCGATGACCGAGGTCGGGTCCAACCCGGCGGCGCTCAGGACGACGGAGATCATCGAAGTCGTGGTGGTCTTACCGTGGCTGCCGGCGACCGCGACGCCGTACTTCACGCGCATCAACTCGGCCAGCATTTCGGCCCGTGGAATAACCGGGATCTGGCGGCGGCGCGCTTCCAGAACTTCGGGGTTCGAGTATTTGACGGCCGTCGAAATGACGACGACCGACGGGGCGGCCGAAAGATTCTCCTGCTGATGGCCGATGAAGATCTGCGCCCCCGCCGATCGAAGTCTCCGGGTCGCTTCGCTCTCGTGTAGATCCGAACCGGTAACGACGTACCCCAAATTCAGTAAGACCTCCGCGATTCCACTCATGCCGATGCCGCCGATGCCGACGAAATGGATGCGATGTTTCTTTTGCAGCATACGGTTCTCGCCAGCACCCGCGAGTTAACCTCGGGCGAGCGCATAGCACGCATCGACGATGCGCGCGGCCGCTTCGGGTCTCCCCATGGCGCGCGCCGCGGCTTCCATTCGTGTAATGCGGGCCGGGTCCGATACGTAGCTCCGGATGCGCGCCGCAAGTATTTCGCCGTTCAATGCCTGGTCCAAGATCATCTCGGCCGCTCCACGGTCGTCGAGCGCTTTGGCGTTCCACCGTTGGTGGTCATAGATGGCGTACGGATACGGTACCAAAATCGCCGCTTTGCCGAACGCGGTGAGCTCGGCAACCGTGGTCGCTCCCGCCCGGCAGAGAACTAAATCAGCCCGCGCATAGGCTTCATCCATCCTGTCGATAAACGACAAAACCTGCACCTCGAAGGGAAGCGCGCCGTAGGCTGCTTCTATCGAAGCAAGATCGGCTTGGCCGGTCTGGTGAATGATGGCCAACCCTTCCGCAAGGTCTGTTAGTTGCTTCAGCGCATCGATAAACGCGACATTGATACGGTGCGCGCCGGCGCTTCCGCCAAAGACCAGCACGGTAAACTTTTCCCCTTTCGCAACCGCGGGCAGTTTTCCCCAGCGCACCGGATTGCCGGTCTCCACAAGGCTGCCGCCACGGAAGTGCGCCTCGCTTTCGCGATATGCGGTAAAAACGCGATCCACCCAGCGGGCGAGAAGCTTGTTGGTAAACCCGGGGCGAAGATTCTGCTCCATGATGGCGCAGCGGATGCCTCGCAACTTTCCGGCGACCAGCAAAGGACCCGAAGCGTAGCCGCCCAGACCGACGATGCAGTTCGGCTGGAAACGTTTGATGATGGCGAGGGACTGAAATAAACTTGCCGGAATACCGTAGGCGGCGTCCAGCAAACCCCGCCAGCCTCGACCCTTCAGTCCTTTCACGGTGATCATCTCGAGCTTGAACCCCTCGCGCGGGAGAATCCTGGCTTCAATCCCTTGTGCTGTTCCGACGAACAAAATCTCAGTCATCGTATTCCGCCGTTGAAACTCGCGAGCCACGGCCAGCCCCGGGAACAGGTGACCGCCCGTTCCCCCGCCGGCCAGGATCACGCGCATCCCCTACAATCTCCTGCGTGAGAGCCCGAGCAATATTCCCGCTTCCGTCAGGTTCACCACCATGGCCGATCCGCCGTAGCTGATAAACGGAAGCACCAGACCCTTGGTCGGCATCAGCCCCATCACGACGCCCATATGAATCAGCGCCTGAAGCCCTAAAACTATCGTTAAGCCAAAGGCGAGATACTGCTCGAACGGCTCTTCGATCCGCGCCGCCAAACGCAACCCGCGCAACACGATGATTCCGAACAGGGTCAAGACAACCCATGCTCCGAGTAAACCCAACTCTTCACCGATAACCGAGTAGACGAAGTCGGTATGGGCCTCGGGCAAATAGAAAAGCTTTTGCCGTCCTTCGCCTAGCCCGCGCCCGAAAACTTGACCCGAACCAAACGCAATCAGAGACTGAATGATCTGAAAACCGCCGCTCGAAGCTTCGCGCCATGGATCCATGAAGGTCAGAAGGCGGCGCAACCGGTATTCAGCGGTCATCATCACGTAAACCAGAACGGGGATTGCCATAAGGCCGGTTGCCAGCAGATGAGGAATTCGCGCCCCGCCGATAAAAAGCATCATATAAAGCAGCGCCGCCAAGATCACGGCGGTCCCGAAGTCGGGCTCCAGCAGCAGCAACCCCAAAAGCCCCCCGCCCACGATTAGATGCGGTAAAACACCGACCGAAAAGGTCTGAATCCTTGCTTCCTTCTTTGTCATTGAATGGGCGAGGTATATGACGACCGCGAGTTTCGCCAGCTCTGCCGGCTGAAAAGCGAAACCCGCCAAGGTCAACCAACGCCTTGCGCCGCCGTGCGCAACGCCGATGCCGGGAATTAATACCAACACAAGGATCAAGAAAGTCATCCCTAACAGGGGATAGGCAAGCTTCCGATACATGGCGGCCGGCATCAGCAAGCAGGCCACGAGTCCGGCGATACCGAGGCCGATAGCGATCAACTGCTTGCGAAAAAAATAAGTGCCGTCGGCGAAACGTTCCTGGGAGTAGACGTAACTCGTGCTCAGCACCATCGTCACTCCGATTGCCAGCAAGGCGGCAACCGCAAAGAAAAGCCAGCGATCGAGCGCGAGCCCGTCTCTCATAGCGCGTGAACGAGGCTTTTAAAGGCCTTCCCCCTTTCCGCGTAGTTGCGAAACATGTCGAAACTCGAACAAGCGGGCGAGAGGAGCACCACGTCGCCGGGCCGCGCGTGCTTGGCGGCATCCGCGACAGCGGCCTCCAAGCTCCCGACGATCACCGTTTCGGTCAGATGACCGAGCGACCGGGCGATGACCTCCTTGGCTGCGCCGAACAGGATGAGGCGTCGAACCTTGCCTTTAATGCCGTCTTCCAACACGCTGTAATCGCCGCCTTTATCGACGCCTCCCGCGAGCAAGATGACACCGCGTGAAAAGCTCGCCAGCGACTTTACAACCGCCCCAACGTTGGTTCCCTTGGAATCGTTAAAATAACGCACCTCGTCCTTCTCCCTGACAAGCTCGAGCCGATGCTCGAGACCCGGAAAGGACTCGAGTGTTTGCTGAATAATCGACCGGGGAACTTCCGCGGCCCTGGTCGCGGCAATCGCCGCCATCATGTTTTCCAGGTTGTGAACGCCCTGAATTCGAACGCGCTCAAGGGGGAACGTTTCTTCTTTCGAGCCCTCGCGCCAAACGATCGCGCCGGGGCGGAGGAAGACCCCTTGCAACACCTCCGTGCAACCGATCGAGATAACCCGCGCGCGAATTCGCTCTCTCATCGCCCAAACCGTTCGATCATCGCGATTGAGAATCGCGATATCATTGTGTTTCTGGGCGGCGAAGATTCTTGCCTTTGTGTTGCAGTACGCGGCGAAGCTCGGATAACGGTCCAGATGATCCTCGGTCAGATTGAGCAAAACCGCGATGCGCGGGCGGAACTTTTCCACCCATTCAAGTTGAAAGCTGCTGATCTCCGCGACCCCCCAGTCCCAGTCCCGGACGGCAAACCCAATCATCGGCGCGCCGAGATTGCCGCCGACAAACACCTTGCCGCCGCTGGCCTTGAGAATCTCGCCGATTAGAGTCGTGGTCGTGCTTTTACCGTTGGTGCCCGTGATCGCGATGAACGGCGCGCGGATAAAACGAGCAGCCAATTCGATTTCACTGAGAATCGACCTGCCCCGTTGGAGCGCTTCGCGGAGCAGCGGATTCTCCTTCGGGACCCCGGGGCTGGGGATCAAATAATCGACCTCCGCCATCCAGCTCGGCTCTTGGCCGCCGAGAAGATAACGAATCGGCAAGCCGTCGAGAGCTTCCATTTCTTGCCTCAATTCCGGTTCTGATCGCAGATCGCTAACGATCACTTCGGCCCCTTGCGCTATGAGGAATCGCGCCGTCTCGCTGCCGGTGCGCGCCAGGCCCAAAACCATCACCTTTTTTCCTCCGAGATCCATTTAACATCGCCGGTCATCTAAGCTTCAGGGTACTCAGGCCAATCACCGCGCAGATAAACGCGATGATCCAAAAACGGACGATGATCTGGGGCTCGGCCCAACCCTTGAGTTCGTAGTGATGGTGAATGGGGGCCATGAGGAAAACCCGTTTGCGTCGAAGCTTGTAGGATGCAACTTGAAAAATCACCGATAAAGCCTCCAGGACAAAGACGCCGCCAACGATGATCAGCAAAATTTCGTTCTTGGTCATCACGGCGACGATTCCCAGCGCCGCCCCAAGCGCCAGCGACCCGACATCGCCCATGAACATTTGCGCTGGATAGGCGTTGAACCACAAAAAACCTAATCCCGCCGCAACGACGGCAGCGCAAAAAACGCTCAATTCGCCCACGCCGGCGACGTACGGGATTTGCAGATACTCAGCCAATTTTAAGTGGCCGGTCACATAGGCGATAACGGCATAGGTGCCGGCCGCGATCATGACCGGGCCGATCGCAAGCCCGTCCAGGCCATCCGTCAGATTGACGGCATTCGATGCGCCGACGATCACCAACATTGCGAAAGGCACATACCAGACGCCCAAATCTGGACGCACATTCTTGACGAACGGGATCGCCAATTCCGTACTGAACCTTGGAATGTGATAGAGCATTACGGCGACGACCAAGGCCACGATCACCTGGGCAAGCAGCTTCGCGCGCGGCGGCAAGCCCTTGCTGTTTTTGCGACTCAGTTTCAGATAATCATCGATAAAACCCACGCTGCCGAAACCGACGGTGCCCCAAAGGGCGAGCAAGACGTAGGGGTTTGTGATGTCGGCGAGAAGAAGGGTTGAGAGCGTCAGCGCCAGTATGATGAGGGTTCCTCCCATGGTCGGCGTGCCCGCCTTAACTGAATGAGAAGCCGGACCATCGTCGCGAATCTGCTGCCCCATCTGCTTTTCCGTGAGAGAACGAATGAGCCAGGGGCCCAAAAGAAAGCATACGACGAGCGCCATCAGCGCCGCCATCGCCGCACGGAAAGTTATGTAGCGAAAAACGTTGAACCCTGAATAGGTCGTATACAGTGGATAGAGCAGGTGGTAGAGCAACTCCAACTCCTAGCTAGCAGGCTGCGGCCTTGACGCCTTTCAATTGCTGTAGAACGGCTTCCATTTTCATGCCGCGTGAGCCTTTAAAAAGAAGCCAATCTCCTTTTCGGAGATGGCCACGAATGCTCTCCCCCAGCTCATCGTGGCTCTTGCCGAGCACTATTTTTTCCGTTGGCATGCCGGCCCGAAGGGCTCCCTTACGTACTTGATCCGCTGCTTTTCCAAGGAGATACAACCGGTCGATCCCCAACCGGCCGATCTGCTTGCCCAGCTCAAAATGTTCCCTCCGGCTGTGGTTTCCCAACTCGAGCATATCTCCGAGAACTGCGATCTTTTCTCCCGGGGAATCGATTTCCGCCAGCGTTCCTAGGGCTGCCTGCATCGAGGCGGGATTGGCGTTGTAGGCATCGTTGATGACACCAACGCCTTTCCAGGTTTCGATCTGCATGCGCATGGAATACGGTTTCACGCTTTCCAGTCCCCTCCGGATCCCGTTCAAGCTCAAGCCCTGGCCATAGGCGATCGCCGCCGCGCCGATCGCGTTGGCGAGGTTATGCTCGCCGCACAGCTTCAACCGTACGCGGCTGCGTCTATCCCCGGCTCGAAGCGTAAACAGCATGCCGCGGGCGTTGAGCGGTCGTGACAATTCGGCGCCTACCTGGCCGCCTTGCCCGTATGTCACCTTCCGTCCTTTAAACGCTACGCTTAACCGCCGCACCCAGGGATCATCCAGGTTCACCGCAATCATGCCGCCGGCGCGCACGCCCCGGTAAAGCGCCCCTTTCTCCCGCGCGACACCGGCCAGGCTGTTCAAGCCCTCCAAATGCGCCGCGGCTACTGAGGTGATGATTCCGACATCGGGATCGGCGATCTCGGTGAGACGCTCGATCTCACCCGGACGATTCGTCCCCAACTCCACAATGGCGACTCTGTGTTTCGAGCGGAGTCTAAGAAGGGTCAACGGTAAGCCGACGAGGTTGTTAAAATTGCCCTCCGTCTTCAAAACCCTTCCTTTGAGCGGGCGCCCATTCATTGAAGCCCGCTCAAAAATCGCCGCAACCATCTCCTTCGTTGTCGTCTTGCCGTTTGAGCCGGTAATCGCCAGCACCTTAGGTGCGATTTTCTCGCGTCTAAAATGCGCCAGGTCTCCCAAAGCGCGAAGCGTATCCGGCACCCGAATGACCGTTGCGTTTCCCAGGTTGGCCCTGGCCAAATCGCGATGGACGACGATGCAATCCGCGCCCCTGCGTAGCGCCGTCTCAACGAATTGGTGGCCGTCGTGCCGCTCGCCCTTAAGCGCAATAAATACGGAGCCTTTCTTGACTTTACCCGAATCAGTCACCACCTCGCCGAATTCGGGCCTGCTGCCTTCGCGGAGGAGCTTGCCGCCGGTTGCGGCAACTATTTCGTCTCTGCGCCACCCCATGCTCCTGCCCGTCTAGCATGCATTATATTCATGGGTGAAGAAAAACACGCGACAAACTGTCTTCACAAAAGAATCTTGCGTTGTTTCACCGCGAAGAGCAGAGGCCACGGAATTTTCTTTTTCTCCGTGCTCTTCGTGCACTTCGTGGTTAGCCTCTAACCCGGATTATTCATGCTTTAACGTTGTTGTTTTTCAATGGATTTTGATCTGTCCCGAAATGACAGCCCTCACGTCACGTTTCGTTGTGACTCGCCATGGAAGCCAGCTCTTCTCGGGCGACCTGCCGATCATCAAAATGAACCCTGGTCGAACCAAGGATCTGGTAATCCTCATGCCCCTTGCCCGCGATCAGCACGACGTCTCCCGACCGCGCCTGACGAAGCGCCACACGAATCGCTTCTCGCCGATCCGCCTCCACGCAATAGCCGCGTTCCGTTTCGCGTTTCGAGTCTCGAGTTTCGAATTCTCCACGCCCAATACCGCAAGGCGACACTTGAAACTTTCTCAGTCCGGTCTTCTGCACTCCCGCCTCAACGTCCTTTAGAATCGTCACGGGATCCTCGCTCCGCGGATTGTCCGAAGTCAAACAGATCAAATCACTCAGCCGCGCCGCAATCTCTCCCATCAATGGCCGCTTGCCACGGTCACGGTCGCCACCGCAACCGAATACAGTCAGGACTCTCCGTCGCGCCAACGGCCGAACCGCGCCGAGCACTTTCTCGAGCGCGTCGGGGGTGTGAGCATAGTCCACCAAAATTGTCATCCCGAGATTATTGTCGACCTTCTCCAATCTGCCCGGAACCGATTTCAGGTCCTCGATGCCCCGGCGAATTGCCGGCCCAGGCAGCCCCAGGGCCAAACCGACGCCCACGGCCCCGAGAATATTCTCAAGATTGGCGGTCCCGATGAGCGGCGAGGAAAAATCGAAGATATGCTGCTTCGCCTGGATTGTTCCTTTGAGCCCATGCACGTCGCTCTCCACCTTCAGCGGGCGAACGTGCCAATCGCCCTCCCGGCCGTAACTCAAACTCTCCAAACCAAGCTCGTGAAGCTGCTTGAGAAGCTCCGCCCCTCGCGGGTCACCCGCGTGAATCACTGCCGCTCGTTTCGGCTTCGCGCTGGTTCTTAAATAGTCCGTAAACAGCCTGCTCTTGGCCGTGAAGTAATCGTCCATATCCTTGTGATAGTCGAGATGATCGCGCGAAAGGTTGGTAAACAGCGCAACGTCGAAGTCGATCCCGCGGACTCGCTCTTGAACCAACGCATGGGACGAGACTTCCATAGCTGCAGAGCGAACACCCGCCGCTTTCATCTCCGCGAGAAGCGCGTGCAGCTCCAGAGACTCGGGCGTGGTGTGATGCGATGGAAGTTCACGGCCCCGGTAGCGGTAGTTGATCGTTCCGATCACCCCCGGCTCCATCCCTGCGGCCGACAAGATCGATTCGACGAGATAGGCGACCGTAGTCTTCCCATTGGTTCCCGTTACGCCTACGAGCTGCATGTGACGGCTTGGATCGCCGAAGAAGCGCGCGCCCCATAAACCCATGGCGTGCCGCACATCCTTGACCCGTATCCACATCGTCCCATGCAGGTTCGGCCGCGCGGTACTTCTTTCGACCACCACCGCCGCCGCGCCGCGCCGCGTCGCTTGAGCGATGAAATCGTGACCGTCGAACTTTTCACCGGGAATCGCAAAGAACACGTTTCCTTTGTCAACCTCGCGCGAGTCATAGGTCAGGCCGGTGATCTCTTGCTCAAAGTTGCCTTCGGCGTCCTGCACCTCCTGTAAGGCCAAAAATTCCCTAAGAAGCATTCGCCTAACCCTGAAGGTTCAAAACCACTATGTCATCCTCGCTCCAATGAGCGCCTGGGGCGGGTAGCTGCTTGACCACGTATCCGCTGCCGTGCATCTTCACCTTGAGTTTCAAATCGCGCGCCTTTTCCACCGCTTCGCGCAAGCTGAGGCCGACGAAGTCGGGGACCGCGTTGGACTGTCCGTCGCCGGCAAGCTCACCCTCTCTTTTTGGCGGCCGCCGGATGGGCAGCTCGGCTCGAACCAACGGTGGTGACAAAAGTTCCGGATTCTGCGGCGCCACAGCCAGATGATGCAAAGCCCCGCGCGCGATATTACGGAAAGCCGGCGCCGCCACGACGCCGCCATAAACGTTTACTTCCGGCTCGTCGATCAGCACCGACAGAACGAGCCGCGGATCATCTGCGGGAACAAACCCGATGAAGGAAGCAATACGTTTATCAGCAGCGTATCCGCCGTTGGCAAGGTCAGCCTTCTGCGCCGTGCCGGTTTTTCCCGCCACTTCGAAACCCTCGACACTGGCCATCATCCCCGTCCCCCCTTCGTTGGTGACCTCCTTGAGCATCGAGGACAAGAGTCGCGCGGTTTTCTCAGAAATCACGCGACGCACGACGTGGGGCTGATTTTCCATAGGGACTTCGCCCTTTGGAGTCACGACCCGGCGAACCAAGTAAGGGCGCATCAGAAAACCGCCGTTGGCGATTGCCGCGTAGGCCATCACCATTTGTATCGGCGTGGTCGAGATCCCTTGGCCAAACGCATGGGTGGCAAGATCAACCCCGGACCACGATTCCGGTCGCCGGAGCAATCCGGGAACTTCGCCTGGCGTATCGATTCCCGAAAGCTGGCCGAAGCCGAATTTTTCGATGTATTTAAAGAACCGATCCTTTTTCAGTTTCTCCGCTACTTTTGTGATACCTATGTTGCTCGATACTTGGAGAATCTTAGAAAAAGGGAGCCAGCCATGCGGATGCGTGTCATGAATGATCTCTCCGGCATACGAATACTTGCCCATCTCGCAATAAAAGAGATCTTCTTTGCCGACGACACCCTCCTCCAATGCCGCGGCGGCAAGGATAGTCTTGAAGGTGGATCCCGGCTCGAAGCTGTCGGCCACAGCGCGATTGCGCCGATTTTGCGGCGCTGATTTGGCGAAGTTGTTGGGGTTGAACGAGGGATAGTTGGCCAGCGCCAGGATTTCGCCGGTGCGGGGCTCCACGACAATGGCCACACCCGCTTTGGCACGGTATTTAATGATGGCTGCTTCTAACTCCCTTTCCGCAATGTGTTGAATGGATTTTTCCAACGTTAGATGAATATCCGCCCCGGGCGGAATCTGCACCCCTCCCACTCCTTCAACCAGAACTCGTCGCCCGAGCGCGTCGCGCTCAGTCACCGGCGAACCGGGTTCGCCTCGTATGTAATCGTTGTACCGCAGTTCGAGACCTTCCAGCCCTTCCGAATCCCGGCCGACAAACCCGATCACCTGGGCCGCAAGCTGCCCCTGCGGGTAGTAACGATGCGGCTCGTAAAACATCCCTATCCCTTCGACGCTCAAACTCTGGATTTGTTCCGCTTCGCGAGGCGCGACCTGGCGTTTGATCCAGACAAAAGGCTTGTCGGATGTCAGTTTCTGCTTCACGTCCGTCACTTTGAGATTCAGAATCCGCGCAATACTCCGGCTCACAGAATCGATCTCTCGAAGGCGATGCGGCCGCGCGTAGACGGATTGAACCTCCAAGCTCAGCGCCAACGGCTCGCCGGAGCGGTCCAGCACGGCGCCTCTTTTTGGCAACACGATCCACTCCTTAAGATGCTGGCGTTTCCCCAAACGCGTGAGCTTTTCGCCTTGCAGGACCTGAAGTTGAAACGCCCGTCCCGCTGCGATCACAAACAGGATCAAAAATAAGATCCTGGCGGTCCTCAAACGCGCTCTATTCTTTGGCAGCGGGCGTCTCACGGCAACACGATGACCTGGCCTCTCTGCGGTGGGGTAAGCCCCAAACGCCGGCGCGCCATCTCCTCCAAACGTTCGGGCGAAGTCAAAGTCGCTAATTCCACCTTTAGCTCACGATTCTCTTGTTCGAGCTGGCTTTGCAGCTTGGCAGTCGTCGACAACACGTAGCCCATGTGAACCACCTGCAGCCGCAACCATACGTGCAGCAAAGCCACAACGACCAGAGCTAGGCCCAGTACCGGTAAAACCCAAGACTGACGCCGCCGTCTTCGCGGCCGAGCTGCTCTGGCCGCTGGTTTGCGTGGAGACTCTGCCCTGCGTGCCTTGCTGCTAACCGCATTCACTTTCTGAGACTTATATCCTTTCCACGGCACGCAATTTAGCCGAACGCGCGCGCGGATTAGCTTCAACTTCGTGCCGCGACGCGACCAGCGGCTTCTTTGTCAGGAGTCTTACCTTTTGATACCATCCGCACTGGCATCGTGGCGCGTAGGGTGGACAGAGGCAGCTCCTGCTCCATTTACGGAGCGCGGTTTTAACCAGTCGATCTTCCAGTGAATGAAACGAGATGATCACCATGCGCCCGCTCGGTCGAAGCAACTCGTAGCCGTTCTCCAGAAAAAGACATAGGCTTTCAAGTTCTCGATTGACTGCGATTCTCAACGCCTGAAAAGTCTGCGTTGCCGGGTTATGACGTTGGCGCCGCTTTCCTTTGACACGGGCAACGATCGCGGCGAGATTGCCGGTGGTCTCAATGGCCTGACGCTTTCGCTCCGCGGCAATCGCTAGAGCAATGCGGCGCGCTTGCGGCTCCTCGCCGTATTCCCTTAATATTTTTTCGATGCCCGCGACAGGAAAACTGTTGACGATCTCGAACGCGTCGAGCGGCTGGCGACGATCCATACGCATGTCCAGCCTGGAGTCGACTTGAAAGCTGAACCCCCGATCTGGCGCCTCGATCTGATGTGACGACACGCCTAAATCCATTATGACTCCATTGACCTGATGCCAGTTCATCTCGGCCAGGATGTCTTTCGCCCGCGCGAAATTCGCCTGGCGAATGATCAATCGGTTTCCGTATCCGCTCAAGCGCGCGCGCGCCGCCTCGAGCGCTTGCTCGTCCCGATCCAGGCCCAACACCCGCCCATCGGGGCCGCTCTGCAGAAGAATCTGTTCTGTGTGGCCTCCTCCTCCCAAAGTTCCGTCCAGGTACCGTCTACGCGGTTCGGGTTTTAGGAACTCCACAACCTCCTGAGCCATGACCGGAACATGCGCCAATTCCATCTAATGACTGGTGCCATCTCCCTCCCAATCATCATCGAAACTTTCAATCGCGTCTTCAAGAGAGGTGTATTCTTCGAAGAAGCGATCCATTCCGACAACTCTAAAGATGTCGCGCAGAAACGGACTCATTCCAGCCAGCTTGAGATCGCCGTTCAGATTTCTGAGTAACTTGAGCCGTTCCAGCAGCAGGCCGATACTCAGGTAATTAATGTGATCCACCGATTTGAGATTGAGGACCACCTTCGTTCTTTCCTTCTCGATCAGACCCCCGATCATATCTTTGATCCGAATCATCTCACGAAAATCGATATCGCCGGCGACATCAATCACCGAAATATCCTGGATGGGTTTTCGCGGCAGCATTCCTCATTCTCCTTTCGTCACGGCCAGAGTAAGGGAACCTCCCTATAGGCCCAGGTCACCGAGAAAATCGGGATCCTGCATCAGTCTGTCTTCGGCATCCGCGAAGATCTTTTTCCACGCCTCATGATCCCATACGCGGAATTTTTCGAGCGCTGAAACCAAAACGACATCTCGCTTCAAATTGGCATATTGTCGCAGCAAAGGAGGAATCAGAATGCGTCCTTGTTTGTCGACGGCGCATTCACATGCGCCGCCGAGATAGTAGTTTTGAAACATCAGCATGCGGCGGTCGAATTTCGGCTTTTTGCGAATCTCTTCCTCCAGACGCAGCCATTCGTCCAACGGGTAAACATCAAGGCAGCGCAAGCCGTTCAGTTGGAAATTTGTGATCAAAATGCGATCGTCGCCTTTTCCGGTAATTACATCGCGAAACTTCGAGGGGATGCTCAAGCGTCCCTTGCTGTCCAGCGTATGCTCGAAGCTTCCACGAAACATGAGAATTATTGCCTAGATAGGACGAGTGTGGGAATTTATCCCACTTTTCTCCACTTAGGCGCCACTTATAACTTTATCGCTCTGAACTGTCAATAAAATTCTAGAGAATTTTCCAGTTTTTTTGAGCTTGTTCTCAATACCTTCCTGATCGATCGAAGCCGAGCTAATGGCGAGACTCGCAGCAGGCCCCACTACATATGGGGCAAACTCGATAAGACACGACCGGATTGTGGAATAGGAACAGAGCCGTTGAAATTGAGTCAAAAGGTGGGCGACGAAAAATATACGGGCTAGAGTGGATCGGTAAGCCGGATTCTGTAGTGACTCTTAACGAGAGCCACAGCGATCATTCATCTTCCCCCGTGATTGCTCATGGGGTCAAGCGACCTTACCCGAGAGTTATGGGCGGACCACCCAACCCTCCTATTTGGTCTTGCTCCGGATGGGGTTTGCCAAGCATCCACCATTACTGGTGGATCGGTGAGCTCTTACCTCGCCTTTTCAACCTTACCTATCAAACGATAGGCGGTATGTTTTCTGTGGTACTTTCCCCCGATCACTCGGGGCCGCCGTTAGCGGCCACCCTGTCCTGCGGAGTCCGGACTTTCCTCTCCTAAAGATTAGGAGCGATCGCTTAATCCACTTTAGCCCGTTGGACGTTTTTTCAGAGCGTCGTCGATGCCCTGATTAGCCAATCGATCTGCTGATTTATTCGACTCTCTCGGCACATGAAGGATACGATACCCGTTGAACTGACGCAACAAAGCAACGGCTTTAGCGAATAGCACTTTCAATTTTTCATCTTTGACGCGGTACTGGCCGCTGAGCTGGCGCACCAAAAGTTGCGAATCGCTTTGCACCCGTATTCGTTTCTTGCCCATCTCGAGGAGCGCTTCCAACCCTATGAGCAATCCCTCATACTCCGCCACATTGTTGGTGGCGTGCCCGAGGTAGCGGCTCATTTCCTTTACGACGTTGTCGTTCTCGTCGCAGATTACCGCCCCACAGCCAGCCTCCCCGGGATTGCCCCGGGCCGCCCCGTCGACCATTAGCAACCATTCTCTATCCCGCTCATTCATTGCCGACGTTCCCAATCACAGGTCCGCCAACTCGGTTTAGGTTGAGGCCGCAGGTCACTGTACCTACGTCGAAATGTCCCTTTTCTTTGACACTGTACCGTCTCAGTGCGCCGCTTTCGTATCGTCCCGGCTTTCCTCTGCCGAGGGGGCGAGCCTGCCCTTCGGGATCTCAGATTGCAAATCTCAAACGGCAGATCTGAAATCTGAGATCTGCGATTTGAAATTCCTCGAGCAGCGAGGACGGTAGGCTTATTGACCGCGGCCGGACAGGGCTCGTCCCCGAAGGGCTGTAACACACTGTCAGCGCTTATCCACCGTACGTGAATAATGCAAGCTAGGTGACCGTGGGTTTGTAATAGAGGATGCGCTGGCAGCTAGGGCAGAGGTTGACCCTCTCGCTCTTGATGATTTCGTTCCAAAGCTGGGGAGGAATGTTCATGTAGCAGCCCTGGCAAATCCCACCGGCGACCTCCACAACCGCAGTTCCCCCGCGCCGGGAAAAGATCAGCTCATAGCGCGATATCAAATCTCCGGCAATCTGTGACGCGATGCTCTGCCGCCGGGTCGAGGCTTCGGTCACGGCCTGATCGATACCGGAGATCTGCATCCGCATCTCCTCCTGCTTCTGGTTCCACTCCTCTTGTAACTTCGCCAGATCTTCTTCCTTCGCTTTAATCTCGCTCTTGACGGCGTCCATCTCCTCCATCATGCGAATGAGATCTTCTTCGAGCTCGCCGTTGCTCTGCCTGATTTGCTCGATCTCTCGCTGCAGCGCCTGGAGCTCTTTGACATTCTTGATGCGGTTCATTCGCATCCGCCTGTCCATCGCCTTCTTCGCTTCATCCTGCAGCACGCGTTCCTTATCCGCCCGGAGCTTCTCCTTTTCGGCGTGACGAGCCGACAGCAGGGTTATTTCCTGTTTCTTGGCTTGAATCTCCTTTTCCTTCGTTTGGAAATCTCCGAGCAGCCCTTGTTTGGCTCCTTTTTTTTCCTTTATCTCCCTGTCAACGTTCTGCAAACTGGCCAGAATTTCTATTTGTGCTCTCAACTTTGTTTCTCCCAATCAGCCAAAAAAAAGAAATGCACCCATTTGGGTGCATTTCTTGGCCCGTCTCTGTATGGCAAATCTCGCTTGACTCTTGGTCTCCTCACTCTTTGGGAAAACTCCTAGACATTTACTTTTATCTGGATTTCTGATCGTTGTCAAAGCCACTGGCCACTCAAATCAGTGCGTTCAGCGACGATAGCGCGTACTGAAACAACGCTCGCAAATCGAAGCGGCCTTCGCAGCGGATTTATCTGATGCGCGGGGCGGATTGCGGTTGCTGGCTCCTCAGCTGCCGCGCCACGTTATTCGTCGTACGCATCACGTTACCGATCCACTGCGCCAAATCATTCGCTCCGGTTCCGTGGCTCTGAATTATCTCCGACCACGGGCGGCCCCTTTGATAATCAGCAACGATCTTGTTGATGGATCCTCGTCCTAGAAACGAGACGCCGCGCAAGGCAGTGTACTGGCCATACCCGACCTGGAGCTGCTGCCGCTCCTTAAAGACCGCCTGCGGATTGACACGCAGTTCACGCGCAAGAGCTTCCACGACAGGTCGCTCGCCGTTCTGCTCTGCGACAAAGTGATTGATCGCCGCAATACGCTTTAGCAGTTCTCTCTCCGATCTCGCCGCCGGAGTATCCACCGACTCTGCTGATGGGAGCAACTCGACTCGCGCGTTGCTCGGTCGATAATGAGCAAGAGCTTCGGGCATGAACTTGCGCAGCTGCTGGGTGCGCGTCTCGTAACCGGGATGCGTCGAGAGAAACTCAGGCGGCGCGCCTTGCCCGCCCTCCTGCTTTTCCATTCGCTCCCAAACCTGTAGAGCAACTCGGGGGTCGTAGCCGGCCTTGGCCATCAAGATCAGACCGATGCGGTCCGCCTCTGTCTCTTGCGATCGACTAAACGGCAAAAGCACGCCGACACCGGCGCCGATTCCGTATACCTGCATCACTTGATTGGCAACCGCCGGGTTCTTCCCCAGTGCCATGCCGATGCCAACACCCCCCAGCTGAAGCAAAAGCCCCTGGCTCATTCTTTCCGCGGGGTGCCTCGCGAGCGCGTGGGCGACTTCATGCCCCAGGACAACGGCAAGACCAGCCTCATCGCGGGCCGCAGAAAAAATTCCCGTGTAAACCGCGACCTTTCCTCCCGGCACGGCAAAGGCATTAACCATTTCTGGGTCGTTAATGACGGTGAACTCCCATTTGTACCCGGGTTTGTTCGCCACCGCCGCGATTCGCTCGCCAACTTTGCGCACAACCCGTTCTGCTTCGGGACTGCGCGTCACCACGCTGTCGCGAAGCACGTGGCGATAGGCGTCGTCGCCAAGCGACGCCTCCTGTCCCTCAGAGACAAGAATTACCTGGCTACGGCCGGTGTACGGAGCCGTGCTACAACCGGCAACGAACGATAGCGCTGTGAAAAACGAGATGATTTTTTTCATAATGACCGCGGCGATAGTAACTTTTAGACCTGACGCTAGCAACCCCCCGAGTATTCCTCTTAGCTCCTTGCTGCTAGAGCCCCATTTTCCCCGGATTCATAATGTCGTTTGGATCGATTGCGCGCTTTATTCGTCGCATAACCTCCAAACCGTAGCCGTGTTCCTCTGCCATAAGCGGGGCCAGTTTTACGCCCACTCCATGCGTGTATTCCATTGATCCGCCCATGTTTTGCACCAGTCGCAGGAGTTCTTCGACCGTTTCCTGCAAAACGATTTGCGCGTCATCTTCGTCCCGCTCCTCGATACCGAGGCGCATGGAAAACAGCTCAGGTGTTATCCAGAGACCGCTTTCCTGCAGACGCGCTCCGTGGCGCTTGATTACTTCGCTGGCGGCGTTTCTGAAGGACAGCACTTTAGATGCCGGCAGAGCGACATGAATCCAGTCCCGGTAAATACCGTCTCTGCCGCGCTCTCTCCGCTGTCGCCGGTTTGTCATGAATCGCCGCGCGATCAGATGGCGGTCGCGCCAAAATCTCTCCGCCTCTCCGTCCGGTAGTCTTTCTCCGGCTGCGTCGGTGCAAACCGAAAGCGCGAGCTTCTCCTCCGCTTGCACGATCTCTCGAGTCCCCTCGAATCCCAGGTACAGAATGGCGCCGGCTTCGTAGTCCTCGTCATCGCCGAAGTCGAGCAGCGCTGGCCTCAACCGCCTTAGAAACATCTTTTGGATCGCCGGGTATCCTTGCTCGAAGGACTCGAAGACGAACGCGTGCAATATACGGGTTTCCGGCTCCGGAAAGATCCTGATCGTTGCTTCCGTGATAATACCGAAACATCCCTCGCCGCCGATGAGCAGACAATTGAGATTAATTCCCGCCGATGTTTTGGCGACCGCGCGTGTCCGCAGGATCTCTCCGTTAGGCAAGACCGCTTCCAGCCCGAGAACCTGTTCTCCCATCGATCCGTAAACTCCGCCGCGATACCCCATGCTGTTGGTTGAGATTGCGCCGCCGAGTGTGGCTACGGGCAAAGTCCACGGATCGTGGCCAAGGATAAATCCCTCTTCATTCAATCGTTTCTCAAACGACTCCAAGACCGTGCCGGCCTGAGCGCGAGCTGACTGGGACTCCGGATCGATCTCGACAATCCGGTTCATACCGCGCAGATCGAGCACAATCCCCGCCCGCGTCGATAATGCACCGCCCATTAACCCGGAACCGCCACCATAAGGAATGAGCGGAACCTTGGTCTCGTTTGCGATATGAATGATTCCACGCACTTCGGCCGTCGAAAGCGGCCGAACAAGGCACAGCGGGAAAGCGATCTCAGGCTTTTTGAGCGGATGGAGTCTGCCTTCGCTCAGGGCATCCCAAGAAATCTCATCGAGACGGGCCGGATTTGTATCGATCTGCGCGGGGAGGACAATCTTTGAGAGCAGGTCTAGCAGTCTCTCTCGGAGTGGGACAGTCATTGACCGAAAACTCATACCACCCCGAACTATAGCTGAAACCAAGGGGGTCAGGAAGCGGCGTGAGACAGGTTGAGATTGAGGCTAAGGCTGTGGAGAAAGGGTCAGGTTAAGGCTAAGGTTCAGCCCCTCCTCAACCTGAGCTAAACCTTAATCTGCGAAGCACGGTTTGACGTTCCAATTCGAAACTCAACCTCAACCTTGCCTCACCTCTCTTAAAGCTCGGATGTTCAGTATCCTTCGATCACGCAGCTCTCGCCGCCTTCAGGACAAACCGAAGCAGCGGTCTCAAGAGGAACTTTATGAGTGCCGCTGATGTGATCCAAAAAACCGACGCGGCTGATAAATCCCTCATGATGGACGAAACAATAGAAGGGCGAACTTAACAACACGGCCGCAGGCGTGTAGTAGGGATAATAGTAGGGATAGTAATAGTTCGGCGCGACGACGACCGGGCGGCGGTAGTATCGGTAATACCGCGGATAATGGTGGTGAGGATATCGTTTGTACACATGCCCTGGCGCCGGGTTGACATGTCGTCCCCGGTTTCGCTCAACAATCGGAGCGGCGGGGACACGTGCAGCCGGCTGGCTGACCTTTGGCTGGCCAGAGCGCTGCACAACCCGAGCGCCACCGGCCGAAACCTGCCCCGAAAACGCCAGCAATAACGTTATTGCGGCCGCGGAACCGACCAGCCCGTTCATCCGAAACCTCGGCAAGCTGAGATAATCAAACGCCTTCGCAGATAAACTTGGGCACTCCACCGCAGTGTTAGACGATCGCCGAGCCTGCTCGTTAGCAACTAATCGAGTTTTGGACTCGTTTTAA
>JBOHVS010000201.1:0-13534 GCA_050735975.1 Binatia bacterium | reverse complement strand
GCGTCTCGACCGGCATCGAGGTGACCGGGGACGTCCTGCGCCTCAACCCGGAGCTGCCGCAGGAGATGCAGCGCCTCGACATGCGTATCCGCTATCGAGGCCATTCGCTCGACCTGCGCCTGACGCGAGACACGCTCATCGTCCGTGGGCGCGATCGCGGCGCGGCGCCGATCAAGCTCGACATCCAGAACGAGGTCCATGAGTTCGTCGGCGGCAGCACCCGTGTCTTCAATCTCGGCCGGTCCAGGTGATGAGCGCCGCCACCCCTCCACCGCCCGGCCCCGACCCCTATCGGCAGTCGGTCGACGACGCCCTTGCTGCGCTCGGCACCGACGCGCGCCTCGGCCTGAGCGAGGCGGAGGCGCGGGCCCGGCTCGCGCGCCACCGCCGGAACGAGCTGACCGCGGAAAAGCCGGTGCCCGCCTGGAGGAAGTTTCTCGCGCAGTTCCAGGACGCGCTCGTCATCCTGCTCCTCGTCGCCACCGTGATCTCGGCCGCCCTGTGGCTGTACGAGCGCGATTCCGCGCTGCCCTACGAGGCGATCGCCATCCTCGCCGTCGTCCTGCTCAACGCGGTCATGGGCTACATCCAGCAGGCGAGGGCCGAGCAGGCGGTGGCGGCGCTCCGCCAGATGTCGGCGGCCCACGCCCACGTCGTCCGAGGCGGGGAGCGGCAGAGCATCGCGGCGCCCGAGGTCGTGCCCGGCGACCTCATCCTCATCGAGGAAGGCGACACGGTTCCCGCCGACGCGCGGCTGATCCAGTCCACCGCGCTCCAGACCGCGGAGGCCGCCCTCACCGGCGAGAGCCTGCCGGTATCGAAACAGACCGATCCGATCGCCGAAGAGGTCGGGCTCGGCGACCGCCACAACATGCTCTTCAGCGGCACCGCCGCGACGTACGGTCGGGGCACCGCCGTGGTCGTGGCCACCGGCATGCAGACCCAGATCGGTCGCATCGCCGGGATGCTGAAGGACGTTCCCGCCGAGACCACCCCCCTGCAAAAAGAGCTCGCCCGCGTCGGCAAGCTGCTGGGGGCCATCGTCATCGTCATCGCGGTCGTGATGATCGCCACCATCATCCTCGTCGAGGACGTGCGCGGCTTCGCGGCGCTGTTCGACGTGCTCATCCTCGGGGTGGCCCTCGCGGTCGCGGCGGTGCCGGAAGGCCTGCCCGCGGTGGTCACCGCCGTGCTCGCCCTCGGCGTGCAGCGCATGGCGAAGCGGAACGCCATCGTGCGCCATCTCGCGGCGGTGGAAACCCTCGGCTCGGCGAACGTCATCGCCTCGGACAAGACCGGCACTTTGACCAAGAACGAGATGACGGTTCGGGTGGTCGCGACGGCGAGCGGGCGGGTGAGCTTGAGCGGCACGGGCTATGCTCCCGAGGGCGAAGTGCATCGGGACCGAACAGGAGCGATTGCCGGTAACGAGCAGAGAGCGATCGACGGCGCTCTACGAATCGAGTTGGAGCGCGCGCTCACTCTCGGCGACCGGGCCAACAATGCCGAGTTGCACGAGCGCGACGGCCGCTGGACGGTGCAGGGCGACCCGACCGAAGGCGCGCTCGTCGTCGCTGCGCGCAAAGCCGGTCTGGAGGATGAAGCGCTCGACCTGCGCTTCGAGCGCGTTGGAGAAGTTCCCTTCTCGTCCGAGCGCAAGTTGATGACGACGGTTCATACGGATGCGCAAAGGCAGGCGCGCTTGCTTGTCTTCACCAAAGGCGCGCCCGACATATTGCTCGCGCGCTGTTCGCAGGAGTTGGTCGGAACAGAGAGCCGCCCTCTGACAGCGGAACGGCGCGCGGAAATTTTGCAGAGCAATGAAGCACTGGCGGCCGAGGCGCTGCGCACCCTCGGCGTCGCTTTCCGGTCGCTGCCGTTTGATGCATTCGAGCGAGACGAGGTCGATGAGCGCGTCGAGCAGGACCTTGTGTTCGCAGGATTGATCGGCATGATCGATCCTCCCCGCGAGGAGGCGAAAGAGGCCGTCGCCCGCGCCAAGGCGGCAGGGATACGGCCGATGATGATTACCGGTGATCATCCTAAAACCGCCGCGGTCATAGCTGCGGAACTCGGCATCATTGAAAACGGCCGGGCCGTTACGGGCGCGGAGCTTGAGCGAATGCCGGAGGAGAAGCTCGACCGGACGGTTCAGGAGGTATCGGTTTATGCCCGCGTCAACCCCGAACACAAACTGCGGATCGTGAAGGCGCTGCAACGCGAAGGCACGACCGTGGCGATGACCGGCGACGGTGTCAACGACGCGCCCGCTTTGAAGACCGCCGACATCGGCGTGGCGATGGGTATCACCGGAACCGACGTTTCCAAACAAGCCGCCGACATGGTGCTGGCGGATGACAACTTTGCCACTATCGTCGCAGCGGTCGAGGAGGGGCGGGCGATCTTCTCTAACATCCGCAAGTTCTTGCGCTACCTGCTTTCGTCGAACATCGGGGAAGTGATGACGATGTGTTTCGGCGTGCTATTGGCGGACGTGATCGGACTGACGGCGGAAGCTGGTAGCGGCATAGCGTTGCCGCTCCTCGCAACACAAATCCTGTGGATCAATCTCGTGACGGACGGCGCGCCCGCGCTCGCCCTCGGCGTTGATCCGGCGGACGCGGGCGTGATGAACGAACCGCCGCGCCCGCGAGGTGAAGGGGTGATTACTCGCAGCATGTGGTCGGGCATCTTCTTTGTCGGTGCGATCATGGCGGCGGGCACGCTGCTCATACTGGATGCGAGTTTGCCTGGAGGTCTGATCGACGGCTACGGCAATGTGCGCTACGCGCACACGATGGCTTTCACTACTCTGGTGTTCTTTTCGCTCTTCACCGTCTTCAACGCGCGTTCTGATGAGCGGAGCGCATTCAGCGGCATGTTTTCCAACGAGTGGCTATGGGGAGCGGTTTTGTTGTCGCTCTTGTTGCAAGCGGCGGTGATTTACATCCCGTTTCTGCAGCAGGCGTTTTCGACCGAGAGCCTGAGCGCAGGCGATTGGCTGCGCTGCGCGGCCGTGGGGAGCTCGGTGCTGTGGCTGCGAGAGTTGAGCAAGGTTATTACTCGGACGAGAAGCCGAAGGGTTGCACGATAATAGGAGCGAAGCCCTTAGCCATGTAGTACGTGGCCCAACTGATGCCTATTACGGTCTTTTTGTACAAGCCTGTTGTTCAGTCAGGCAGGTCGGTTGCAAAAAAGCTGCAGGGTTAGCGAACGTTAAACAGCTACTGTGACGGCGAGCGAAGTACGTGTTCGGCGTATGATCAACGTTCAAAATACTTTCAACTCATATGAAAGGATAGCTGACCGGCGCTTCGCGATGAGCGTGCGTAGGGGCGCCGTACTTTGCATCTTGTCTCTTTGCCTGGGCGCAGGCCTGATGGGCGGCTGCAGTACTTTGCCATCGCTCGAAAACCGTACGACTTCCACGAGCCTTTTCGACACCGGCACTACCAAACTCGGTAAGGCGATTTCGCCGCTGGTCAACGCGCATCCCGAAAAGTCCGGTATTTACTCGCTGCCGGATGCGCGCGATGCGTTTGCCGCGCGGGCGCTACTGGCACGGGCCGCCGAGCGCACTCTCGATGTTCAGTATTACATCTGGCACGGGGACATGTCGGGAACCTTACTATTCGAGCGTCTCCGCGGCGCGGCCGATCGCGGCGTCCGAGTGCGGCTATTGCTAGACGACCACGGCACATCCGGGATCGACACGACGCTCGCCGCGCTTGATTCTCACCCGAATATCGAAGTTCGACTGTTCAATCCGTTTGTGATTCGTAAACCGCGCGCGATTGGTTACCTTACGGACTTCTTCCGGTTGAACCGGCGCATGCACAACAAGTCGTTCACCGCCGACAATCAAGTCACGATCGTCGGAGGCCGCAACGTCGGGGATGAGTACTTCGGCGCTACTGACGGTTTACTGTATGTAGATCTCGACGTCATGGCGGTGGGCCCTGTCGTAACTGACGTGTCAGAGGATTTTGACCGTTACTGGGCCAGTGAATCCTCATATCCCGTCGACCGGTTGTTGCCGCCCGTCAATCCTGCTCAGATCGCAGAACTCGCGTCGGCTGCGCTGCTGATTGAACATGATCCCGCAGCGGTGGCATACATGAAGGCGCTGCGCAATTCTTTTTTTGTCCGTGAACTGGTTCGAGGGAGCTTGGCGCTGGAATGGGTCCCCACACGCATGGTCAGCGATGACCCTGCCAAAGGGCTCGGTCTGGCCGCGCCCGACGCGCTCTTTCCCCAGAAGCTGAAAAAAATTATTGGCGAACCGGCAGCTGAAGTGGATCTCGTGGCGCCTTATTTCGTGCCCGGCGCCGCGGGCGTTGATTCGTTCGTCGCTTTGACTAAACGGGGCGTGAAAATCAGGGTGCTAACCAACTCGTTGGAGGCCACAACCACCATGGGCGCCGTTCATGCCGGCTATGCAAAGCGGCGCAAGCCTCTGCTTGAGGCCGGGATTACGCTCTACGAAATGCGGCGTTTGTCGCCAGTGATCGCGGCACAAAGAAGCGGTGGCCTAATGGGTAGCTCTAGTTCAAGTAGCTCTAGTTCAAGCCTGCACGCGAAAACGTTTTCGGTGGACCGTTCGCGCGTTTTCATCGGCTCATACAATTTCGATCCGCGTTCGCGAGAGCTGAACACTGAATTGGGCTTTGTGATCGACAGCCCGTCATTGGCGCAGCAAATCGAAGCCGCGTTCAATAGCAGGGTTTCCGCTAATGCTTACGAAGTGCGCCTGTCGGATGATGGGCAGCTTTATTGGATCGAGCGCCAGGAAGGGGAATTGGTGCGGCATGACACGGAGCCTGGCACGAGCTTTTGGCAACGTGCCGGGGTCTCATTCATGTCGGTGTTACCCATCGAGTGGCTATTGTGATCTGTAGCGCCGTATCAGAAATTCTGTGTAAGCCACTAAAAATCCAGGTACAGCCCGGGTCCGAAGTATTCGATCTTCTGGGTGAAGAACTGCCCATTGGGAGAATGTCCCTTGTAGTACTCAAGTAAAAGACTAATCTTTCGTATAAAATTTCCCGGCCTTTCAAATTGCAAGCCGCCGCGGACGGATGTCTCCGTGCTCCATTTGTTTTCCTGACGGTTTTGCAGGTCCAGACCCGTGACGAAGCGGGTTGAATCGCCCCAGAATCTCCACGGGGTTTGCAGTTCTATTCCGGCTTGTGTCGCCCAGGGCTTGATGCCCGGTGGATCCAGGTCAAACATGTAAGCGCCGCCGCCATAAAGGCGAAGCCAATCAAAAAGCCGATAAGATAGTCTAAGGTCTACGCCTTCGAAACTGAGATTGACCCGGTCGATGCGGTTGCGCAGAAGGAATTCATCGCCAAGATGCGAGCTCTGATGGAAGATGCGAAAGAGAGTCGATAGATCATTCATCCGGTACGTCGCCTGCAGCGCGGCGAAAAAGTCCGTATTGACCAGATCGGACGATGGAGCACCCAGGTCAAAAATCGAAAATACACCCGCCTGAAAGCCGATTTCTCCGAATCCTCCGGAGGGGCCGCGGGCGCGGTAAAGAGCGATGGTTTCACCAAAAGTCGCGGAGGCCACATTTGTCGCTTCATCCGTGAAATACCGGTAACCCATCGAGAAGCGCGGCCAGCGCGGATCGGCGACCAGCGGCTCGAACAGGTTGCCGCCCGGAAGAAACCCCAACTCGTAATCGGGTTGACTGGACTTTTGTAGCGAAGCGCCCTGTGTTCCCGGTTTGCGTGGGGTCGATGAGGCCACTACAACTCCGCGGGAATCGACGATCGCGACCTCCTTGACTCCCTGAATCGACAAGAGAGCAGCAATGACCTTATCGTGATCCGCGCCGGTCATGTCCCCGGTGATCATCCTGACGGCGTCGCCATCAACCTTCAGCGAGAAATTCTTTATCCTAAATTCCCTCTCCAGCACGGCAGAAGCATAGCCTTGAATGAAATCATCGCTTGTTGCCGCACTCAGCGGAAAAGGAAAGCACAGCAGCAGGAACGCCAAAACTTTTAAGATCTTTGCCGGTTTTTCCTGTTTCATTTTTTCTCCCGGGATTCAAACGCTCGTGTTCCATGAACAATCAAACACAGACCGAGAATTAGCGTAAAGAACGCAGGATTCCTAGCCGCTAACCTTTCTAAAGCTTTGCCGGCGATGAAAGTCCAGTCTTTCCAAAGCAAGCCAGATATGTGCGAAAAGGCGTGGTCGGATAATCGTGGCCGCTTATCGGCCAAAAGCGAAAGACAAATGGATAAGGATGAGTTTCGCAGAAGAAGCATGTTCGCAATCGCAATCGAGAGGAAGGTAAAAAGACGAAAGCGGAAAACGAAAAGACACGACAGGATAACGCCAAAAGGATAAAAGATCATCCCGAAGCGACAGAGCAATTGAAAAAGATCCTGAGCTGATCGACGCGCATGCTCGAAGGCGCGCTGACCGCCGCGGGAAAATTATCATAAAAGATCGCCCACTTATCGGCGCTCTGATCCGACAACTTTCTCCCCTTAAGTTTCTCCCCTGATACACTTGCCCACTGCACTCATCATAAGACAGTTGAGCCGATTGATTTACTCTTAACCCATGACGGCCAGCTCGGCACCGCAGCTCGAAGTGTCGGCTTCACAGTAGTTGGAGTGAGTTAAATTGCTGGCGCTGTTACAAGCCTCATGACTCAGTTAGAACTGGAAATGAGCACTCGCGCGCGATTGACTTTCGGAGGATGAGGCGAGACAGTCCTGAATATTTCCCGCCCGGTATGTGTGCATCTGTTTTGAAGTCTGGAGGTGCTCAATGGGTAAAGGTCAGCAAATCAGTCGCCGAACGTGGTTGGCCCGGGTCGCCTTGGGCAGTTTCGCAGTATGGAGCGAGGAGCTCACTTTCGGCCTCGGGCGCAGGGGATGGAGTGTCGCCATCGGAGGCCGCGATCTCTGGCATCGAGCGTTGGGGTCTGCATCGAGCGTTGGGGTCCGGCATAACAATCTTTACAATCTTCTCGGATCGACGATGCGAGCGGGAAGAGTTTGAGTCGTTGCCGAGGGGTCAGACTACTACCGAGACTTAGCTGGTGTGACCCGTGCCGATCAGTTCGAGTTCTCGGGCCGAAGCCGGCAGAAATCTTGGCGGTTGTCTAATCGAAGCAGTATTTGATATCAACTAGAATCGGTTTGACTGGAACTCGCAGGTGGAGGTGATCAGGTATGGCTTTGGTACGGTGCGTTACAGAAATGGGTATGGGAGCGGATGTTCACGGATTGGATTACACCAGTGCCGCGAAGCGGGCGGTGTTCGATGCGATTCATCACAGCAGCTTGGGATTTCCGCGGCTGGTGGGCAAGACCGCGGACGATATGCGGGTGGATGTGACCATCGGTGTGCCCAAGCCCGAGGCAGTGGATCGAAAGGCCGTGCTGGAAACGTTGCCCCACGGCACAGGCCATATCAACGTGGTCCAGGGTGGATTGCAGGTGCTCAATGAAAAGGGCGACGGCGGTTGGCTGATCGCCAACGCCATCATCGTCGTCAGCATGGACGACGGCAAATAATTAGTCCGATAGGCAAGAGGAAAGAGGCAACAGGCAACAGCAGACAGGGAGCCGGCTCAAAACGTTCCAGCCGCCGCCCTGAGTTAATCGAAAGGTTCAACCGCTACGCGGAGCCTGTCCTGAGTCCTTCGGGGCTGCTCAGGATAAACTCCGCCGAAGGGTTCAAGCCCCCGCCTGTTTCCTCCCCCGAAGTCGTCTTGACAAGCATTCCAGCCACGCGGTTCCTTTACCCTAGCGGGTCTGCGGGTAGACTAATCGCAATTCTACGCGATTGATTTGCCTTGCACCCCCATCTCCATCTTCCCCCGTCGAGGGGGAAGAGGCTCGGGCTTAAAGCCTATAAGAGCGCGCTGTGTTATCGACGACCAGCTTTCGCTTTTTCTCCTCGCTGATACCGTCTCGTCTGAGAAAGACATCGACCGCGCCGGGCGGTGGCCGTGAGGGCCGCTTGAGCATTCGTCGATTCATCTCGCTTTAAGTTCCCGTTCCAACCGTTCCGCGAGCCATATCCGGGCAAGGTCGGCGAACCGCCCCTTTGGTCGGCTGCGGGGTCAATACGCCACAGGCGAATTGCGCTGTGTATTTGCTAAGATCGGAAAACAGCCATATTTTAGAAAAATTCCGAGTTAACAGTCGGAAGGGAACCGTTCCAGTCGTTCCAAACGTTCAAGCGCTTCGCTTCGTTCAAAACGATCTGCCGCAAGCCCGTCCCCTGTGTTCAACGGAGCCGCGATGACTACCATGAATATGCCCCGCCATACCGACACCGGGAGCCCGGAATGATCGATACCCATGTCACTGAGAAATCAGGGAAACGTCGGATTTTTTTCGGCTGGTATATGGTTGCCGCGAGTATCGTGACCAACACGATCTTCTCCGCCGCCTATTTCCAGGGCTTCGGCGTTCTCATCATCCCGATAGAACGCGCCTTCGGTTGGGACCGCTGGGTTATTTCAGCCGCCCTGTCGCTGCGCCAGTTGGAATCCGGCATCGTCAGTCCCGCTGTCGGCTTCCTGCTGGACCGCTTCAGCGCGCGCAGATTGATTTTCTGGAGCGCTGTCATTTCAGGCGTCGGCTTCATCGGCCTCGGCTTCACTACTGGCATCGTCACGTTTTTTCTCTTCTTCGCGATCATTTCCCTGGGAGCATCCGGCGTCAGCCACGCGGTTACCTGGCCCGTGATCATCTCGCGGTGGTTTCGTCGCAACCGCGGCCTGGCCACGGGGCTTGCGGTAACGGGTCCCATTTTCGGCTCGCCCCTCGTCATCCTGAACACGCAGATCGAGGAGGCGTACGGCTGGCGCACGGTCCTGTTCGGCTACGGCATCTTGGTGTTGTTCGGTATCACCTTGCTCAGTATGTTGGTGCGCGACCGGCCGGAGCCCTACGGTTTGTGGCCTGATGGCGAGCTGCCGGACGATAGTTCCTCCACGGAGCACTCTACCGGTCCATCGCGCCGCCGAACGGATGCCGGGCTGACGCTCCGCGCGGTGTTCCGCACCAAGGAGTTCTGGCTATTCACGAGCTACTTGTCGGGTACCTTCGCGGTAAATTCCGCGGTCCAGGGCCACATGATCCCCTACTTCCAGCAAGACATCGGACTTACCGCGGCCTGGGCGGCCGTGGTCATGTCCATGGTCTTCATCATCAGCGGTATCGGGCGCATCGGCGGCGGCTATTTGTTCGATAGGATGGACTATCGTCTCGTCATGGCAGTCGTCGCCGCGATGATGGGCATTGGCCTGTTGTACCTTCAGGTCGTGCCCGTCAAAACGGTCTGGGCCACATTACCCTTTGCGCTGATGTTCGGCGTCAGCTTCGGCTGCCTTGTTCCGATGCGCGGCGCCGTCGGCAGCATTATGTTCGGCACCCGCGCCATCGGAGGAATCTTGGGCATGCTGCAAGGGGGGCCGATTGCGGCGGGGGTCATCGGCCCCTTGGTCATGGGCTTGATCTTCGACCTGAACGGCAACTACTCGGCCGCCATCTGGGGACTCATCGTCATCAGCGCTTTCATGATCCCGCTGTCCCTAACCATGGCCTCGCCCGCCGAGTTGGCCAAGCGCATTGGGCAGCAGCCAATCAGCGATAAAGGTAGTTGACCTTCCTAGGACGCTGCTGAAAAAGACCCACCTACATGGTTAACTGGGATCCTGCTGGCCGAGCTGAGTGGAGGCGCATAACGTCTTCGAACACTTTGGGAGCTACCCATGTTCGGTCCGGAAGAAGTAGTGGCAGAAAAAAATTCACACTGCATTTCAATTACGAGGAGGACGCCAGGCCGAACCGTTTCGTCTGCCGGATGAGTATTGTCAGTCGCCGACCAGGTGAAACGGCGAGTCGCGCCAGAGTTTGATAGATTTTCTCGCGGCTCTTTTGGCCTCGCCGGAAAGGGATTGGTAGGTGTCTTAAAAACTCGGGAGAGTTTTCGGATTTCACAGCTTGTCGAAATCCATGTCGGTTGCCTTACCCTCCGCTATTTGTTTTCCTGCATTCCGGGCCGCGGCAACCAAACCGTCTTTCTTCTTCGCGATAAGATCGTCCCATTTCGCCTCGTCTCTCGCGTCTTCCACCAATACCCGTAGTTCCTCCACAACTCGTTCTTGTGCGGCTTTCGGAAGTGATTCGATCATTTTTGCAGCTGTTTCTGTGGCCGTGCTCATAATGGTTGCGTTGTATCAAAGCCTCTTCGGGGGCGCCACTGACAGTTGCACTGACACACTTTGGCGCTCGACGTGCAGGTGGTCTCGTTAGGAGGGGTCGCACCTGAAGTATTGCGCATTCGTTCAGAACTCGAAGAAGCTCTCTTATAACCAAACGACTTTGATCTCTCGCTCCACCGCCTTGAACTCGGGATCGCCGGTGTATATTTCCGCCTTTTCTCGCTTCGCCAGCGCTGCTGCAAAACAATCCGCCAAAGACATCTTTTTCGCCACTTTCAACTCACCGGCAAGCTCCGACAATTCTTGCCCGGCAGGAACTATCTCGAGGGGCAGGCCCAAGAGTCGCGCTCGCACCTCCCGCCATTCCGCGAGACCTACTTTTCGTTCTACGATGTAGCGCACCTCGGCCCAATTCGGCGCCGCAATCAAGAGATCGGAATCCGTGTCCGCCGCTTTTTCCAGCACAGCCAAAACCTTCTCGTGTCCCGGCTCCGCGAATAGAAACGCGAGTACGGCAAAGCTATCGAGCACGACGCCTGGCAAACTTCTTGTCCTCTCGTTTTTTGTCCAACTTCCGCTCCTTCAGTAGCTCGGCGGTCGCCGGCGTCGAGCTCTTCAACATGCCGGCCAAATTGCGAATATGCTCCTTCGTCAGCGGTTGAAAGAGCACTTCGTGCTCGCGCTCCACGAAGCAAATTTTGGTTCCCGGCTTAATGCCGAGTTTTCGGCGTATCTTGGCGGGGATGACCAACTGCCCTTTGCTCGTAACGTATGCGGTTTCCATAAATACTTCCTTTTTGCCATCATATCTTACTTGATTAAGAATTGTAAGACGTTCAATAATTAGTCAGATAGATGGAAAAGAAATCAACAAGTGTGAAACCACCTGCCCATCGGAGGAGAGAGACGGAGGTCCTGCGCTACAAGGGGGCGATCCCAGGACGTCGATCGTCGAGCAGCCAGGAATCAGAGTTGTTTAGCAGCCTATCTAAATGGATGAGCCTGATACGCAACTCGCTATCGCTTAAAGCCACCACCCTGACAACTTAATCCACCCAGTGCCATGCAGGAAGTCAGCGGGCCGGTGATCGCAAGCTGCGGCAGTTCCGCCAGAGCCCGCGCATTGTGCGCGACCGCGCAAGCGATACAAGCATTACCGAGGGTGCGGCTCGCCGTGCCTTTGGCCCACTGCTGCGCCAGGATCCGATAGGTTTGGTCCTTCGTTTTCAACCAGAGTGACTCAGCAATGACCATCAACAGCGGCAACGCCACACCGACAGCGGCGAAGATGATGTGAAAGCCCAACGACGTCGCCATCTGAGATCGGGCGGCAAAAAGATCGGTCATCGAACCTGCCTCCCACTGATTTCACTATTCAGGCTTCAAGATGCAAGATAGTCTGACTCGTCTCCCTTCACAGCTCTTTTCTAGCTTTGTCCAGATCGTCTTGTTAGCTGCCACGCGATGGATGCGTGGATTCATGGCTTTTTACGATCGGCCTTGAGACGGTCTTCGACTACCTTCCAGTCGATATTTGCGAAAAAAGCTTCAATGTATTTTGGGCGTTCAGCGGGTTTATAGTCGAGCAGGAAAGCGTGTTCCCATACGTCCATCACCAGCACCGGCTCAAATCCCGCGACATTGCCCATTTCGTGTAACGTTACCCAGTGATTGGTGAGCCGCCCGCGTCTCGGATCCTGAAAGCATATTGCCCAGCCCACGCCGCGCATTCTGCCGATACTTACAAAGTCGGCTTTCCAGATGTCGTATTTACCAAAGCCCGCCTCGGCCGCTTTATAGAAAGCAGACTCCTTGCCTGGATCACCCGACGCTGCTTTAGTCATGTTTCCAAAATAATATTCATGCAGCACCATGCCGTTGTATTCGAAACCAAGGCGGCGGGTGAGTTCTGAATAAGCCGGCATCTCCTCCTGATCGACATGCCCGTCCTTTAGGAAATCCCAGATCTTTTCCGTCAGCCGGTTGGTTTCTTTAACGTATCCCTCGTAAAGCTTGAAGTGCATTTCGAGTGTTTGATCGGAGATGCCATGAAGCCCGCTCAAGTTGAACTGCTTGGCTTGATACGAATCACTTTTGGCCATAGATTGTCCCTCCTTATCTTTTTAGAATCGCACCGGTAACTTTGACCTGGCGCTCACCGCTTTCATCCCGGCCATACTTTTACGCGCGCTTCTTAGGGCATTTAGCTATTTAATGCAAAAGACCCTACACGCACTTTTTCCACTAAACTGACTCGCCGGCCAAAAATGCTCTCAGCATCCAGGCCATCTTTTCATGCTTTTCCATCAATCCTGTCAGGAAATCGTTTGTCCCCATGTCCTGGTACTTTTCAGCGCACGTCTCCAGATCGATACGGAGTTGCCGAATGATTGCTTCGTGGTCGGCTAAAAGGTTGGCAATCATTTCCCGGGCACTGGGATATTGGCCGGGATGCTCCTTGAGTCTGGTGCCCTGCGTGAATTCCGCCAGTGTCCCGAGTGCCGACCCGCCGAGAGACCGCGCACGTTCCGCAACGTCATCCACGACTTCATTGAGCTCGGTATATTGCTCCTCAAAGAACTTGTGCAGGTCGTTGAATTGCGGCCCGGTGACGTTCCAGTGGTAGTTTCGTGTCTTGGTGTAGAGGAGGTACTCGTCCGACAGCAACAGGTTAAGGATTTTCACAACACCTTCACGTTGCTCATCCGAAAGATCGATGTTTGGTTTCATAATAGACTCCTCCTTGTTATTTGTTTTTGATGTTTCGATTGTTGCGGTAGCCTCTTTTTCCTTATACCGGTCGCGGCCCAATGTCCAAGAAGGCGGATCGCTTGCAGGAAAACTGTCCGCGAGGGTCGCGTCAATCATCTCTTCAGAAACTGGTTGGTCTCGTCCGTTGATCGCTCCCATGGCTTTTCTCCTTTCCAGGTTAAGCGGCGGGTTCGCCATTCTTCGCCTCCAACGGCTTGAGCTCGCCGAGCATCGTCGGTATTAACTCTGTGACAGTCGGGTGAATGTGCATGGCGCGCTGGATTACGGTATAGGGCGCTTTGGCGTACATCACATCCAGAATCGAATGAATCACCTCATCGCATTCGATGCCGAGGAGCGATGCTCCGAGGATCTCTTTCGTCTCAGCGTCCACCAGGATTTTCATGAATCCTTGGGTCTCGCCTTTCTCCACCGCGCGGCCAACGCGCGTCATCGGGCGTTTCCCAAGCAAAGCTCTGCGCCCTGACTTTCGCACTTCCGCTTCAGTCATCCCGGCTCGCCCGAGCGGCGGATCAATGTATAGCGCGTAGGCCGTGATGCGGTCGCTCACGC
>JBOHVS010000200.1:0-20302 GCA_050735975.1 Binatia bacterium | reverse complement strand
GACTGATTGCCTCTAATCTCGCTCTCGGTACAAACAGCGGTGAGCGGCAACATCAACTCAGAGGTGAGATTGTTCTGCCGATCAATCCGGTGGGGGGGTGTCGCCTTGAGTCACGTTGCCCTGTTCGGATTGATCAATGCAAAGAAATCGAGCCTATCCTGCAGGAGAAGAGACTACACCAATCGGCAGCCTGCCATAGAGTTGAGAGCAGCGTTCAGTAGGGGAAAGGGCTTACTGGAACTTCAGCTGGGCCGCGCAGGTCCCCCGCCGAGTTATGAGTTGCATTCTGCGAAATTGTTCTGTGACATGGTCGAGGCGGCTACGACCGAATATGGCAAAGACGGTGTCAGGCAAACTGCCCGCCGTTGATTGACAAAGAAGAATACCCGGTGATACGTGAAGAATTATAGGCGAAACATGCAACTGGCTGAAACTTGACAAGCTCTGTGAGCGGCAAACCGCGATACGCGCAACAGGAACTTGCCGGCTGTGGTTATCTTGATCTACGATTTAAAAAACGGATGCCGCTATTGATGGACTTGCGAACAGGAGGAGCACGATGAGGATAACGAACATTGTGACTAGCTTGGGAGCCAAAATTTTCGCTGCGCTCGGAGTGGCGACGGTTCTGGCGATGGGCCCTGTCCCTACAACAAGAGCTCAGGAACTCAAAGTCATCCACATCGGATCGAGCACCGTCAGCTTTTCGGCGTTTTCAACCTACTATGCTGCGGAACGAGGGTTTTTCAAGAGGGAAGGCTTCGATCCCAAGATGGTGGTCATAAAGACCGAGGCCGCCATTGCGGCGCTCAATAGCGGCGATCTCGACTATACGACTTTCAGCACTTCGACGATCGATGCGGCCTTGAGGGGCTTTCCGGTCCGGCTTCTCGCGGTCATCGTTCAACAACCCGTCATGGGATTGGTCGTACAGAAGGAGATCACAAAGATTGCGGATTTGCGCGGAAAGAAGGTCGGCGTTAGCTCGTTTGGCGGTTTGACTTACGACGCAGCCGTAGAAGTGTTCAAGCACCATGGTTTAGACCCGCAAAAGGATGTAACGCTGCTGGCTGCCGGAGGCAACAGTTCCCGGATCGCTGCGTTGAAGACGAAGGCTCTCGACGGGGCTTTCGTCAGCGCGCCGTTCGATATCCGGGCCTCGCGGCAAGGCTTTAAGGTGTTGTTGGAAAGCGGGACGATCTTTAAATTTCCATACGGTGGGTTCAGCGCGACGGTAGCGAAAATTCGGGAGAAACCCGCCGAAGTCGAGAAAGCCGTCCGAGCCGTAATGCTGGCGACGAAGGCCGTGGTCGCTCCGAAGAACAAGGACGACGTTATCCGATATATCATGGGATCCTTTAAGTTGAATCGGGAAGATTCCCTCGAATTCTACGAAAGGTTGGTACCTGCGCTGAATCCGACGGGTGTTGTTCCGAGGAACGTCATCCAGCGCGCCATTGACAGCGCGGTGGAAAAGGGAGTGACGGACAGGCCGCTCGAACCGGACCAGATCGTGGATTTTTCCTTCGTGAAGAAGCTAAAGTTAGAGTGATATCCGAGGAGGCATCGATGGAGCAGTACCGAGTCATCGGAACCCCCGTGGAGCGGGTCGATGGCTTCGAAATGGTCACCGGCCGTTCCGTTTACGCTGTGGACGTGCGCCTGCCGGGGATGTTGTGGGGAAGAATTCTCCGAAGTCCTATTCCGCATGGAAAGATTCTGAGGATGAATGTCGAGAAAGCGAAGCGCGTGCCCGGGGTGCGTGCCGTTATCACGGGAAAGGATGTTCCGCAGAAAAGGTTTGGCTTGTCGGTCCGCGATGAGAACATCTTGACGCTCAGCAAGGTTCGCTACATCGGAGACGCCGTGGCTGCAGTCGCCGCCGTCGATGAAGAAACGGCGGAGGAAGCGATCGGCCTGATCGAAGTCGATTACGAAGAGCTTCCGGCCGTTTTCGATGTCGAGCAGGCGATGAAAACCGGTGCGCCTCTGGTACACGAGGACATGGCCAACTACGAATGCAGAGAGGTTTATCTAGCATCGTGGAATCCCGTGCCGGGGACCAACATTGTCCATCAGGCGGTCAATCAGCGTGGAGACGTGGAGGCTGCGTTCAAGAGATGCGATTTCGTGTTCGACGATACGTTCCGCTCGGAGCAGATTCATCACTGCTACATGGAGCCTCACGCGGTAGTCGCTTCCAGCCAGGCGGGCTCGATGACCGTGTGGAGCTGCTCTCAGGAAGTCTTTCTACTTCGCACCATACTGGCGGAGACCTTCAATATTCCGGAAAGCAAGCTCCGGGTCATCTGCACTAAGGTCGGTGGCGGCTTCGGCGGCAAGATCGATCCTCGGCTCGAGCCCTGTGCCCTAGCACTAGCGCTCAAGACGCAAAGGCCCGTGAAAATCGTCATGACCCGGACAGAGGAGTTTACCGCGTCGGCAGGCTCGACGCCGGCAATTGCGCGGGTCCGCACCGGTGTTAAGAAAGACGGAACGCTCCTCGCCCGTGACGTCGAGTTGATCTGGGATACGGGTGCTTACCGGGAGGGACTGGCGCCGAGCAACCGTGCCATGAAGGACGCGATCGGCCCCTATCGCATGGCTGACATTCGGGTGAGCTCGACTCTGGTCTATACGAACAAGATCCGTGGTACCCAGCTTCGTGGCCTTGGGGTACCTGAAGCCTACTGGGCTATCGAGTCCCAGATGGATATGATCGCGGAGCGGCTTGGGCTCGACCCGTTCGATTTGCGCATGAAGAACGTTTGGGACGAGGGGGACATCAACTCGATCGGGGATGTCGTCCAGAACATCGGTCTCAAAAAGTGCCTGCGAAAGGCGGCGGCGGCCATCGGTTGGGGAAAGCCCAAGGAGAGAAACGTCGGCCGAGGGATCGTCGTCGTCGCCAAATCCCCGACGACCCAGTCGAGCATCTCGGGCGCTTACGTCCAGTTCAACGAGGACGGCAGCGCGCAGGTGCTCGTGGGAGCATCCGAGATCGGCCAGGGGATGGAGGTCGTAATGAGTCAGATCGTGGCCGAAGAGCTCGGACTCCCGATCGAGGCGGTGGGAATCACGACCGCGGATACCGCTGTCACGCCCTACGATCGGGGCACGTTCTCGAGCCGTGTGACCCTTTACGCCGGGATGGCTGTCAAAAAAGCGGCTGAAGACGCAAAAAGACAGCTGCTGGAGTTGGCGTCGAAGATCACCGAGATTCCGGTCAATGATCTTGCGGTGGAAAACCAGCGAGTGATTTCGAAGAAAAAACCGGGCTTGTCGCTAACCTTCAGGGAAGTCGTCGAGAAAGCCCACATGAGGGAAAAGCCCATTCTGGGGAGAGGTTGGTACGGCGGTAAAGGCGACTATCCCAAGCTCCCGCACAAGGCGCTGGGAAGAGAGTCCGTGCCCGGCTGGAAATACGCCGCGCAAGGCGTGGAGGTGGAGGTTGACCAGGAGACCGGGATGGTAAAAGTTCTAAAGATCGTCTCGGCTCACGATACCGGAAAAGCTTTGAATCCGCTCGCGGTCAAGGGACAGATTGTAGGCGGCGCGGTGATGGGGCTAGGCTATGCCATGCATGAGGGCATTCAGTTTGACGACGGTCATGTGATCAATCCGTCGTTCATGGATTACAAGATTCCCTCCTCGCAGGAGATCCCGGAGATCGTTCCGATAATCGTAGAAGTGCCTTTGCCCGAGGGACCATTCGGCGCCAAAGGAATCGGCGAGCTCGCCGTTGTCGGCGTGGCACCCGCCGTTGGCAATGCCATATACGACGCGATCAAGGCGCGGCTCAAGGAGTTGCCTTTGACCCCAGACCGCGTCTTGACGGCGATCGAGGAGAAAGAAGCGGGCCCGGGTCTAACCCAACTGCCACATTAAGGGGATCGAAACTGTGGAATAGCAAGGAGTTGGGTCTTCGAGTCGCCGCTACATTTGGGGCCACTCAAGTAAACAGAGTCGCTCTGAAAGCCTAAGACCGGGAGTTGCCTATCCTTTGCGGTTTTATAAATGTGCAAGGAGTTGGGAGCGGCAACGGAAGTCCAGAAGAGACCTCCCAAGCGTGAAGCCGAGTGTCGAGTCCACGACCCGGACGGAAATCCAATCGATTTGTCACAACATGGCTGGCAGGCCTAGCAGGCATTCTGAAATAAACTCATATGCTTCCTGAGGCTAAACATCCACGCCAGGATTGTGATATCTCGGGAGTCCCCGAAATAACCGATTGTGCCGCTGCGAGATTTGCCGGCGTCCGATGACTCGGTAGGCAATCCGCTCAACGCCGGTGGTTCGTTTTTTTTTCTTCTACCCACTCGAATTTTTTATTTCTCGGTATAAAATAGCTGTTAGTGACTGAGAAGATACTTCTGGTTGAAGACGACAGCATTACTCGCGAATATATCTCGGAAGGGTTGCGGAGTGAGGGTTATGAGGTCGCCGAGGCGGGCGATGGGCATCACGCGGTCGAACTGCTCGACAATCGGCGCTTCGATCTTGTGATTACCGACTTTTTTATACCCCGGCTGGATGGCATCAGGCTGGCGGAGAGAATTCACAGAGAATCGCCACAAACTCCCATAATAGTGCTGACTGCATATATCTCTCAAAACTCCGCGAAAGGTCTACTCCGCGGCGTAGCAGAGTTCCTGCGGAAGCCTGTTGAACTTGAGGTTCTACTCGAGACGACAAGACGTCTTCTGCGGCCGCCTGGGTAAGGAACGATGGGGATGCCGCTGCGCTAGGTGCGGAGCACTCGAGAGTCCAATCCCGCTCAAGAGCATTTTTCTCTTCATCCACCCGATTTCATTACCGACCGCACAATTTAACGCATGAACCCGTCCGTCGGACCTCACGTGGTGTTCCCTTTCAAATAACCTCACGGCTCATTGCTGTTGGTAAGTCCATAACGACGCAGTCAAGGGACCTACCGCCTCAATCGATTTATTGCGAATGGAACACTCAAGGTTCTGCTAATCTCGAAATCGAGACGAGATTCTCAAAGCCAAAGGCACTTTTGACCCTGATAAGGAAGAGTTTGGGATAACTAAGACACGTCATTTATTTGCAAATGCTGGCACGTACTCTGCGTTGTTCCGGCGTAGCTCAGAAGTCAGAGATCAGCGACTCCTTGCCCCACGCTCCATGCTTCAGCCGAAGACCCTAAAGATCATTGCGCTAGCGGTCATTTACTTCCTCGCAGCCGAGCTGGCGCTGAAGCTCGTTTTCCTGGATGGCGGCCCAAGCTTACTAAAACCTGAGACAGGAATCGCGCTGGCGGCGATCCTAATTCTCGGTTACGGCATCTGGCCGGGGATTTTTCTCGGCGCCCTTATAGCAAATCTGGCTGCTGGAGGCTCGATCGCCCCCGCCATTGGCATAGCGGTTGGAAAATGTCTTGAAGCGCTGATCAGCGCCGCTCTAATAATTCGCTTTGCTAACGGCCGCACTGTTTTCGATCGCCCTCAAGACATCTCAAGGTTCGTATTGTTCGCAACTCTGGTTGCCTCGATGAGCGCTGCCGTTAGTATGTTGATAGTAGGGACGGTCGGGTTCATCGACCTGGAGGAGTTCGGTCAGATATGGTTTACATGGTGGCTCGACGACATTATGGGTTGTCTGCTGGTTACCCCGCTCCTCGTGCAATGGAGTAATAACCCCGGCATTGGGTGGAATCGAGGTCAGGTCATAGAGAGAGCCTTGTTTCTATTGTCCTTCATGGTTGCGTGTTTGGTCGTATTCGGCGATCTGATTCCATTCATGAGCGGGAACTACCCCCTGGAGCTCCTGTGCGTGCCGTTCTTCATCTGGACGGCGGTTCGCTTCAACCAACGCGAAACGGCAGCCGCTATTGTGGTCTCGTGTGGGATTGCGATCTGGGGAACACGGAACGGGTTCGGACCATTCGCCATGCAAACGCCGCAGGAGTCTTTCTTTCTATTGCAGCTTTTCATGGGGGTAACTGCGCTAATGGGTATGGCGCTGTCGGCGATTGTTTCGGGCCATGTGAGGGAGAAAACCCAGTTGCAGCATCTTGCGGTCACCGATCCCCTGACCGGGATCGCCAACTACCGCAAGTTCATAGAAGTTTTAAATGGAGAGCTCCAACGATCACAACGGAGCGAGCGGCATTTTGCGATATTGTTCTTGGACGTAGACGAGCTGAAGTTGCTAAACGACCGTCAAGGTCACATGATCGGCAACCAGGCGCTACGCAAAGTCGCTAAGGTTATCCGTGGGTCTTGCCGCACCATAGATACCGTTGCCCGGTTCGGCGGCGACGAGTTCGCACTGGTCTTGCCCGAGGCGGACGAACGGGCGGCCCTTCGAGTTGCGGATCGAATCGGCAAGCAGCTTGCCGCCTGCACTGACGGACCGCACGTGAGCGTAAGCGTTGGCGTTGCTGAATATCCGAGAGATGGCGAAAGCTTCGACTCCCTACTGAGTGCCGCGGACGGCGTCTTATATCAGGCTAAGCGCCGTATCCACAAAAAAACATCCGAGCCCCGTGTGAAGCGCAATTTTCTCCTGCGACGCTTAGAAGCGGCTTTTATCGGGACTTTCCACCAACCATCGAACACCGTTGAGCAAAGTCGGAAGGATCCTTCATCGTCAAAGCGCGTAGACTTGTAAGTTATAGACCCTTCGCTCATGCTCAGGGTGACTCACTGATCGTGGGTGGAGGGTGGTAGGTTATCGTCGGCTTTTAGCCGACCGGGGCGAACCTCCCAGCTTGAAACTGGGAGTGAGTCAGTTAAGCTTGATTACATTCTTAATGCCGCCACTTCGACGCAAGAGTAGATCCCGGTACTCCTCCATAGGGAAGCGGCCGGTAATGAGTGACCGCAAAGCATCGGGCCAGCGTTTATAGAATGTGCCGACGTCGCGGATCGAATTCTCGAAGGAGTCGCGCCCGGCATTCACGGTGCCAAAGACAATTTGGTTCTTCAAAACCAGATTTCTCATTATAAGGTCGGTGTCGACCTCAACAGGGCCCTTTCTGCCGGGGACTCCCGTAAAGATGAAGATTCCGTTGGTGCCCAGCGCTTTCATCACCGCGAAGGAAAGGCTAGAGGCGCCAGTGGCTTCGTAGACGAGATCGATATTACCGATGATTTTCGGAAGCGCTTCCACGGTGACGCTTTCGGAGGAGATATATTTGGCGCCGATAGACTCGAGAAGAATCGACTTCGGGTTAGGCGTGGTTTCGCGGGAGTAGACATAGGTATCGAAATCGGAGTTCACGAGCGCCATGGCGCCGAGTAACCCTACAGGCCCGGCACCAAGCACGATGGCGCGGTGGCAGTGGGCCTGAGCTTTGCCTGGAACAATGGGACAGCCCCAGGGGAGGCGCTGCTGAACCTGCCAGACCTGCGCTAGGCCTTTTTCCGCGATCGTTAGCGGCTCCACGAGGACCGCTACGTCGCGCAGCTCCTCGGGGACCGGGTTCATGTATTTTTCATCGTCTACAACGAACTGAGCCATGAAGCCGTGCTGTTCTTTGATGCCTCGCTCGGTGAAATCTCCTGTGAAGCAAAAGTCCTGACGATCCGAACGGCAGGCTGTACAATGGTCGTGAGGGCAGGGGCGTCGCACCATGGGGACAACGAGATCGCCGATTTTTACCCGGGAGACCTTCGGGCCAACTTCGACAACTTCGCCGAGCGACTCGTGTCCGATCACCAGATTTTCGGAGCCAGGAGGTGGAGTGCCGTACTCAAAGGCGCAAATCTCCCTGTCCGTGCCGCAGACCCCGGCCTCCAACATCCGCAGCTTCACCTGGCCCGGCGAGGAGATCTTGGCTTCCGGCTGATCGATAATTCCGACTGCTTTTTTCCTCGGCGCAACAGCTATCGCTTTCATTTTAGCTCTCTCCCGTCCTTAAACGCATGGCTACAATAAAAGTTTCACAGATTTGGGGCATAACCGAAAGGGGTGGCCCGCGCTGTTCTTGCGATTTAGATACCGAAACGATGAGAAAGGATGCGCTGCAGAAACTTAGCCCGCATTATTGAAAGTGTTTCAGCTCAAGCAAAGCCGGGCCGCTCGTCCGGAATAGCTAATGTAGGCCAGTTGGGTATAGAAAGGAAAGGACGGTCTTTATGTTCAAAGCCGTCCTATTTCGGATGTTCGGCTTCTCGGCCGGGGCGCGAGCGTTTTCGGATTTAGCGACCTCGTTGCCTATGCGGACGCTGTTGCTTGAGTCTGGCGGGCCAATCGGCGCTTGCCAGTCGGACCGGAGCGAGAGAGGGCCCCATCCGAACAGTGTGAGTAGCGAAGATGCTCCTCACGGCGGCTACGACCAGGTTGTCGTCCGCGGTCAAGTTAGAGAGCTCTTCAATCAATCCCCAGAAGTTGGTCCTGATACGATTGTCGTTGGTTTTTCTCCGAGTGTTCCGAGCGTGTTTCATCGCTTGCCCCCAAAACAGAGTCAGTGTTTTCCCGATTAGAGCCGCAGAGATATTAAAAGGTTTCAACCGCCGCGACTGGCGCTTCCTTCGGCGAAGCAGCCCGCTCCACACTGATCGAGTTACATCTCTGGCAGGTCATGGCTTTTTCCCAATTTCCCGCTGGTTTTCAGCTGCCAGCCGGATCGATGTTCGCGCACGTAATCGAGCCGGGCCTGAAACCATGTTCCTCTAGGCCAGTCCCACTTTTGCTGCGGTAGCTTGCCCTCGTCGTAATAACCTTGATTGACGGGACTCTGCCTAAAAATCGACTCCCAGGCATTCATGAACGTCCTCCTTAGGCTCTCCATGTGAAAGCCGTTGTCTATTAGACGTTACGCGGGGCGAAATAGAAGATGCAGAGGCTGAAAAATAGGGGAGCAGACAGAGATAGAGACAGAGAAAGGGATTGAGGCAGAGAAAGAGACAGAGATGGGAGACAGGGAGACACGGGGAGTGAGACAGAGAGTCAATTGGCTCAAATGCGGGAGTTTGCGCGACCGATCCTGCGTAGTGATAGACCAGATCGGTCATCTGTTGGCAGGTCCGGTTTTGTCAGTACTTTCGTTCCGAGAGCGGCGTTAACCGTGAGTCGGTAATGGCCCAATCGTGCAAATCGACCGGTCGATGGTGCGCTCCGAGGTCGTGCCCGGGATGCGACAGTGGAAACTCTGGAGAACGTCGAGCGCAATCACATAATGCGCACTTTGAGCGAAACCAATTGGATGATTCACGGCAACAAAGGCGCGGCAACGCTGCTCGGCATCAATCCAAGCACCCTACGCTCGCGAATGGAGAAGCTCGGGATTAAAAGAGCAGGTAGTCAGAGGACCGGTTGAGGCTAAGGTTAAGGTTCAGATCAAGTTTGAGGAAGGTTCGAAGTTCGAAAGTCAAGCTGAACCTTAGCCTAAGCCCGGGCCTTTGGTTATGGTTGGCGGATCGAAGCAGGTCCTTGGATTCGCAGACCTACTTCGATCGTGTGGAACAACAAATGGTAGCTGCTAGATTTAAGGCAGTATCTAAGAATTTCGGGCGGTTTAATGGAGGTAGCTAATCTTGGAAGCTCCTTCAATGTCTGCGTCCCTATCCGTAGGACGTGAAGCATTTTTTAAGATCTCAATCAAGGCAAGCCGAGCCATCCGGTATGCCTCTTTGTCATTATCTGAGTATTCAAAGGCCACTTCGCTGGCAGCCGCAATGAGTTCTCCGAGAGTGGTTTCGATTCGACTCGTGTGGGGTTTTTCCATGTCGGCTCCTTTCCTCTGTTAGACGTAAAGCGTCCTTAAAAAGATTCACTCAAACGGGAAAAAATTCCGAGAAGAGGATTAGAAAGCCGCTGATTTGGCTGTTATCTCATGTGAAGGCGGTGTAAATGCTTCGGTTTTCTGAAACAACGGCGTTTGCTTCAAGCGATCGTATTCGGCTTCCGTAATATAGCCCACCTTGGACATGCGTCCGAGGATGAGGTTCCGACGGTACGCAACGCTCTTGTCCCGAGAATTCCGTGGGTTGGGAAGCAACGCTGCCAGGGTGGCGGCCTCGAGTTCGTTGAGATTAGCGGCCGATTTGCCGAAGTAATGGCGCGAAGCCGCTTCGACCCCGTAAATATGCCGTCCGCACTCTACGATGTTCAGATAAAGCTCGAAGATCCTTCGTTTTGTCAGCGTCCGTTCCAGCCGCCAAGCGATGATGATTTCCTTTAGTTTGCGCAGCGGATTCTTGGAAGGGCTGAGATAGAGATTCTTCGCCAGCTGCATCGTAATGGTGCTGCCGCCACGCTTGAAGCTCATGGTTTCCCAATCTTGTTCGAGCGCTTCTTTTAACTCAGCCAGATCCACGCCTTTGTGGCTGAAAAACGCGCTGTCTTCGCTGAGGATCACGGCCTTCTTCAAATGTTCCGAAATGGCGCCATAGGCAAGCCAGATCTGTTGCCGTGATACTCTTATTTTGCGCTCGCGATATTCTCTGTCTCGTAGTTCGATCAGGGCCGTCGTCGCCGGGTTTTTCTTTGTGAGGATGGAGACATCGGGGAGCGTATAGTAAAAATAAACAAGCCAACCAACGACAAAAGTGAGCAGAAGACTTTTAACTAGAACTTTTGTCATGGGCTTGTAACCGGCTAATCGCTTTGCGTGTCATAGCCGAGATGGGATGTCGGTCGAGAGCGGACGGAGTGAACCAGCGCCATTGCCGATTCGGCAGCCGCAGTGTCGCTCCGGGCACGACGGAAAACACGAACACGGACGAAGAAATCCTTCGATTTGTTATGCTGTGCCGAAACGCGCCGATGCGATATTCCGGTTTGACGGCGCCGTTTAACTCGCGTAAATGGCGCGACAACAGCGCGATAAAGCTTTCGCCTCTCGGCCTTTCGCCTCCCGGGAGCTCCCAGAGCCCTGGGAGGATGCCCTGAGCCGCTCGCTGCCGCAGCAGAACTTTCCCGTCGCGGCAAACAAGCGCGAGGGGCCAATCGATGTCTCGAACCGGGATCCGGCGCTTGCGCAATGGAGGAGGGCGCAAAAGCGAGGCTCGGCCAACGCAATCGGGCGCGATCGGGCATCGTAGGCAACTAGGATTCCGCGAAATACATATCGTTGCGCCCAATTCCATCAAAGCCTGATTAAAGTCACCGGGTTTTGCGCGCGAAAGGAATCGCCGGCCCGCTCGGCGAAGCTCTATCTCTGTTGCTGCACCGAAGAAGCGATGCAGAACTCGGCGCACATTCCCGTCGAGCGCCGGAAATGGATGCCCGAACGCGATGCTCATTAGGGCGCTCGCCGTGTAATCGCCAATGCCCGGCAGAGACCGCAGGCTGTCATAGCTCGCTGGAATCTCGCCGCCGTGCTTACGAGCGATCTCCCTCGCCGCTCTCATCAAACTCTCAGCGCGCCGGTAGTAACCCAGCCCCGACCACAATGCCAAAACCTTGCGCAGAGTGGCTCGTTGGAGCGCGACAACGGTCGGCAAGGTTTTCATAAAGCGCTCGTAGTAAGGGAGAACCGTCTTTACCTGGGTCTGCTGAAGCATGGTCTCGGCAATCCAGATCGCGTATGGATCCGCCGTTTGACGCCAGGGGAGATCCCGTCGGTTCTTGTCGTACCACCGGAGCAGCCGGCGCCGGGCGTGGGAAATATTTCTCGCGGACATCAATGAAGTCTAAGGAGATTTCGGTTATAAACGACGCCTACTCTAAATGAAAACGCCGCGTAAGGAAACTCAGACACAGCTATGTTGCCAATTGCATATGGAATTTTAACGTCGCTTTGCTTCGCGGCTGGAAGTCTTCTGGCGCAACGTGGATTTCACAGCGCTCTAACCCCTTGGGGAGCCTGGATTACCGTGGCGGTCAACACGGTGTTTCTATTCGCTTTTCATTTCGTTCTCTATTCCGAGACGAGTTTATTCATAGCAGAAAATCTTGTTTTTGTAATGATCGGGTTGTTTGTCCCAGGTCTCACGCGGGTTCTGACGTTTCGGGGCATCCGCACCGTGGGCAGCACGATCACGTCCACCATCGTCAATACGACTCCAATGTTTTCAACGTTGCTGGCGATGTCGCTACTGGGCGAACGGCCCGGCCGCTTGGTTCTTTTCGGCGGGTTCTTGATCGTGGCCGGATTAATTATCGTTTCGTGGGTTGGTGAACAACGTTTGTGGAATAGGATGGAGCTTGTCTACCCGTTTTCTGCCGTTTTTCTCTTTGCTACAAAGGACGTAACGGTTCGGTGGGGGCTCGCCGGCGGCGGTCAACCGATTCTCGCTGCTGCTATTGCCGCTCTTACCTCCACCGTGGAAATTTACGTTCTCACTCGTTATCTCCAGGGCGTGAAGTTTTCACCGCCTGCGCGAGCCGCTGCTTGTTGGTTTGTGGCTTCCGGAATTTTCACCGGGGCGTCATTCCTGTTTATGTATCTTGCCTTGAGCATGGAGCGAGTTTCTACTATCGCTCCTCTGATCAATAGCTACGCCGTTTTCGTTCTGGTCCTGACGCCTTTGATGGCAAGGCGCATAGAAATTATAACCTGGCGCAAAGCGTTAGGAGCCGCTTTGGTGGTCGCCGGGATTTTCCTGATCTCTTTCGGACGAGAGTGAAGGGGTTGTTCAGCCTGACCTCAACCTGCCTTACTAAGAGGCTGAATCAGGCGCCTCGGGCAGGCCCAAAAAGTACCAGCTAACTAAAAGTACCACTCCTAAAAGCTCCGGGAGCGAAGGGGAAACCCGAATGAGTGCGCCCGCCAACATGCCGCCGAGCGAAGCACCGATAAATCCAAAGAACGTGTAAACGCCGGTCGCCGTGCCTCGCCCGCCAGGTGGAATTCTTTGGGTTAAGAACGTCGGCAGAATAGGTTGAAACAGACTGTAGCCGAAAAAGAAGGCGGCGCCGCTAATATAGAGCATAAAATCATATTGGGCGCCGAACAGATAGGTCGTGTAACCCGCCGTGGCCGTAAACCACCCGATGAAGGTCGGCAAGCGTAACCGGCCTCGCTTTTCGACGTGACGTATATAGGGAAATACGAGCAGCGCGCTGGGAACGAAGATAACGAGATAAACCTTCCAAAGCTGTCCCTTGTCGAGGCCTAAATCGGTCCAGCTTAGCGGATAGGTGAAAAAAAATGAATTGAGCGCGAAGGAGAGAACGAAGGCGGCGATGAAAATAGGACGGAGACCGGCGTGCGCCAGAATCGGACCGAAGTGGATGGGAGAGTGTTCCTGTTCGGGTTTGGGGCGGCGGGGAAACGAGAGGGCGGCAAGCACGGTGCTAAAAAATGCCAGAGAGGCGAGAACGTAAAAGAGACCGCTCAAGCCGATACTCGCCGCAAGCAGCGGCCCGCCGAGAATACCAATCATGAACGCCGAGCCGACAGCGATGCCCGTTATCGTAAACGCCTGCGTGCGGACCGTCGGGCGGGTCAGGTCGGCGAGAGCGGCGAGGGCGACCGAGCCTACGGCGCCGCTGCCTTGAACGGCTCGAGCAAGGATAAGCTGATAAATATCACCGGCGAGAGCGCAAGCCAGGCTGCCCAGAGTAAAAATTGCAAGGCCGAGTACCAGCACGGGCCGGCGCCCCCAGCGATCACTGGCCCAACCGAGCGGTATCTGGAAGATGCACTGGCTGAGAGCGTAGATGCCGAAGGCAACGCCCACGAGGGGAATCGTCGCCTCCGGATAGCGCACGACGTAGGCGCTGAAAATCGGCAGCATGAGAAAGATGCCCAGCAGTCGCAGCGCCGAAATAAGGCTCACGACGAGGACGGGTCGAATCTCTGACCGGATGAGCGAGTAGCGGGTCTCAGTCAATTTCGCGCGTATACTCCTATGAATAATCCGGGCTAGGGATTTCAAGTTGCGAGTTAGTCAGGACAATTTACACAGTTTCGCCGAAATAGGAAGGGGACGCGCGCGAAATCGTTCGTCGGATTGTCCGCAAAGAAGGTACAGATCGCATAACCGAGTTTGCATCGCTCTGTGGGCCTGCGCGTGCTCCCGTCTGTCAGCCACCACCGGTGAATTCCTCGCCCCCAGCAGGCTGCTGAAAAAGACTCATATGCCGATTGCCCTGAGCTTGGTCGAAGGGTGCGCTCAATCGCCTCGCTTCCAAACCAGTCGATGGGTATCGCTTCGCTCCGCCCATCCTACGGCTCTGAGTTTCACGGGTGGTGGGGAGCCTGTCCTGAGCGGAGCCGAAGGATCGATTTTTCACGCGCCTCGCCTCTGAGATCTTTTTTGAGCAGCCTGCAAATAGCATTTTTCAGCAACCTGCTAGACTGGCTAGTGGACGGCCCAGCTTCGCCAGGCGCCGATAGGTCGGTGGTCGCGCTGCTGTTTCGCCGCTGGTTTTAGATCGTTTGAATTTGGTTACTGTAGGGAGTGCGATAGCAGGACGCGCACGGGCTGGAGCCACGGGTCGTGGTGAACGAGGCGTAAAAAGTTTTCGTTTACCAATCGAGCCATCTCGTTTTCCGATTTTTGTCTCATCCGCGCGAGCGCTTGCAGCACCTCTCTAAGGACGCCCGGCATCCCGGTGACCCCGTTGAGCCACTTGAGTCCGCCCGGGTTATCCGTCTCGGTGAGGAGGCGTTGGTCGGGGATTTCTGCGGCAATGGTTCTAATGTTTTCGGAAAAGAGCAGCTCTACGCCGACGGTGAAATAAACGCCGAACTCGGCAAGGTGACGTAGAATATCCAGCGGGCCGGAGTACCAGTGCACGATCGCCCGCTGGATGTCATAGCGCTCCAGGAGATCGAGAATTTGCTGCTCTGCCCCTTTAGTATGCAGGTTGACAAGCTTGTTCTGGTCCCGTGCCGCGGCTAGAAAATATTCCAGTACTTTACATTGCGCCGGGTAGAGAGATCCGTCCTTGACCCAATGAAAATCGAGACCGATCTCGCCGACGGCCGGACTTGCTTCGATATAAGGGTGTAATTCTTTAAGGCGGGTGACGTAGTCCGGCGCACGCTTCGGGTGGATGCCGAAGGTCGCGAGCACAAGAGCCGATTGTTCCGCGATTCGCCGCATCTCCTCGTACGAGGGAACGTCCATCGCGGTTCCGATGGTGAAAATCCGGTGCTGAGCGATTTCGTTCAGCGCGCTCCCCAAAGCCGATCCATACTTATCCAAATGAGCGTGCGCATCGATCAACATCAGAATCGTATCTTAGCTTTGACGCCGCTAGCTCCACAAGCCCGCAAGCGCGAGCATCGCGGTTGCAGATACATGATGGAGAATTCTTGGCTTGAATAATGATGTCCGGCTGCGTGCCGCCACGGCCCGGTCGGTAATGCATTCAGGTTTTGCATTCAGCCTTTTCAGCTTGAGACTCTGAGCATTCTTAGTCTAAGATGAGGGCTGCCGAAAAACCTTATGAAGGAGAACTCTACCAATGGTGCTCTCGCGCCGCAGTTTTGTCACTAAAGTAGTCGTCGGTATCGCAGGTTTGCCGCTGATGAGGGATCTCAGTCTAGCGCAGTTCAAAGGCAAGTTGGGGTACATGAAGATCGTTGACAATGCCGCCATGTTCATGGCGATGGAGAAGGGGTTCTTCAAAGCCGAAGGCCTCGAACTGGAAACTGTTCCGATGGCCGGCGGCGCGGTGATCGTCCAGGGCGTAACTTCCGGTGATTTGCAGATCGGTTGGACCAATGTGATCTCGCTCTACCAGGCCCATGTGGCAGGTTTCGATTTTAGGCTGATAGCGGCCGGCGCCACAAACGTCAAGGCGCTCAAGGAAAGCCACGCGATCATGGTGCCCAAAGCTTCGGCGATCCGCCGGCCCAGGGATCTGGAAGGAAAAACCGTGGCGGTAAATACTCTGAACAACATCGTCCATCTCATGGCCATGGCGTGGATTGACAAGAATGGGGCGGATTCCGGCAAGGTAAGATTCGTTGAGTTGCCGTTCCCGCAGATGGGGGCAGCGCTCCAGGCCGGCCGCGTTGATGCCGTCAGCGTCCATGAACCGTTCGCTACCGCTTCATTAGAAAAAGGGGCCGCCCGCGTTCTGGCATATCCCTGGGGCGATGTCATACCGAAGTTTCTAATTGCCAGCTGGTTCGCCTCGCAAAAATGGATTCGGAAAAACAAAGGGGCGGTTCAGGGATTCGTGCGCGCCATCAATCGCGGAACCGATCTCATTCAAACCGAACCGGCAGTGGCCCGGGCCGCCATGGTCAAGTGGGCGGGGTTGAGCCCGGATCTGGCCGGGAAAGTCGCCCTGCCGGCGTTTGAGAAGGGCGTGTCAGAGAGGGACCTGCAGGTGACCATCGATCTGACCCACAAATACAAGCTGATTCCTCGCCCGTTCAAAGCGAAGGAGGTAATCAGCGAACTCGCCCTCAAGGTTTAACCTCTGATCCGCCGATAAGCTATCTTCACCCTCATTTCTGTCCTCTCCCATCAAGGGGCATCAAGGGAGAGGAAGTTTGGTACAAACCGAATGTCTTCGGTCAAAGGTTAATTGCTCAAATTTGCAACACGGTTGAATTCTTCTCCCTCGGATAGTCACGAAAGTTAACCGTTATTCAAACACGCGGAACTCGAAACTGCAAAAGCTGAGTCCATGTCAATTCTAGAAGTCCAAGGGCTCTCAAAGGACTACCGCCAGTTAGGCGGTGAAATTACGATGGCGATCCAGGAGATTTCCTGCGGGGTCGACGTTGGCGAGTTCGTCTCGTTTGTCGGACCCTCCGGTTGCGGCAAGACAACGCTCCTCATGTGCATCGCGGGCCTGCTCGCGCCCACATCGGGCCGGATTCTCCTCAAAGGGCGAGAGGTGAGCGGTCCGCCCCCCAACCTGGTTTTGGTTTTTCAGGAATTCAACAAATCGCTCTTCGCCTGGCGCTCGGTGCTCGGCAACGTCCTTTTCGGATTGGAGGCAAGGGGAAACCAATCCAGGGCCGCGGGGGCGAAGGCGCTGGCGCTAATCGAGCTTGTCGGTCTCAAGGGTTTCGAAAACCATTATCCATGGGAGTTATCGGGAGGTATGCAGCAGCGCGTGGCAATTGCGCGGGCTTTGGCCTACGAGCCGGAAGTGTTGTTGATGGACGAGCCCTTCGGATCTCTGGATGCGCTCACTCGGTTGGAGCTCGAAGATACGCTACTTAAGCTTTGGGAGGAACTCGGCACGACGATCCTCTTCATTACGCATGATATCGAAGAAGCGATTTACCTGTCGGATCGGATGTGGCTGTTGAGCCGCCGGCCGTCGAGAATAATCGAGGAACTGCCGATAGATTTCGTTCGGCCCCGCAATCAAATCACGACTCGGAGCGAGGCCCGGTTCATGGAACTCAGAAACAAGATTTACCAGCGCATCAGTAACGAGGGATCCCGGTGATTAGCTTTCGGCAGTTCAATTGGACCGGCTGGTTGGTATTGTGCGCGCTCGTATTGGTCTGGGAAATCGCCGCTCGTCTCCATGCGCCGCTGCAATTTTATATTCCCCCGGTGAGCCAGATCATTGCTTCGCTTGCTCGGATCATTGCCTCCGGCGAGGTCGCCGGCCATATTTTGACGACTCTTATGCGCTTTTTGACCGGTTACCTTATCGCCGCGGTGATCGCCGTTACTTTGGGGGTCATTCTCGGATATTGTCCGTTTGCCTATAGCCTCCTCGACACTTTAATCGAGTTTCTTCGGCCCATGCCTTCGGTTGCGATTATTCCAGTGGCGATTCTTCTGCTAGGCCTAGGCGATGGGATGATCGTCGCCGTGACGGTCTATGCCAGCATATGGGCGATACTCATCAATACCATCGAAGGAGTAAAAAACATCGATCCGGTGCTGTTGCAGACCGGCAGGACCTTTGGTCTGGGCCGGTGGCGCTTTCTGAAGACCATTGTCTTGCCGGCAGCCTCTCCATACATCGTTACCGGACTGCGGATCAGCTTGGCTATTGCGTTGATCTTGGTGACGACCGCCGAGATGATTGCGGGCGGCAAAGGTTTGGGGTTCTTTATTCTCGACGAAGAGCGATCGTTGAGAAATAGCAATATGTACGCCGGAATCCTTCTGGTGTCTCTGTTGGGCTATCTACTGAACCGCGTGTTTCTCGCGTTAGAGGCCAGAGTCATGCGCTGGCGGAGAGGGATGATCGCTCGAGAAGTGTTCTGAGGATGATGCGGGAATCCAAACTCAACGGATTGATTTTTTTGATAGGGCTGTTGTTTGTCTGGGAGTTCGTCGCCCGGGCCGGTCTGGTGAGTCCGCTGATCGTCCCGCCGCCCAGTAACGTTTTTCAAACATTCGGTTCTTTACTTTGGTCCGGGCAGATACCGTCGCAAATCCTCGTGAGTATGAAGCGCGCTGCGGCCGGTTACGTCTTGGCCGGGCTCGTGTGTGTCTCTCTGGGGCTCTTGATGGGACTATTCGAGCGGCTTTACGAAGCGCTCGAAGTCGTTATTGAGATGCTTCGTCCTATTCCGCCGCCGGCGATAATTCCGGTGGCGATGCTGTTTTTCGGGTTGGAAGACGAAATGAAAATCTTCGTGATATTTTTTTCTTGTGCCTGGCCTATTCTGCTCAACACGCTCGACGGAGTGAGAAGCGTCGATCGTGTGCTTCTTCACACGGCCAGGACTTTCGGACTTTCGCGATGGCGGACCGTTTGGCAAGTGATCCTCCCGGCTTCTTCGCCGCAAATCATGACCGGGTTGCGCGTGAGTTTGCCGATTACGTTGATTCTGGTAGTGATCTCGGAGATGGTGGGAAGCACCGACGGGATCGGTTACTTCATTCTCGATTCGCAGCGCCGATTCAGGGTCAGCCAGATGTACGCTGGAATGCTGGCCCTGGCGGTCTTGGGCTACGTACTGAACCAGTTGTTCAATCTCCTGCACCGCTCATTGCTGGCTTGGCACTGGGGGCTGATCCGGCGCGGTAGTTAGTGTCTCCATCGGGGATGGTGAAAACCACTCGCCTTGAGGCGAAGCACGGTGTCATTTCGAGGCGAAGCCGAGAAATCTTATATCAAGGTGATAAGACCCTTCGCTCACGCTCAGGGGTGACTCACTGATCGTGGGGGGAGGGTGGGAGGTTATCGTCGGCTTTTAGCCGACCGGGGCGAACCTCCCAGCTTGAAGCTGGGAGTGAGTCAGTTGATTAAAGGTGCTCGGAAGACTTGAGTAAGCGTGAGGCTTTTTTGGCCAGCCTATCAGACTCTATGCATTCCTCCGCCCGCCGGCGCCTGCGGTTGGTTTCTTCCCGGGAGCCAATCCGCATCTTTCCGGGGGCTGTCGCCTTTTACCATGAACTTGGCTTTGCCCATGTTCTCGAACTCGATTTCGATCGTATCGCCGCTGTTAATCGGAGCCAGTCCTTCATGATAGGTGCCGGTTGCGATAATGTCGCCCGGGTTGAGACGGAGAAATCGTGTCAACCAGGCGATCTGATCAGGAATTTTGTGCGCCATGAATTTTGTGTTGTAGTTTTGCCGCGGCTCGCCGTTGGTCCAGGACTTCACGATGACGTCGTGCGGGTCCGGGATTTCATCTTTTGTGATGATCCAAGGCCCGCAAGCGCCGTGGGTGTCCTGGCCTTTAGGGATGAACTGGGTGCGGCGCATCAGTCCACGAGTTGAAATGTCAAAGAAGGGAACGTAGCCGAAAACATGATCCAACGCTTTGGATTCCGAAACGTTCTTGGCGGTCTTGCCGATGACAAAAGCGAATTCGGCTTCGGGCTGGAAGACCACGGCGGCCGGAATATCGATCAGTTCGACGGTTTCACCGGGGCCGACGAGGTCAGGGGATTTGTAGAAGTATTCGTTCGGGAGGCTTTCGGGACTGCGGTCCGGACGATCCACATAGTTGACGAAAGCTGCCAGACATTTGCTCGGTCTGGGGAGCGGGCAGAGGAGTTGAACTCTGTCAACCGGCACGCCTTCCTGCTCGCCCATGATCTTCTCGAATCTGCGGCGGTATTTGCGCCAACCTTCGATAATCTCTTCCATTACTCTTTCAGGCCCTTTGGCCTTGCGGGAGCTTATGGCATCGCTCACATCCACGACCATGTTATTGTTCTTGACAACGCCAACCCTGTCATCGTTGAATCGAAGAATCTTCAAGGTTCCTTTCCTCCAGTGGTAAAATTGCGCCTATAATTGCGATAACAACGGACCATTGTCAAACCAAAATCAGGTTTTTGAAAAAAGGCCCATCTGCTTCGTTGCGCTCCACCGTACGGTTTACCCCTGCTCGTGCAGCACCCGACAGGAAGCAGGTCGTGCTGAGACTCTGGGCCGCTCGCTTGCGCGTGATGCATATAATGTTGTAATGCATCGACCATAGTCCTGGGGTTCCTCTGGCAGGCTGCTGAAAAAGACCCATATGCTTCGTTGCGCTCAATCGCCTCGC
>JBOHVS010000199.1:0-15578 GCA_050735975.1 Binatia bacterium | reverse complement strand
CCGTGACGAGCATCAGCAGCATTACCAGTCTTTATCAGCAGGATGCGCCGCCATGCCCGGATTGCGGCGCGATCATGATTCGGAGCGGCGCCTGTTACAAGTGCATGAACTGCGGCGCGGTCAGCGGGTGTTCGTAAAACCTATGGAGTGATGGAGCGTTGGAGTATTGGCATCCGACCCAGTACTCCATTATTCCAATACTCCAGCCAGCCCGGTTACTTCTTCTCCAGATGCAGCACGCCCTTTTCGGTATCGATGTCCATGCGGAAATTGCTCAGAAAGTTGAGCCCGAGAAGGCCCGCGACTTTGGTGTTCGGCAGGGCATCGTGAATGGCCGCGGTCAGGTTTTTAACCTCCATGCCGCCGACGGTAATCGACTCGAGGTCGGCCAGAGGCGCCTGAATAATCCCATTGGCGGTGTGAAACGGCACGGTGCGCCGGCTTCCGTCCAAATCGATTCCCAGCTCTTTTGCCATTGCAGTCGAAATCATCGTATAACTGGCGCCGGTGTCGACGATGAGTTTGGCGGAAGTTTTACCGTTTAACTTCGCGTCGACAATAACGATTGCCCCATTCTTTTGTATTGGAATTGAAGCTTTGGATGGCGCCGGGGGTTTAGCCGGCTCAGGATCCCTCGGGCTTTCCCTGTTTTGGATACGGGTCGCTGTCTGACGTTGTTTTTCCGGAATATTGTGCAGGTTATCGGTAAAATGGACGACGCCATTTTGATCCACCCAGCGATAAAAGTCACCGGCATGAGATTGGCCGGTGAGGGCGAGTAGCAAACACAAACGGAGAATCTTAGGTAAGTAATCTCTCATCGCAAAGCCGGATTCTATCATATTGCCGCGACGACAAGAAACCGGTTCCGTCGCGGGGGTTCCCGTTCGAACCATTACCCTTGCCTGGCGAAGCTTTACAAGGGACTATGAGTGTGGTAGTAAACATTTAACTATAAAAGGAAAGAGAGAAAAGAAGCGGAGAACATGGGAGTTGCTCAGGAGCAGAATCAGGGGGTTGTCGAGCAGTTCAGGCTTCACAAGACGGATACCGGCTCTCCTGAAGTGCAGGTCGCGCTGTTAAGCAAGCGCATCGAATATCTCACCGAGCATTTCAAGATTCACGTCAAGGATCACCATTCTCGCCGTGGTCTCCTAAGACTAGTAGGGCAGCGGAGGAGGCTTCTCGATTATCTCAAATACAGGGATTTCGAGAGATATCAAAGTCTGATCCAAAGGCTGGGGATTCGAAAATAACGATTCCTCGCCTGCTGTCCCCCCATCCCTACCTCCGTTAAGCGCCTCTCCTTCAGAGGATTATCCTATGATGAAGAAAGTGGAATTAGATTTTCATGGCCGACCCTTATCTATAGAAATCGGCAGGGTCGCAAAACAAGCCGACGGCGCAGCGTTGGTGCGCTACGGCGAAACCGTCGTTCTGGTAACCGCGGTAGCGGCGAAAGATCTCAAGACCGATACCGATTTCTTTCCATTGACGGTCGATTATCAGGAAAAAACCTTCGCTGCCGGCAAGATTCCGGGCGGCTTTTTCAAGCGCGAAGGGCGTCCGTCGGAAAAGGAGATCCTTACCTGCCGTTTGATCGACCGTTCCATTCGGCCGCTCTTTTCCGACGGCCTGCGATGCGAAACCCAGGTGATCGCCACCGTGCTCTCTGCCGACCGAGAAAACGATCCCGATGTCGTTGCGATGTTGGGAGCTTCCGCCGCCCTCCAGGTTTCCGATATCCCTTTTAATGGGCCGCTTGCCGGAGTCAGGATCGGCCGGATCGATGGAGAATGGGTTTTCAATCCGACCCAAAGTCAATTGCAACAAAGCGACGTCGATATTTTTCTTTCCGGCAGCAAAGATGCGATCGTCATGGTGGAAGGCGGAGCCGATAGGGTCCCCGAGGATGAGATCCTCGAAGCTCTGTTTAAAGGCCATGAAGCAATCCAACCTCTGCTGCAAATTCAAGAAAATCTAAGGCGAGAAATCGGCAAGACGAAGAGGCCAGTGCCGCTGGTTGAACGCGATGGAGCCGTCGTGCGGCGCGTGGAAGAACTAGCCCTCGAAAGGCTCAGACAGGCGATTGAGATTCCGGAAAAAATCGAGCGTTATAAACGGCTTAGCGAGGTAAAGAGCGAAGTGGTTTCCCAGGCGGCGGCGGAATTCCCGGGGAAAGAGAAAGATATCAAAGTCGCTTTCGACGAGCTGAAGCGAACCAGTTTTCGCAATCTGATCATTCATCAGGAACGGCGCATCGACGGCCGAGGTCTCAAGGACGTGCGGCCGATTAGCTGCGAGGTCGAGGTGTTGCCGCGCACTCACGGTTCAGCTCTGTTCACTCGCGGCGAAACCCAAGCGCTGGTCGTGACCACGCTCGGCACAGCGTCGGATGAACAAAAAATCGATGCGCTTATCGGGGAGCAATACAAAAAGTTCATGCTGCACTACAATTTCCCGCCATTCAGTGTCGGCGAGGTAAAGTTTCTCCGCGGTCCGAGCCGGCGTGAAATCGGCCACGGCAACCTTGCCGAGCGGGCTCTGTTGCCGGTTCTTCCTGATGAAGCAAAGTTTCCTTACACGCTTCGAATCGTTTCAGAGATTCTCGAATCCAACGGTTCCACCTCTATGGCGACCGTTTGCGGCGGTTCTTTGTCGCTGATGGATGCCGGCGTGCCGGTGGTCGCTCCTGTGGCTGGAATCGCCATGGGGTTGATCAAAGAAGGCGAACATGTGCGAGTGCTTTCCGACATCCTCGGCGATGAGGACCATCTCGGCGACATGGATTTCAAGGTCGCGGGGACCCCGGACGGCGTCACTTCGTTGCAAATGGATATCAAGATCAACGGAGTCAACCGTGAAATCATGCGCCAGGCGCTCTATCAGGCCAGAGAAGGGCGGCTGGGGATCCTTAAGGTTATGAATGAGGCTCTGCCGTCGCCGCGGACCAACATTTCCGGTCATGCCCCGCGCATCACAACGATCAAAGTAAAACCGGAAAAGATCCGTGAGATCATCGGCCCGGGCGGCAAGGTGATTCGCGGCATCATCGAAGCGACGGGAGTCAAAATGGACGTTGAAGACGACGGCACCGTGACGATCGCTTCCAGCGACGAGTCCGCTTCCCGGAAGGCGATCGAGATGGTGCAGAAGATCGCGGCGGAAGCTGAGGTCGGAAAGATTTACAAAGGCACGGTGCGAAAGATTGTGGACTTCGGCGCCTTTGTCGAGATTTTTCCCGGAACCGACGGACTGGTTCATATCTCTCAGCTGGCGCCTGAAAGGGTCCGGCGCGTTTCGGACGTTCTCAAAGAAGGGGACGAAGTGATGGTCAAAGTCTTGGAAGTCGATAGACAAGGCAAGATCCGGCTTAGCCGCAAAGAGGCGCTCCAAGAGACCGGCAAGGCCCAGACCAACTCGGGGCCCGGGGCCGGCTCCGACGACCACTCCTGAGCGCCGCTCCATGTTCGCCAAATCTGTTTTGGACAACGGCATCCGCGTCGTTTCTCAAGAGATGCAGGACCATCGTTCCGTGACTCTCGGCATCTGGGTCGAAAACGGCTCACGACATGAGAGTGACGATCGTCACGGCATCTCCCACTTTATCGAGCATCTGCTCTTCAAAGGGACCGAGCGGCGCAGCGCGGTTCAGATTGCAGAAGAGATCGACGCGGTCGGCGGTGTGCTGAACGCGTTTACCTCGAAAGAGCATACCTGTTATTACGCGAAAGTTCTCGACGAGAACCTGCCGCTGGCAATCGATCTTCTGACCGATATATTTCTCCATTCGGTTTTTGACGTCGAGGAAATCGAACGCGAAAGGGCGGTAATCCTCCAGGAAATCTCGCAAGTGGAAGATACGCCCGACGATTACATCCATGACCTCTTTAGCCTTGATTTCTTCAAGAATCATTCCTTGGGCCGGCCGATTTGTGGAAGAGCAGAAACGGTTTTAAATTTTGCGCGCGACGACTTTCTCAGCTTTTTTCGGGCGCGTTACCAGCCGTGTCGCGTCGTTGTTTCAGCGGCCGGCCGTTTCAGTCATGCGGATTTGGTGCGCGAAATGGCGGCGCGGCTGGGCGCCGTGTCAAATTCCGCCAACGGAGCAGATTCCCCGTCATCGAACGGGGAAATGTGCCCCGACGTTCAGAGCGGTGTCTTTCCGCACGTGAAAACCCTCGAGCAGGCCCATCTGTGTTTGGGAGTGGCCGGAGTTCATCAGTCCCACCCCCGGCGTTACGCCGCGTACGTCCTGAATACGCTCTTGGGCGGTGGAATGAGCTCGCGATTGTTCCAGGAGATTCGCGAGAAGCGGGGCAAGGCTTACTCGGTTTACTCATTTCTGTCTTCCTATAAAGACGTGGGCTATCTGGGGATCTATGCCGGGACCAGCGTCGAGTCAGTGGAAGAAGTGGTGGACCTGGTCGTGACCGAGTTGAAGAAACTGGCGGCGGGTGAGATCAAGGATGTAGAGATTCACCGGACTCAGGGTCAGCTGGTCGGCAACATAATGCTGGGACTGGAGTCCACGGACTCGTGGATGAGTCATAACGCGCGCAACGAAATCTATTTCGGCAAGGCGGTTACCACGGATGAGATCTGTAATCGGATTCGCTCCGTTTCTCGGGACGAGCTTGTCGATCTGGCCAGCACGCTTCTTCGCCCGGAAGGGATGGCGGTCTCGCTTTTGGGTGATTTTAAGCACGATTTCAAACTAAAGAACTTGACGATACCTCAGGGCTAGCTCTCCGATCGAAGGGAATGAGTCTCGGCTCGTCGCGCGGCCCTAGTGTGCCCCAGCTTTTCCTCGGTCATGAATAGTCCGGCCTAGATTTTCGGAGGTGTAAGGTCGCCGGTGGAACAGGTGACGATTCAAATCCGGCGAGTGCGCCCGGCTCGAGATCCGCTCGCTTTGCCCGCATACATGACGGCCGGAGCGGCCGGGATGGACTTGTGTGCCGACATCGAAGATGAGCTCCGTCTGGAACCCATGGAGCGCATTCTCATTCCCACGGGCATCGCGGTAGCTTTACCGCTTGGCTTCGAAGCGCAAATTCGTCCCCGCAGTGGTTTGGCGCTGAAAGAGGGTCTTACTATGGTGAATAGCCCAGGGACCATCGATGCGGATTACCGGGGAGAGATTCAGTTAATCGCCATTAACTTGGGAAGGGAGACAATCGCTATTCGCCGCGGGCAGAGAGTCGCGCAGATGGTGATTCAGCGGGTTGTTAAAGCACGGTGGCAAGAGGTCACGGAGTTGCCTTCCAGCGAGCGGCAGAGCGGCGGTTTTGGCCACACGGACGTCTCAGAGAAAAGTTAGAAACGTTCAAGGTTCAAAGGTCAATGACAAAAATCTAAGGGATGATTCAACAAATTTGTAGGCTTTAGACGCTCAGACAACGGCATCAAGGCATGATAGCGCGTTACACGCGTCCGGAGATGGGTCGAATATGGTCCGAGAAAAACGGATTTCAGACCTGGCTCGAGGTGGAGATCCTGGCCGCCGAAGCATTAGCCCAGTTGGGCAAAGTGCCAAAGGCGGCGGTCCGCCGGATTCGCAAGAAGGCCCGCTTCAACATCGATCGCATCCGGGAAATCGAGCGCGAGGTCAAGCACGAAATTATCGCGTTTCTTAGTTCGGTCGCGGAATCGATCGGCGGCGACGCCCGTTTTCTCCATCTTGGAATGACCTCGTCGGACGTGATGGACACTGCGCTGGCGATCCAACTGAAAGAGGCTTCGGCGATCCTGATTCAGGATATCCGCGAGCTTATGAAGGTCTTGCGCAAACAGGCTTTCAAATATAAATCGACGGTGATGATCGGCCGCACCCACGGCGTTCATGCGGAGCCGATTACCTTCGGTCTCAAGCTGGCGCTTTGGTATCAGGAGATGCAGCGAAATCTCTCTCGCCTGGAAAAAGCGGTCGATGACATCAAGGTGGGCCAGATCTCCGGCGCCGTTGGCACCTTCGCGCAGATTTCACCCAAGGTTGAGGCGTACGTTTGTAAGAAGACAGGCCTGACCCCGGCGCCGATCTCCAGCCAGATCGTCCAGCGCGACCGGCATGCGTACTTCTTCGCGACCCTGGCGGTCATCGCAAGCTCGTTGGAAAAATTTGCCACGGAAGTCAGACACCTGCAGCGGACCGAAGTCCAGGAGGCCGAGGAGCCATTTACAACGGAACAAAAGGGTTCGTCTGCCATGCCGCACAAACGAAACCCGATTCTATCCGAGAACGTCTCCGGCCTGGCGAGGCTCATGCGTTCGTACGCGATCGCCGCATTGGAAAATGTGCCTCTCTGGCATGAGCGTGACATCAGCCACTCGTCGGTGGAGCGAGTGATCGCGCCGGACGCGACGATTGTGCTCGATTTTATGCTGCGCCGGATGATTTATGTTCTCGGCAATCTGTGCGTCTACCCCAAGAACATGAAGCGGAACCTCGAGAAGAGCGGCGGCGCGGTTTTTTCGGAGCGAGTGCTGCTCGCGCTGGTCGACAAGGGCATTGCGCGGGACGCGGCTTACCGGATGGTGCAGCGCCACGCCTTGAAAGTCGGCCGCGATGGTGGTGATCTTAAAGAAGAGTTGGCTCAGGATCCCGAGGTCCGCCGTTTTCTCTCACCCAAGGAGATTGAGCGGGTCTGGGGGGTCAAACATCACCTCGCCAACGTCGATTTTATTTTTCGCAGAGTTTTTCACTAGCACGTTGCTGAAAAACTCTGTTTGCAGGCGAGCGTAACGAGGCATAGGAGTCTTTTTCAGCCGCCTCGGGAGGGCTGCTTGCGTCAAGGCGGGCTAAAGCAAATTTCCATGCGCGTTAAAATTTTTGTTTCTTTGAAGGACGCGGTGTTGGACCCTCAAGGCAAGGCGATCGAGCGATCCTTGCATTCGCTGGGCTATGGTGAAGCGCAGGATGTGCGCATGGGCAAGTATCTCGAGCTTAGAGTCGAGGGTTCGTCTCGCGCAACCGCCGAAGCTCGCGTTCGCGAGATGTGCGATAAACTGTTGGCCAATCCGGTGATCGAGGATTATCGTTTCGAGATCGAGGAGTGACGCGTGCGCTGGGGCGTAATTGTTTTTCCAGGCTCCTGTGACGACCAGGACGTCTTTGAATCCCTTAAACGCGAAATGGGCCAAAAGGTCAAATTCCTATGGCACAAAGACGAGTTAACCGGTCATTTCGATTGCCTGGTTTTGCCGGGAGGATTCTCCTACGGCGATTATCTTCGCTGCGGCGCGATGGCGCGCTTTTCGCCGATCATGCGAGGCGTTATCAGGTTCGCGCGTGACGGCGGTTTAGTTTTGGGCACTTGCAACGGTTTCCAGATTCTCTGCGAAGCGGGGCTGCTGCCGGGCGCTTTGGTTCGCAACGCGGGCCTTCAGTTCGTGTGCCAGCAAGTTTCATTGCGCGTCGAAGAAACCGACACGCCTTTTACGTGCGAGATGAAGAAAGGACAGCTTCTCAAGATTCCCATCAAGCACGGTGAAGGGTGCTACTACGCGGATACGGCGACTTTGGAGCGGTTGAGGAAAAACCGTCAGGTTCTACTCCGTTACGTCGATGTCAAGGGTAAGACGTCGTCGCCGGCCAACCCTAACGGCTCGGTGGACCACATTGCGGGAATCTGTAATGAGGGGCGGAACGTGTTCGGCTTGATGCCCCATGCTGAAGACGCGTGCGACAAACTCCTAGGGAGCGACGACGGACTAAAGATCTATTCATCGATCGTCGCTAGTTGCGCAAGCAAAATCACTGCTGACGCCCGAGCCTGAGCGGAAAATGGCTGCGCAACGGCAAGTTACGCCTGAACTCGTCGCCAGTCACGGACTGACGGAAGACGAATATCACCAAATCGTCAAGATGGTCGGCCGGGAGCCCAACTTTACGGAGCTGGGTGTTTTCTCGGTCATGTGGTCGGAGCACTGCAGTTATAAGAGTTCGCGTCACTATCTCAAGCAACTTCCGACCGAAGGGCCGCATGTTATTCAAGGCCCGGGTGAAAACGCGGGTATCGTGGATATCGGCGATGGCTTGGCCGTTGCTTTTAAGATAGAGAGCCACAACCACCCATCGTTTATCGAGCCTTATCAGGGAGCGGCCACCGGCGTCGGCGGCATCTTGCGGGATATCTTCACGATGGGCGCGCGGCCCATCGCCTCGTTGAACTCGCTTCGCTTCGGAAGCATCGATCATCCACGCACGCGCTATCTCTTGTCGGGTGTCGTTGCCGGCATTGGGGGGTACGGCAACTGCGTTGGCGTGCCGACGGTGGGCGGCGAAGTGTATTTCGATGAATGCTACAACTCGAACATACTGGTCAACGCTTTTACACTGGGCATTACCAAGAAGAAGCGAATCTTCACCGGCATTGCGAAAGGAGTCGGTAATCCGGTGATCTATGTCGGCTCGAAAACCGGCCGAGACGGCATTCACGGCGCCACTATGGCCTCGGAGTCTTTTTCGGAAGAGAAGGAACAACGAAGACCTACCGTGCAGGTGGGCGATCCCTTCACGGAGAAGCTCTTGTTGGAGGCTTGTTTGGAGTTGATGGAGACCGATTACGTCGTGGGAATTCAAGATATGGGCGCCGCCGGGCTCACGAGTTCGTCTGCCGAGATGGCGGGACGGGGGGACACGGGGATTTCATTGGATCTCTCCCGCGTGCCGGTGCGAGAGCAGGGCATGACGCCCTACGAAATCCTGCTTTCCGAGTCACAGGAGCGAATGCTTCTGGTCGCGAAAAAGGGAACCGAGGCCGAAGTCAAGCGGATCTTCGACAAATGGGACCTGGACGCCGTTGTCATTGGGCAAGTCACCGATGATCGACAGTTCCGCGTTTCAGTCGACGGATTTGAAGTCGCGTGTATACCGATCAGCGCTTTGACCAAAGAGGCGCCGGTTTACCAACGGCCGGCCCAGCGTCCCAAGAACCACGACGATGTGGAGCAGCTCGATCTCTCTAAGATCGAAGATCCCAAGGATCTCGGCGCGACTTTGAAGCTCCTCCTCGGCTCGCCCAACATCGCCTCGAAAGAATGGGTTTATCGCCAGTATGATCATTTCGTCCGTAGCAACACGGTCATACCGCCAGGCGCGGACGCCGCGGTGATTCGGGTGAGGGGGACCGAAAAAGCCATCGCCCTCACGGTCGACGGCAACAGCCGCTACTGTTATCTCGATCCCTATGTGGGAGGCGCTCTGGCGGTGGCCGAAGCCGCGCGCAATCTCGCCTGCGTCGGAGCGCATCCTCTCGGACTCACCGACTGCCTAAACTTCGGCAGCCCTGAGAATCCGGCAGTCATGTGGCAGTTTTCCCAAGTCATTCATGGCATGCGCGATGCGTGTATCGCTCTCCAAGTGCCTGTTGTGAGCGGCAATGTTAGTTTTTATAATGAAACCGATGGGGTGCCCATCTATCCGACGCCGGCCGTGGGAATGGTTGGGCTCATTGCAAAAATACGACGGGTCGTCACGCCGTGGTTCAAATTCGCCGGCCACCTGGTCGCGTTGCTCGGCCGAACGCGCGAGGAACTCGGAGGCAGCGAGTACCTCAAAATCGTTCATGGACTCGTGAAAGGGGCTCCGCCGTGGATCGATTTAAAATTCGAGCAGGCGGTTCAGAGCTGCTGCATCGAGGCGATTGAGAAAGGCATTCTGCGCTCGGCCCATGACGTTTCCGACGGTGGTTTGGCGGTGGCCCTGGCGGAATGCTGCATCGGTGGCCCGGATAAGCCGCTGGGAGCGCGCATCGAGGCGCATGAGATGATCCGTGGCGATGCCTTGCTTTTTAGCGAATCCCAATCCCGGATCGTCGTGTCGTTGGAAGAAAGGGATCTGAGCCAGCTGCGGGAGATCGCCGCGAAGCAACATGTTCCGGTGCAGGTCATCGGCACCGTGGGCGGCTCGCGTTTGACGATTCAGCCGCTGGTTCAATTGCCGGTTGATGAACTCAGGTCGATTTGGGCCGCCGGTTTGACCCAGCGGCTCAAGTAGTTTGGCTCAAGGGTTCAAGAGTTAAAGGGTTCAAGGGGAAAAACAGAGAGTTGCGCAGATCACGGCGGGTGAAAAATGCAGGATAAATTTCGCGAAGAGTGCGCGGTCATGGGCGTTTACGGCCATCCGGAAGCGGCCAACATGGTATATCTCGGCCTTTACGCTCTGCAGCATCGTGGGCAGGAATCCTGCGGCATCGTCTCTTCGGATGGTAAGGGTTTGATTTCCCACCGGCAGATGGGACTCGTGGCCGACGTATTCAAGGAAGACGTCATCAAACGCCTGGAGGGTTCAAGCGCCATCGGTCACAATCGCTACTCGACCCACGGACAAAGCCACGTGAAAAACGCTCAGCCCTTCGTCGTCGAGTATTCCCAGGGGCCGATTGCAATCTCCCACAACGGCAACCTGGTCAACGGAGCCTTGTTACGGGATGAGTTGGAGGCAGCCGGATCCATCTTTCAGTCCACTTCGGATACCGAAGTGATTATCCATCTTATCGCGACTTCCAGAGAATCGACGCTCATGGGGCGCCTTGTTGAGGCGCTGAGCCGGGTGCGCGGCGCCTATTCACTGGCGTTCTTGACCTTGGACAAGATGATCGCCGTGCGCGATCCGATGGGCTTCCGCCCACTGGTCCTGGGAAAGTTTCCTGAAGGGAAGCATGGTGGCGCGTACGTGGTCGCCTCGGAAACTTGCGCCCTGGACTTGATAGAATCGGAGTACGTGCGCGAGATCGAGCCCGGGGAGATCGTTAGCTTCGGCCCGAACGGCATGGAATCGCTCAAACCGTTTCCACCGGCGCGTCATGCAAAGTGTATTTTTGAATACATCTACTTCGCGCGACCGGACAGCAACCTCTACGGACACAACGTCTATCAGGTTCGTAAAGCGTTGGGCCGCGAGCTCGCGCGCGAAAGCGCGGCCGAAGCGGATCTCGTGACGCCGGTGCCGGACTCCGGGGTCCCGGCGGCGATAGGATATGCCGAGGAATCCGGAATACCGCTGGAATTTGGGCTCATTCGCAACCATTACGTGGGCAGGACGTTCATCGAACCGAGCCAGTCCATTCGGCATTTCGGAGTAAAAATAAAGCTCAACGCGCAAAAGGAAGTACTGACGGGGAAACGGGTCATCGTCGTTGACGATTCGATCGTCCGGGGCACCACGAGCCGAAAGATCATCCGCATGCTGCGCGACGCGGGCGCCAGGGAAGTGCACATGCGCATCAGCTCGCCCGCAACCATCAGTCCCTGTTACTACGGCATCGATACGCCGACTCGTTCCGAGCTCATCGCATCGGCGAATTCAGTTGACGAGATCCGCCGCTTTATCGGGGCCGACACCCTTGCGTATCTGAGTCGGGAAGGAATGTACGCCCACTTTGATAGCCGGGACGAGGGTTTCTGCGACGCATGCTTCAGCGGCAATTACCCGATCCACTTCGATGATGAGGGCCACACCCGCCAGCTCTATCTCTTCGACGCCCTCAACCGCTAGTGTGCTGACTCAGAAATTTGCAAAAAAATTGGCGATCTCCCCACCGTCATGCCCGCGAAAGCGGGCATCCAGAAGCATTTGACTTTCCTGGATTCCGGCTCGCGCTACCCCGGACTGTGATCCGGGGTTGGCCGGAATGACGCGGGAATTATGTAGCAAATTTAAGAGACAGCACACTGATTGAGGAACGACGTTTCTTACTTGACGTGCCTACTCACCAGCTTGGTCATCTCAAACATCGTAACTTGCTTCTTCCCGCCGAAAACCGCTTTCAGTTTATCGTCGGCGTTGATGTTCGTCCTCTTCTTTTTGTCCTGGAGACCATTCCTTTTTATGTAAGCCCAGATTTTCTTTGTAACCTCAGTTCTAGGCATCGCCCTAGTCCCCACGACTGCGCCGAGGGCATCATCCGGTTGCACGGGCTTCATGAACGCCGGATTCGGTTTACGTTTCTTTTTTGTTGCCATTGTTCCTCCTTGAAGTTGGGAAATGATTAGCCTGTGCTTATAGCAGAGGTACGGGGTCTTTTCCAGTGATTTTTCGCTTTTTCCCTCGTAAATTTTGGGTTTCCGCCTCGTTGACCGCAGGCCCCCCGCCCGCGAAGTCCAGGACCAGTCCATAGTCTGACGCGGCCCTTTCTGCTGAGACATAGCCTTGGCGAACGTCTTCGACCACCTGCTCGGCCGGCCGCGCCAGTGGACTATCGAGACCGCCGCCGCCTGGTCTCTCAATGCGCAGTACGTCTCCCTTTCGCAAACGGTGATCGCCAAAGCGCGACGGCAGTCGCTTCTCGCCCGTAGCGCCGGGATTGACGATGCATGATCCTTTACCGCCGGCGCGGCCCGAATCGATTCCCCAGGGTTCGATTACATGTTTGTCGGTGCGCATTGAGAACCGGACTTCGTCCGCAAGGATGCGATAATCGCGGACAAATCCGAGTCCGCCGCGCCAGCGGCCCGCGCCTCCCGAGTCCGGGATCATCTCGAAGCGTTCCACTCGGGTAGGAAACTCCGACTCGATGATTTCGACCGGTGCCGTCTTGCAATTGCTTAGATGGAAAGCAGTCGCGGATACGCCGTCCTTACCAAAACGGGCGCCGGTTCCGCCGCTAAATATTTCGTAGTGGACATACGCGTGGTTCGTGCCGGAGTTTCGCCCGCCGAGGACAATGGCGGCGCTCCCCGAGCCGCCGGCGATTCGCTTGCTCGGAACTAGAGGACCGAGGGCCTTGAGGACGGCTTCGGCCACCCCCAGGGCCGTGGGCATGTAGGTATTGACGGCCGCGGGGAAGTGGGGATCGACGACGCTGCCGGGGCGAAAAGTGGCTTCGATCACTCGTGCCAACCCCTGGTTGATCGGCAGAAATGGATCGACCAGCGCAACCAGGCAGTAGGCGCAGGCGGCGCGCACCAGTGGCGGCCTGATATTGGCCGGGCCGCGAGTTTGATCGCCGCAGCCGCTGAAGTCGAAGTGGACGCGATCAGCTTCCTTTTTTACCTTAACGTGAAGACGAATCGGCCGATCGAGATCGATGCCGTCGTGATCAACGAAGCTTTCACCTTCCGAGACTGCGTCCGGCCACGAACGGACAGCTTGGCGCACGCGGCTCTCGGTGTACAAAGACAAAAGATCGGTAGCCTCGATGACGGTTGCCTTGCCATAGCGTCCCATGAGTTCGGCCATGCGCCGCTCGCCCAGACGCGCGGCGCCTACCTGCCCCCGCAAATCCCCGATTACGAGGCCCGGCGTCCGGCTGTTCGCCATGATCAGAGCCTCGATTTCTTTGACGGGTCTTAGCCGCGCCGTGAGCTTAACCGGTGGCAGATGGAGGCCTTCTTGATAAATTTCCCGCGCGTTACCGGAGCCGCTCCCCGGCACCGTACCGCCGATGTCGCTCTTGTGCGCCATGTTCGCGGCGAACCCGACCCATTCCCCCTCGTGAAAGATCGGAGTAAGCACCGCCATATCGGGGGCATGCGGACTCCCGCCCAAGTAAGGATGATTGGTAATAAAGGCATCCCCTGATCGGATTTCAGACGCGGAATAGCTTTTTAGAATAGCCGCTGCGCAGGCCGGGAACGCGCCCATGTGCAGCGGCAGCACCACATGCTGAGCGACTACTTCCCCTTGAACATTCAAAATCGCGCAGCTGGCGTCTTGCGACTCGCGGATTATCGTGGAGAAGCCGGTGCGGAAAAGGGAGTTTTGCATCTCCTGAACGATACCCGCCAGGCGTGCCTGGATAACCTGTAAGGTTATGGGATCGACGGTTGCCATATTTCTAAGGGCGCGAGCATGGGGCATGGAGCACGGAGCTTGGAGTGCTCCCTGCTCGCTGCTCCCGGCTTTTCATGCTTTTGGATTAGGCTTTCGCTGCGCGCATCTCGCGCGTCCGCAATTCATTGACTCTGAGATCGCCGTTCCGGCTCTCAATCGCAACGCGGTAAACGTCCCGTGCCTTATCCCGGGTGACGTAGCCATTGCGCACGTCGTTGAGCACCATCCCCGGATCGCGTTCGAGGGGATTCCCCAAACCGCCGCCGCCCGGAGTTTCCAGGCTCACTACTTCACCCGGATGGAGCGTATGGTCCGAGTAGCGCGACGGAATGACGCGCGCTTTGTCGGTGTCCGGGTTTAAAATGCAGCGGCCCGTTTTGCCGTCTAATCCGCCTTCGATGCCTTTAGGCGCGACCGTGTGCTTGGTGGAGCGCAGCGAGAAGCGAGCGTCATGATCGAGAAGTTCGTACTCCCGGACGAAGCCAAGGCCGCCGCGATACTTGCCGGCGCCGCCTGAATCCGAGATGAGCTCAAAGCGGCGAAGGCGCGTAGAAAACTCCGACTCGATGATCTCAATGGGCGCGATCTTGGCGTTCGATTGATTCACGTTCGTGCCGGAAACGCCGTCTTTGCCGCTCCGCCCGCCGGAGCCGCCGCCGAAGATTTCGTATTGAACATAGCTCTTGCCGGTTTTATTGCTCCGCCCGCCGATGATGATCGAACGGCTGCTGCAACCGTCCCCGACCTTCTTATGCGGCGTGATCTGGCTGGAAGCTTCAAGCAGCGCCTCCACCAGCGCGTGGACAGTCGGGTTGTAGGTGTTCACGGGCGCCGGGAAGTGCGGGTTTACGACGCTTCCCTCGCGAACTCTGATTTCGACGACTCTAGCCAGACCGAAGTTGATCGTCAGGGCGGGATCCACCAGGCATGTGAGGAGATAGGAACAGGCCGCGCGCACGATGGTCGGGCGGATGTTCGCCGGCCCTTTGGTCTGGTCGGCGGAGCCGGTAAAATCGAAGAGCAGACGGTCGCCTTTCTTTTCGATCCGCACATGGATACGCACGGGCCTGTCGAGATCGATGCCGTCGCTGTCAACGAAGCGCTCCCCTTCGCCGAAGCCATCGGGCCATGAAGCGATTTCGCTACGGACCTTGGCCTCGGTCATCGCGAAGAGCTGATCGTAGGAGGCAAGGATAATCGCTTTGCCGTAGCGGTCCATCATCTCTTGAAAACGCTTTTCGCCGAGCCGGGCCGCGCCAACCTGCCCGCGCAAGTCTCCGACGACGAGCTCCGGCGTCCGGCTATTGGCGGCTATAACCGCGTCGATGTCTTTGCTGGTTTGGTACTTCGCAGCGTACTTGATCGGCGGTAGGTGCAGGCCTTCCTGGTAAATCTCGCGTGCCTGGCTCCAACAACTTCCCGGCACAGGACCACCGATGTCGCTCTTGTGCGCGAGATTCGCCGCGAATCCGACCCAATCTCCTCGATAGAAGATCGGTGTGAGGACTGCCATGTCCGGCGCATGGGGACTGCCGCCCAAATAAGGATGGTTGGTGATGAAAGCATCGCCCTCTTGGATTTCCGACGCTGTATAGTTCTTCAGCAAGCCGGCGGCGCAGGCGGGAAAGGCGCCCATGTGCAATGGCAGTACGACATGCTGCGCAACCACTTCGCCTTGCGCATTGAGAATCGCACAACTTGCGTCCTGCGACTCGCGGATGATCGTAGAGAAGCCGGTACGGAAGAGTGAGTTCTGCATCTCCTGGACGATGCCGGCGAGGCGTGCCTGAATGACTTGTAG
>JBOHVS010000198.1:0-5541 GCA_050735975.1 Binatia bacterium | reverse complement strand
GATGTACTCCTTTCGAAATCGGCGCTGTTCAATCTGGCGGACGGCAAGCTCGGCGCGTCCGGCATGGCTTCTGAGCGCACGACTAACGACGGCAAGTATTATCTGATGGACGACGATCCACGGCTACCGAAAATGCCGGCGAAGCCGACGCTCCTCGACTATTTCGAGTGCCGCGCGAAGGGCATCAACCATCTGCTGCAAAGCGCGACCCATGCGCTGAAGGCGTCCATGCCCGAGAAAACGATTCTCGCCTGCCTTCTGCACGATATCGCCAATGCAATCTTCATCAAGAGCGATCACGGCTACTGGGGCGCGCAGCTGATCGAGCCATACGTCGACGAGGAGGTATGCTGGGCGGTCCGCGCGCACCAGGCGCTGCGCTTCTTCCCTGACGAGTCGGTCGGCTACTCGTATCCGGAAGCGTACGTCAAACATTTCGGGCCGGACTACGAGCCCGACGACTACATCAAAGAAGCGTACAAGCGCGCCCGCAATCACAAGTGGTACATGACTGCGCGCATGATTACCGTCCACGACATCTACTCCTTCGACCCCAACGCGGTGGTGAGCTGGGAACCCTTCATCGACATCGTCGGGCGTCACTTCAGGCAGCCGGACGAGGGCTTGGGCTTCGACAATAGCCCGGTCTCGCACATGTGGCGCACGATCCGGCGTCCGACAAAGTATCTCTGAGCCGAGAATCAGAGCGGGCAAGGGGCGATGCGGTGTAGGTAAACCTGAGCGGGCCCCGTTCGTCATTCATCTATTTCAAGCCAAACCTCCGCTAGGCACAGGCAGTCGGTGTGCCCTCTCGATTAAAATTGCTGCTCGGAGTCCGTCATGGTCATACTTTCGGAATTGCGAAAACGTGAAAGTGTCGATTAGTTCACGAGCCGAATGACGACTTTCTCGACGAGCTAACGGCGAGCACTTAGCCGGCTATGCCGAGCTTGGATGCGCGAAGGCGCTGATTCGATTCCTCGAAGACGCGCTTCGCGTTTTCAAGATCAAACGGGCGTTCTTGCAATGTCCGGGGGTCCCATTCACTGCGGGGGACCGCGAAGAAATCGCCGCCATAGACGTGGATGGCCGCGGTGATCTGTTCGAGCGGATTCGTCACCGCGTGTATGACCGATTCGCCGAGGGGAAGAGTATCTTTGGTTCTGAGCGTCTTATTCCCATGTCCGGTTAGCCCACTTTCACTCCGGCGATAAAATGCGTTCTCTTCTTGGCCGCCGTAAACGCCAATGACCGCCCACATTCGATGCTCGTGCGGATACAAATTCATGCCGGGTCCCCACAGCACGTTGAGGATCGTCAACTGTTCAGAGCGGTAAAGGGACTGGAGGCCGGCAAGCTCTGGCTCTCCCAGGGCCTTTAGAACATGCCAGGGTTCCGCCACCGCTCTCGCGACGATCTCTTTAATCGCCGCGTGTGGAGACTCTTCTTTGAGCGCATCGAGACAATCTTCTTTAAGCCGCTCGACATCGAACATGGCAATGATCCTCCTCGCGGGCTAGGATTTCTTTCAGAGAAAACGCTGACTGCGGATGCAGAATCGGGATGCGATTGGATCGGACAACCCGGCCCAAAGTATAAACTAGGGCAAATCGGGGACGGGCGTCAAGTCTTAGTAGTCATAACTCGGATATTAACGCGCCAAGGCGCCAAGTGACGGACCAAGGTCCGTCATCCCGAGCAAACGCGAGGGATCTAAGAAAGATTTCTCCCTGCGGTCGAAATGACACCTTTGCGACCTTTGCGTCTTAGCGCGAAATATTCCGCTTTTGGTTCCGGCTACGCCGCGTCCTCCAACTCTGGATAATGCCGAAAAATGCCTTGCTGGTTGAAGGGTAAGCGACGCGATGAAGACAAATATACCGCGATTCGCGGACGCGCCTTGACGCGATCGTGCAGGGTTATCAGCCGCGGATACTGCGGTTCGAGTTTCGCCATTGTCCGGGGGAACGCGTAACGCAATCCCTCGACCATCTGGAACAGCGATAAATCGACGTAGGCTACCCTCTTCGCGAAGATGAAGTCGCCGCCTTTGGGATTGTGTCCGAGAATTCTTTCGAAGTAGCCGAGAAACTTGGGCATGCGGTTCGCGGTGAAAATCCCCGCGCGCTTTTTGGCTTCGGTGGTTTGCTCCTCGTAGTAAAGCGCATTTCCCAGCGGGTGATGCGTGTCGTGAGCTTCATGCAACCAATCGGCGACCGTCAGTTGCAGTTGATGCGCCCAGAGCCGGCTGGCTTCGCTTTTCGGCACGAGATTGAGCCGCGGCGCGAGGAACTGGAGAATGTTGGCGGTCTGCGAGATCAGGAGCTTGCCGGCTTTCAAAAACGGCGGCGCAAACGGCGGATGTTCCAAAGCCGGGTCTTCAAGAAACTTCATGATTCCGGGACGGCCGAAGTCCGGGGCGCGCGCGACGTCGACGTAATCGGCCCCGGCTTCTTCCAGTGCAAGGCGAATGAATTCGCCGCGGCCTTGGATGGATGGTTGATAGTACAGTTCATAGCGCATCGGAGTCCTCCTGAAATCAGCAGCCGGTCGGCGACAGATTTACATATATGAAGAAGTTCCTCAACAAAGCCGCTCCCTTATGCCTGCAATGGTTCCAATCAAGCGGGTCGAAGGTTCAATGGGGGAGATAACTGACAGGCCGTCAACAAATTGTTCAGCTCATGCCCGCGCAAAGTATCGGATCCTTGCGGCTCGAAATCAAAACATGGTGGTTGTATGAAAACTGATGGCATGACAAAATCGCTGATTGACTATCGGTCTTAGGAGCACCGGTAGGACAAAGCGTTTAATTTAGGGGGTTGACGTTTACGGTATGGGCGACGCTATTTTTTCCGAGCTGGAGTCTGAATCCATCGAGATCATCCGTGAAGTAACGGCCACCGCCGCGAAACCGGTAATGCTGTATTCAATCGGCAAAGACTCCTCTGTCATGTTGCGCCTGGCGCAAAAAGCCTTCTACCCCGGGCCGATCCCATTCCCGCTGATGCACATCAATACCGGATGGAAGTTCCGGGAGATGATCGCGTTCCGCGACCGCACGGCGAAGGAAGTCGGTTTTGAGCTGATCAGCTACACCAACCCGCGCGGCGCTTCGGAGGGGATCGGGCCGATCACCCACGGTTCGGCTTACCACACCGATGTCATGAAGACCGAAGCGCTGAAGCAAGCGCTCGATTTGCACGGGTTTGACGCAGCCTTTGGCGGCGCCCGGCGCGACGAGGAGAAATCACGCGCCAAGGAGCGCATTTTTTCGTTTCGCGCGCCCGGACATCGTTGGGACCCCAAAGCGCAACGCCCCGAGCTCTGGACTCTCTATAATACCCGAATCAACGCCGGTGAAACCCTAAGGGTATTTCCCCTCTCCAATTGGACCGAAGCCGATATCTGGGCTTACATCCGCCAGGAGAACATTCCGATCGTGCCGCTGTATTTCGCGGCCAAGCGGCCCGTGGTCAAACGATATGGCCAGTGGATCATGCTCGACGATCACCGCCTGTCGCTGGAACCCGGGGAAAAGGCGGAAATGCGCATGGTGCGCTTCCGCACTCTCGGATGCTATCCACTGACCGCCGCCATCGAAAGCACCGCCACGACGCTCGACGAGATCGTGGCAGAAACTTTAGGGGCGATAACTTCCGAGCGGCAGGGACGCGTTATCGACCACGATGGCGCCGGTTCCATGGAGCGCAAGAAGCAGGAAGGGTATTTCTAATGGATACCCTGCGCTTCATCACCTGCGGCAGCGTCGATGATGGAAAATCGACCCTGATCGGCCGTTTGCTCTACGAGACCAAGCTGATCTTTGAGGATCAACTGGAGACGCTCGAGGCAGATTCCAAAAGATTCGGCACCCAGGGCGAGCGCCTGGATTTTGCGTTGCTCGTCGATGGATTGCAGGCCGAACGAGAGCAGGGCATCACTATCGATGTTGCCTACCGCTTCTTTGCCACTCCCAGGCGACGCTTTATCGTGGCGGATACGCCGGGCCATGAGCAGTACACCCGCAATATGGCCACAGGCGCGTCCACGGCTCAGGCGGCCGTCCTGCTGATCGACGCTCGAAAAGGCGTGCTCACCCAGACCAAACGCCACAGCCGCATTGTCTCGATGCTCGGCATCCGCCAGGTGGCGTTGGCCGTGAACAAGATGGATCTGGTGGGCTGGTCGCAAATAGTATTCGACGAGATCGAGCTTGCCTATCGTCGCTTCGTCCAGGATCTCGGCTTTGAGACGATCACGGCGATCCCGTTGTCCGCGCTTGAAGGTCACAATATCGTCGATGGTGGCAATGCCGAGATGCCTTGGTACGAAGGACCGAGCCTTCTGGAATGGCTCGAGACCGTCCCGGCCGAATACCGCGAGGTCGCCCAACCCTTTGCCCTGCCGGTGCAATGGGTCAATAGACCTAACCTCGACTTTCGAGGATTCTCCGGGCGTATCGGAAGCGGCTCGGTCAAGCCCGGCGACAGCGTGCGCATAAGCCCCTCTGGGGTCGCCAGCCGTGTCAAGGAGATAGTGGCGAGGAATGGACCTATTGCCGAAGCGAGCGCCGGGCAATCGGTGACTTTGGTGCTTGAGGATGAGGTCGACGCCAGCCGGGGCGATGTCATTGCAACGGCTTCGCATCCGGTTGAATCGGCTGACCAGTTCGAGGCGGATCTCTTCTGGATGAGCGAGCATGTCTTGCTGCCCGGGCGCCCCTACGCGGCATTGATCCACAGCAAGTCTGCGAGCGTGAGCATCACCCACATCAAGCATCGTCTGGACATCAATACCGGCGCGCACCTCGCCGCCAAGACGCTCGGGCTGAATGAAATAGCGACGGTTAATGTGAGTTTCGATAGGTTCGTGCCCTTTGCGCCCTACCAGGAGAACAAGAGATTGGGCGCGTTTATCGTCATCGACAAGCTGACCAACGAGACCGTCGGGGCGGGTATCATCCATTTTGCGCTCCGTCGCGCAGTCAATATCCATTGGCAAGCGCTCGAGGTCAGCAAAGCCGTTCGAGCCGAGATGAAACATCAGCAGGCGCGTTGCCTCTGGTTCACGGGGCTGTCGGGTTCGGGTAAATCGACCATCGCCAATCTGTTGGAAAAGCGCTTGCATGCCGATGGCAAGCACACCTACATTCTCGACGGTGACAACGTTCGCCACGGGCTCAATCGGGATTTGGGATTCACCGAGGCGGACCGCGTGGAAAACATTCGGCGGGTTGCCGAGGTGGCGAAACTCCTGGTGGATGCCGGACTGATTGTGATCGTATCTTTTATTTCGCCTTTTCGCGCGGAGCGCCAATTGGCTCGCGGCTTGTTTTATCCCGGCGAGTTCATCGAAGTCTTTGTCGATACGCCGCTGGAGGAGTGTGAGCGCCGCGACGTGAAAGGGCTGTATGCCAAGGCACGGCGTGGAGAGCTGAAAAACTTCACAGGCATCGACAGCGACTACGAGCCGCCGGAGTCGCCGGAAATTCATCTCGAGACGCTCGGGACAAAACCTGAGGCCTGCATTGATCCGATT
>JBOHVS010000197.1:0-21260 GCA_050735975.1 Binatia bacterium | reverse complement strand
CCTCTGACTCACCCTCAACTCCCATTCGCTCATCCGATCTCCTCCTTTGGAGAGAAGATCCTACCCGAGAGGGTGACATTTTCGCTGAACAATTATGGGGTGACACTTTCGCTGAACTACCACAGTCAAGCATACCTTTGTTGACGCGGCACACCAGCGGGTGTTATGAACCGACCAGCCAATCTCATACGCTTACCAGAGCAAACCCAAGACGGAGGTTTCGATCATGCTTAGGATTGACGCGGATGCGCATGTCCTGGAAACGGAAAAAACTTGGGAATACATGGAGGGCGCTGAGCGCAAGTTCAGACCGCAGGTAGTCGGCGCCAACGACGGCTCGTCGACGGATGAGTATTGGCTGGTCGACGGCACCTTGCGGCTCAAGTCGCGCAATGTCGGCAAGAACACGCCGATGGCTTCGCGGGAATTGCGCGATGTCAACGCGCGTCTCAAGCACATCGACGAGCTCGGCGTCGACGTTCAGGTAATTTTTCCGACGATCTTTATTATTCCGCTCACGCCACGGCCCCAAATCGAGGTGGCGCTATGCCGCAGCTATAACCGGTGGATGGCGGATATTTGGCGGCAGGCAAAAGAGCGGCTGCGCTGGGTCGCGGTGTTGCCGCTGCTCAGCATGGACAAAGTTTATGAGGAAGCAAAGTTCGCGAAGGACAACGGCGCGGTCGGTATTTTTCTCCGCGGATCGGAGTGCGATCTCCTGCTGAGCGATTCCTACTTCTTTCCGCTCTACGATGCGGCAAGCCGACTGGACTTGCCGATCTGCATCCATTCGGCCACGGGAAGTCCGATCTTGTTCAACTACTTCAAATACGAAACCATCGCCTTCTCGAAATTCAAGTTGGTGCTCGTAGGCGCCTTCCACAACATGATCATGGACGGAATCCCCGAACGTTTTTCAAGACTGAAGGTGGCTTTTCTCGAAGTCAGCGCTCAGTGGCTCCCCTATGTGCTCACCGATCTCGCCAAGCGCTACCACATCCAGGGCAGGGAATTGAATAAGAAAGAACTACTGCGCGAGAGCCGCTTCTACGTCGGCTGCGAAACCAGCGATGATCTTCCATACATCGTCGAGCACGCCGGCGAAGACAATCTGGTTGTCGGCACTGACTACGGCCACGCCGATAGCGCAACGGAGCTACTGGCGCTTCGCGGCGTGTTGAACGACAAGCGGTTAAACGGGTCGGTCGCCAACAAGATAGTCAGTGACAACGCCCGGGCGCTTTACGGGTTGTGATTCGTTTAGAAAACGCGAGCCTGCGCGGTAAGAAATCGGAATAAGCTTCACCGCAGAGACACAGAGTACACAGAGTTCTTCCTAAAAGTTTTCTCTGCGACCTCGGCGCCTCCGCGGTGAATTCTCCGATGCAAGTTCTTCGGCCGAGGTCCAGAGCCCGAGGCAACTCGAGGCCCGGCGCAATCGGGCCATGAAATGATGCGCTCTAAACACTACTAAGGAGTTGATTGGTTATTAGACCTAAGATAACCGAGGGGCGAGTCGTGGAGAGCGCGGGCACGCGAACGTAAAGGAAGCGTTCAGCCCCGTGCCGTTGAAATAACCGCCCCTGGAGTGGACCGGGCGGTGGCCGATAAGGCACAGACCTATTGGCCGCGCTTGGAAGGGCTCGTCCCTTGGTTTTTGAGGAACTGAAGTCGTCTAGATACTTACGAACTCCTTACCAAATCTACAGGGTGGGCGAATCCGCATAATGAAGATTCTCGTCACCGGCGGGGTCGGCAAAGTCGGCCAATGGGTCGTGCGCGAATTGCTCGATGGCCCAGCGCACGAAGTCACCGTGCTCGACCGCGCGCCCGGGGCGGAACGAGGCGCCGTCAAATACCTTGCCGGCGACGTTCAGGATCTCGGCCAAGTCATGGAAGCGATGTACGGCGCCGACGTGGTCATCCATCTCGCCGCTATTCATAATCCCAACATCGCCACTACCAGCGTGACCTACCAAACCAACGTCGTCGGGACCTTCAACATCCATCACGCCGCCTTCCGTCTCGGCGTCAAGCGGGTCGTTTCAGCAAGCAGCAATGCCATCGTGGGCTGGAGCTACAGCGAGCGCTTCGTGCCTGACTATCTTCCTATCGATGAAGACCATTCGCTGCGACCTGAAGATGTCTACGGTCTATCAAAAGAAATCGGCGAAACCATCGCCCATTCGTACACCCGCAAGGGTTTGGAAACCGTGATGCTGCGGCCCAGCGGTGTGGTAACTCCGGACGAGCTCGAACAAATAAAGAAAGACGGGGGTCGCCGGCCAACGGGTTTTCACGCCTACAGTTACATTGACGCGCGCGATTTGGCGGTCGCCTTTCGACTGGCAGTCGAGCGCTCGATTCCAAGCAGTACTATTTTGTTCGTCGTCGCCGACGATAGCACCGTAGCCGAACCGCTCTGTGAGCTTTACCCGCGAGTCATGCCGAGCATCGGCGACAAAGCGCGCAGCCTGACGGGCAGCAAGGGATCGTACTCCAACGCTCGCGCAAAAAGATTGCTCGACTGGCAGCCAGTTCATTCCTGGCGCCGCGACTGAGAAATCGATTCATTTTACGCGTAAGCATCGTAGATTCCTTCCCCGCGGTCTTTTCCGACCAATTGCACTCCCGCTGAATTCGCTTGACTGCTTGTTTGGTCTCCGCAATAAAGGTTTGGAACCATAGTAGGAGGAGCCATGAAACGAGAAGTGGCGGCGGAGATCGTCGATTCGCTTAAAGAGGCCGGCGTCGATTTCGTCGCGAGCCTGACTGAAGCGAATCTCCATGACCTGGTCATGGCGCTGGGCGAAGACCCGGCCATTCATCACGTGCCCGTCACCCGCGAGGAAGAGGGCATCGGCATCTGCGCCGGCGCATACCTGGGCGGGAAAAAACCGGCGATGGTGATGATGAACGCCGGTTTTCTGTTGTCCACGAATGCTTTAGCGACGGTCTGTCTTCATCCGGGTATACCCGTCTTGATGTTGATCGGACACAGCGGCGGGGTCGGCGAGGAAAACGCCGGGCATGCCACCGTCGGTAGTCTGACCGAACCGGTGCTGCAAGCAATGCACATTGTGTACGAGAAAGTCGGCCGCTTCGAGGATATTCGTCCCACCATTCGTGATAGCCAGATGCTCGCGCGCTCCTCACGCCGGCCGACGGCCATCGTCCTGAACAAACAAGCCTTGAGGTAGTTCGATGAAAAGATACGATTGTCTTCGAGCGATCGCCCCGCGCTTCGGCGAAGAACTGGTGTTCACGAACCTCGGCGCCGTGCGCCACGAATGGCAAGCCCTGAGACCTCACCCGGGTAATTACCATTTGCAGAACCTCGGGCTCACCTCTTCCATGGCGCTCGGTCTGGCTTTAGCGCTCCCGCACCGAAAGGTCGTGGCCTTCGACGGGGACGGGTCTTTGCTGCTGAATCTCGGCAGCCTGGCAACCATGGCGAACCACCATCCGAAGAATCTTATCCACATTGTCTTCGACAACGAATGTTACGAGTCCTCACGCGGCGCGCCGACGGCAACGGCCGGGCAGACGGATCTTGCCGCTATTGCGCGCGGCGCCGGTTTTGCCAACGTCATGACCGCCAAAACGCTGGCCGAATTCGAAGAGGGATTCCTGCGCGCTTTGAAGAGCAACGATCTCTACTTCATCCTGGCGAAGGTTGAGGCGGGAGCGGGCGACGTTCCGGCGGCTGCTTTAGACTCGCAGGAGAACAAATACCTGTTCGTGCGCTACATCGAGAAAACCGAAAACCTGAAAATCCTCGCCTCGACACTGTCGCGCGCCAGCGAGCCGCGCCCTAAGTGAGAATGAGAATCGCAAACGGGGAGACCGTAGAGTACCATCGGCGCTCGAGGGCTTAACGGACGAGTTCGGCAGTTCGAGATTTCCTGATAATGAAAATCAGTATTATGCCCCGAGAATCTCGCTCAGAATATTTCACGAAAAGACACAGCCTTTTCTTGCGGCTAGTCGTGCGCGAGCACTTCCTGGACTTCGTCCGCCGGCACGGCGATGTTGACGCCGGCACGCTCCTCCTGGAGCAGCATGAAGATGCGTGAATCGCGCTCGGCCCAGCCGCGGTAGAGCGCTTCCGTCAGCTCCTCATGCACAAGCGTGGCAATCCGTAGCGGAACATTTAACTCGCGGCCGAGCTCGGTCGCCAGGGTTATGTCTTTGTGAGCGAGTTTCAGAGCGAACGCGGGTGGATCGAATAGGTGGGGCAAAAACTGCTCGGCGACCCGGTCGAAGGTTCTCCTGCGGCCGGACGCCCCTTGGCGCACCGCCTGCCACAACGCGAGGGGTTCGACCCCGGCCTTGACGCCGAGGGTGAACACTTCGGCGAGCGCAGCCAGTATCGCGTAGCCCGCGGTGTTGTGCACGAGCTTCGCCACCGTGCCGGCGCCGATCGGGCCGACATACATGACCTGATCGCCGATGGCGTCAAGCAGGGGCTTGTGCCGGTCGAACGCAGCCTTGTCGCCGCTTACCCACAGGGCGAGCTTGCGGCTTTTTGCGCCGGCGGGACCGCCGCTCACCGGCGAATCGAGCATCGCGACCCCTTTTGCGGCGAAGCGCTCGTGCAGGCGTCGGACCACCGTCGGTGAGTTGGTCGAGAGGTCGAACCACGCCGTTCCGCCACGCATGCCGGCGAGTAACCCATTCTCCGCGAGCGCCACCTCCTCGACTTCGCGCGGCTCCGGCAGCGATGTGAATACGACGTCAGCCGCCTCCGCCACCTTGGACGCCGAGTCGCCCCATGTCGCGCCGGCCTGCAAGTGCGGCGCGCCTGACTCGCGCCGGATGTCGTTGACAACGATGTCGTAGCCCGCGGCGCGTACGTTCAGCGCCATGCTGGCGCCCATAGTCCCTAGTCCAATGAAACCCACTCTCATGTTTGTCTCCTTCTGGCAGTGAGTGCGCTTTTTCCGCTCTCATCCTCTATGACCATTCTTGTCCTTTGACCGGCTCAATTTTCCCGGAAACTCCCTCCCTGACCTCTGATGCCTTTTACGACGCCGTATCCTTATATATAGCTTCAAAAATATCGGCATGCGGCATACAAACCCAACCTCACTGGAGCGTCTTCAGACGCTGCTGCATCTCTTGGGCGGTAATTTCTTGTCCGTACAACGGCGCGCCTTGCGCGAATAGCTTGGCGCGTTCGAGTGAGCCGATGATCACCGGATCGAAACCTGCGGCGCGAACTAGAGTCGACGCCACCTTCAGCGCTTCCTGATCGTCGCTTGCTATCGGAATGGCGATCCGTCCCTCCGGACGATTCGAGAGACTCGCGACCTTGCGAAAATTTAGCGTGTTGAACGCGCGCCCCGGCTAAATATTTCGCCGATGTGATGCCGATGCCGTTCTCGCGCGCTTCCTTTGCGATCTCACCGTCTCGGGACGGAACCGCATTCCCGGCATCGAGGACGATTTTCCCCGCAAGCTCCCGCGCGTGATCCTTGCCAATTTGCGGATAAGCAGCATAAGGGACGCCGAGGAAAATGACATCGCCGAATTTCAAGGCTTCCTGTACCGTACCGGCGCGGGCGAGGGAGCCGAGACCATTGACGAGTGGCTTGAGTTGCTCCGGGTGTCGAGAAGAGAACAGCGCCGGATGGCCGGCTTTAACCCATAACGTTCCCACCGTACTGCCGATGTTTCCGGAACCGATAACTCCGATCTTCATGGCGGAGGCGGCGGTTGTGGCCTGTCCGAAAGCAGCTCCGGACGAGTTCCAAACAAAAGAATCAACCCACCCACGCAACGCAAAGAATCCGACGAGTCCGACTAAAGAAGGTGTGATGCGTCATGACAGGCCTCCTGGTATGGCAGTTTTCGATTCCTGAATTTGAAACGGCTTGAACGAATCTCCTCTTCCCAAGCGGATTTTCTTTGAGCCGTAAAGACTGTCGCTCAGGCCGTCCTGACCGGACCTTAGAGAAGCGGCTCGTTCGAGTCAAGCTAGCCGTCGCGGCCATCAACCACTAGGCCTGCGATTTCATACCTCGTCCCACAAGGCTATCGAGTTGTCCATACTAAATCCGCCAATCCTTAAGATCCGGTTTGACGAGAGTTTCCGATCCTTGTATCTTCATTGTAGATACCATTTTGGAGGTGTGCCGATGCATGTTCGAGTTCAAAAGTGGGGAAACAGCCTGGCTGTTAGAATTCCCAAGCCCCTCGCTGAAGACGCCGAGGTCAAGGAAGGAACGGTGCTGAACTTGGCGGTTTCCGATGGGAAGGTCGTGGCCACGCCCGTCGCGAAAAGGAAACTGTCTCTCAAGCAGCTTCTTGCCAGGGTGACTCGGAGAAACCTCCACGCAGAGGTCGATTTCGGTCCGTCCGTCGGACGTGAGATTTGGTGATGGTGCGACGTTACGTTCCAGCCCGTGGCGACGTCATTTGCCGGGCACGAGCAAGCGGGACGGCGCCCGGCCTTGGTTCTTTCGCCCGCTTCTTACAATGGCAAAGTCGGTCTCGCCATTCTCTGTCCGGTTACAAGTCAGGTGAAAGGTTATCCTTTCGAAGTAACCATCCCTCCGGGATCAAAGCTCGGCGGTGTCGTTCTTGCCGACCAGGTCAAAAGTCTCGATTGGCGCGTTCGAAAAGCCGAGTTCATCTGCAAACTACCGCGCGAAACGACCAGTGAAGTCTTAGACAAATTAGCGGTGCTGTTGCATGAATAGCCGGTGAATAATAAAGCGATCAGCAGATTAGATAGACGGGAGAAGGCAGGAGTCGCGAAATCAATTTAAGCGGAGTATGTTTACATGTCGTAGTCGAGTCTCGCCGGATTGTCGACTAACAGTTTTTCGAACGGTATCACCGAAGCTCGAAACAAAACGGCCCGATCTCTTTCGAGTTTTAAATCCGGTTGGAAATCAGTTCTCAAGTACCTTTGATTCTCCCCAAAGACGGATACATCAGTAGCGCCAGAGACGGCTCTTGACTTCAGCCCTCCCCCTCGTGTTAGTCAAGCGGTTCGATAAGGAGGTGGCTTCATGGACAGGAAGGGAAAGAAGATAACAAATAAAGCGTCAAACGAAGCGAACCCAAGACGGCTACGCTCAGAAGCTGTGAAAAAATTAGCCGTTGCCCTTCGACGAGCTCAGAGCCCGTCCTGAGTTCATCGAAGGAACGAACGGCTAAGTACTTAAATTCCCATTGTGCTATACCGCTCGTGGTGAGCATGTCGAACCATGAGCGGATTTTTTCACAGCCTCTCAGTATTTCGAGAGAACCGCCAGTAGCTTCTGCGCATCGGCTGGCGGCTGTACCCTGCCTGAAAGAATCTCTCCGGCCCGGACGGACTCACCGTAATACGCTGCGTTGATCCGGTCTCGGGTGCCAATGACAGTTCCCTCAAGGGATATACCGGCGAAAAGTCCCTGGCTGCGGCTGTAAGTATACATAGCCGCGCCCACGGCGACGCCGGCCTCGGCGGTACGTCCAACAGGACCCGCCGCCACACCCAGCGCGCCGCCGAGGGTGACATTACCGCCCTTGGCGAATGCATCCACGGCCTCCAAACTGTTGAGAACGATCACGAGCTCAGCGACCTCAGCCCCCGCCTGAAAGCCGACTCCCAGTCCTCCCGTGCCGATTGCCGAAGGGCCGCTCCAACCCTTTTCGGTTCGGGCAACGACAACTCCCGTGCCACCTCTGACACTGCCGATGAACCCGGCTTTGGTGACGGTAAGAATTGCCAAACCTCTCGCGGCGCGCATAACCGCGGGCGGAATTGCGCTCTCCGGGATCGCCTCGAAGCGTTCAATGATCGCCGCCGCTTGCTCGACGTCTGCCTGCATAGTCTCACGGCTCGAGGTCGTAGCGCACGCGGTGAATAGAGTTACGGCGATTAGAAAGATAATTGACCTCATCCTGGCACCCTCCTCTTTATCGACCGACGGTTCGTGCACACCGTCGGAAACGTGGTAATCAACAAAGCTAGCAGATGCGGGGGCGCAGGAAAATAGGCCAGAAAACGGCAAGCTAATTTGGTGTCTTTCGTATTGCGTTAAGCGCGAAGTACTTCCTCCTCTTTCCTGGTCTCGAGCCGCGGCGTACGCCGAGGCCAGCTGATCATCGAAGGATCACGATGCAACCCTGTCCCAAGCTCTTTCACACTGCCTGATTGTCACGGCAGATCACATGGTAAAATTCCGCCGTCGGTTTCAGTTTCACGACATGGTGGCTCCCGATGTCGCTCTCTGTTAATTTCCCCCTAACGTTCCGGTTGAGGCGTGCCTCCGTAGGCGCGCAGCGCCCGATCAAGAGCGTCGCTCTCAAATCGGCCGTTTAGGCGACATGGTCATGAAGTCAACCCTCCGACAGATAGTCAGATCAGTTCGCGCATCCGTGCCCAGACGAAGAAATCTGCTAAGCTTTGCGGGAAAGCCATGCTCGATTCCCTCCGGTCGACCCCGCTGACAAGATTCATCCTGCTTTATGCCGTGATGTATGCGGCATTCGGAGTCGCTTCTCCATTCCTACCTGCCTTTGTCAGCGCGCGGGGGTTGCCGCCCGAGCAGCTTGGGCTCGTGCTTGGCGCCAGCACGGCCGTGCGATTGCTCACGGCGCCGCTCGCAGGCCGCATCGGCGACTTGATCCAGGCGCTCCGCGTCGTGCTTGTCGTCTGCATCGCGCTTGCCGCCTCAGTGACGCTGGGCTATCTCGCGGCGCATGGATTTTGGATTTTGCTTGGGGTGAGCCTGCTGCATGCCGCGTCGCTGGCGCCGGTTACCGTCTTGGCGGACGCACTGGCGCTAGGATCTGCCTCTCCGCCGCCGAGCAGCGGCCGCCGGGGCTTCGAGTATGGATGGGTGCGCGGCACCGGCTCGGCCGCCTTCATCGTCGGCACCTTGCTGTCCGGGCAGGTGGTGAGCGCATTCGGCCTCGACCTGATCGTGTATCTGCAGGCCTTGCTGCTCGGCGCGGCAGCCTTTGCAGCGATCTTGGTGCCGGAACTGATTCACGAGCGCACAGCCGATGCCATGCGAGCACCGGCGGGCGGTGTTCTCATTCTGCTCCGGCTTCCGCTGTTTCGGAATCTTGTTCTTGTGGCAGCACTCATCCTCGGCAGCCACGCCATGCACGACGCATTTGCGGTGATCCGCTGGAGTGCCGCAGGCATCAGCCCGGCTACCGCGAGCTTGCTCTGGTCAGAGTCTGTCGCCGCAGAGGTGCTCGTGTTCTTCGTCATTGGCCCGGCGCTCGTGACGCGGCTGACGCCGGCCGGCGCGGCCGCCATCGCGGCACTGGCTGGCGCGCTGCGCTGGGCAGTGATGGCGCAGACAACCGATGTGATGGTATTTGCGCTGGTGCAACCGCTGCACGGCATCACCTTTGCGCTGCTTCATCTCGCCTGCATGCGTCTGATCGCCCGCACCGTGCCGCAAGGCCTCGAAGGGACGGCGCAGGCGATCTACGGTACGGTTGGCATCGGAGCAGCCACCGCATTGCTCACCCTTGTTTCCGGCGCGCTCTACTCACGCCTGGGTGAGCAAGGGTTTTGGGGCATGGCTGCGCTGTGCGCGCTCGCCTTCCCATTGACCTGGAAGCTGAGGCAACCCGTGTTCGGCGAAAGCCGCACTCAATAAGCTCACTACGGAGACTCACAAATATTTCCCGCCCGGAGTTGCCTCCGATACGGCTCGCAACGCAATGCGCGCAGGCGATGACGGCCGACGGAGGAGCGAACAATACATCGCCAACCGAAACATACAGCGGCTAACGTTTCGGCTGGGCGGCAGCCAAAGCCAAGAACCAAGGGTCTCGATTCCCAACTCAGAGTAGCTAAGCCAGGCAAACTACAAACCCATCATAAGGGCACCCGCCCGCAATGAAGTGAACATATTTCGGAACCCAAAACCGTCGCTGGATCCAAACCAAATATTGAATACACACACGATCAGAAATATGAGGCCGTAAAAAGTGAACTTGGGGCTCAAAGCGATTTAGCCAGGTCGCATTTTAGATCGGAGCGCTGATTGCGGATTGAATCCACGTCGGGTAATGCTATCCCTTGGAAGAGAAACGTTGAAAACACAGAGACATAGCGTGGTCCGTGTTCGAGACGTTCCCAAGTTCAGCTATACGGGAACTCCTTGATAATAAAAAATCAGTATTGTGTCCCCAGAATAACTTTATGAGCTATAGAAAACCATTTATAACTCACCATGCTGCAATATCCCCCGATAACTTGGCGACAATGACGAGCCTCGGCGAACCAAAGATTGAGGCATAAAGTCTGGCCTTATTAATCAAAAAATGGCAGTATGTGAGTTATAAGGGAGTGTTTTATAACTCATGGCCGCTGAAAACAGATGGAACTGGCAGCAGGACGACTGGCCCCGGTTCCGCTTCGACAAGTCAGCTTTCGGGGAAAGGGAGGCAAAGTTTCTGCTTCACGGCGGCCTTCTGCTGGGCGCGCTCCTACATATCCGCGACGACGACAAAAGCGCGCTGACCGTTGACCTGATGAGCAACGAGGCTCTCAAGACTTCCGAGATCGAAGGCGAGTATCTCAACCGCGAGAGCGTGCAATCGTCCATCCGGCGCAATTTCGGGCTCGATACCGACGCGCGCAGAATTCCGCCCGCCGAGCAGGGCATTGCCGACATGATAATGGATCTCTATCGGAGCTTCGCCGAGCCTCTCACGCACGAAACCATGTTCCGATGGCACGCGATGCTTACCGCCGGCAGGCGGGATTTGAAAAACATTGGCGCCTACAGAACGCAGGATGAGCCAATGCAGATCATCTCCGGTCCGATTGGCAATCCGAAGATTCATTTCGAAGCGCCGCCATCCGCCGCCATGGAAAAAAAAATGGAGGGCTTCGTTAACTGGTTCGATGATACGGCGCCGCACGCCAACACGGCGCTTCCGGCTCTTACGCGCGCAGGCATCGCCCATCTGTATTTTCTCACCATCCACCCGTTTGAAGACGGCAATGGACGCATTGCGCGCGCGCTGGCCGAAAAGGCCTTGTCCCAGGCTCTCGGCCAGCCGACGCTGATTGCGCTCTCGCAGACCATCCAGAAGAACAAGCAATCTTATTACGAGGCGCTCCACCGCAGCAGCAGGGACAACGAAATCACGGCGTGGCTTGCGTATTTCGCCGACACTGTTTTGCAGGCGCAGGATACGACACAGTGCATGATCAACTTCCTGATCCAGAAAACGAAGCTCTACGACAGGGTCAAGAGTCAGCTCAATGAGCGGCAGGAAAAAACTCTCGCCAGAGTCTTCCGCGAAGGGGTGGAGGGCTTCAGGGGCGGCCTGAACGCCGAGAATTACATTTCGATCACCGGCGCCGCCCGCGCCACGGCCACGCGGGACCTTCAGGACCTTGTCGACAAGGGCGTCCTGATCCGTACCGGCGCGCTCAAAAGCACGCGCTACCACTTGAACATCGAAACAAGAAAATAAACCTGCCAACGGCACGCGGATTCACAATGCCTCCGCCGACGCGCGCGCCGATCGCACATTTAGTCATTTATTCAAGCACTCAATTCTCGGCTGATCTTGGGCGCGTAGGTGCACACCAGTCTGGGGAACTTTATAGAGGCCGGGCTTTGTATTCTTGCGAATCTTCGAGAAATCTCCGTAACCTTTTATCGAGAGAGCTGTGTCACCTGCGCAACGTCCGCTCGTACTTCTCGTTAGTCTTTGTCCACGTAACATTATCAAGCCTTAATGTTGGACACAAGACGGCGAGTTTGTGTTCTGATCACACTTTCCGCAGTGAGTAGGAAGAAAATAAAATATCCTTGGATTTTTAGCACCATAAAGATCGCCTGCCTAATGGGGTTTCCTCATGGGTGATCAACCAAACCGAGTGTGGTAGATTATCTTCTTTTCCGTCGGAAAAACCTCGGATCACTGGATAAGCGTGAGGTCTGCGATGACTGAATCGGGCTCCATGCGAGGTACATTGAATGATGCTGCGGTCACGGCTGTTCAGTCAGGGTCGGCGGCGGTTCGCCTCCGCGAGGCACGCCGGTTTCTGGACCAGTTCGAGCCGGGCGCGGAGGTGCTTCTCCTCGGAGGATCACGCGGCTCGGTGGACGATCTCGCTCGCACGATTTCGCTGGAAAGAGGCGCGACGTTTGGACTGCATCGACTCTCTTTCACGCAGCTCGCGGCCCGGCTGGCCGTAATGGACCTGGCTTCTCGCGAACGCGCTCCCACCACGACCCTTGGACACGAGGCGGTTGCGACGCGCGCGGCGTTCGAGGCCCGCAGCGATGAGGCGCTGGAGTATTTCTCGTCTGTGTCGCAGACGCCAGGGTTTCCGAAGGCGCTGGCGCGTACCTTGCTTGACTTGAGACTTGCTGCTGTGGCTAGCGGTGATTTGGCCCGGCTGCCGCGCAGCGGATCTGACCTTGCCGCCTTGCTGGAGCGCGTTGATAGCCTCCTGAACGAGGCCGGCGCCAGCGACAGGGCTGCCTTGTTCGAGACCGCAGGTAAGGCGCTGGGCTCGTCTGTGACCGGCTGGCCGCCGATGCCGCTGCTGCTGCTCGATGTGCCTTTCAAATCTGAAATCGAAGCGCAGTTTCTCTGGGCGCTCGTCCAGCAGTCGCCGCACGCAATGATTACCGTGCCGGCAGGGGACGCCTCTGCGCTGAGCCAGCTGAAGAAGCGCGGCGTGCGACTGCAGATCGTAGAGGAAGCCGAGCAGACCGATCTGACCCAGCTTGAGCGTTATCTGTTTTCAAAAGAACCGCCGCCCGAGAGAACGCGCACGGGAGAGCTGGTGTGGTTTTCGGCGCCCGGCGAAGGCCGCGAATGCGTCGAGATCGCGCGCCGGGTCCTGAAAGAGGCCGATCGTGGCGTGCGCTTCGACGAAATCGCGATCGTCATCCGCTCGACGGAGCAGTACGTGGGGCTACTGGAGGATGCCCTTGCCCGGGCCGCAGTTCCCGCGTACTTCGATCGCGGCACCCGTCGTCCCGATCCTGCAGGTCGGGCCTTTCTCGCCATCCTGAGTTGTGCAACCGACAATTTCTCCGCCAAACGCTTTGCCGAATATCTTTCGCTCGCCCAGGTGCCGTCGCTGGACGATGATGGCAAAGCTCCTGCCGGATCCGGCCATTCGACGTGGGTGGCCTCGCGCGACGACGTCTTCGGGGTGCTCTCGGAGCGCGCGCCCGACGAACCCGACGATATCGATGGCGACGATGACAAGGTATCCGCCGATAATATAAGTGGCGATCAGGCTGTTGTGGCCGGCAGCCTCAGAGCGCCGTGGAAGTGGGAAAGCTTGCTGGTTGAATCCGCCGTCATCGGCGGAAGTGATCGCTGGGCGCGACGGCTAAACGGACTGGCGGCGGAATATGAGCTAAAGATTCGCGAGCTGACCTCCGAGCAACCAGACTCACCGCGCATCGCGCGCCTGGAGCGCGAGCGGCAGAATCTTGCGAACCTGCGCGGGTTCGCGCTGCCGCTCGTCCAAGAAATGTCTGCCTGGCCGAAGCAGGCCACGTGGGGCGATTGGATTCAGCGCTTCGAAGAATTCGCGCCGCGCGTGCTCCGGTGCCCCGAGTTCGTGCTGCGCGTTCTTGCCGATCTGCGCCCCATGGCCGCGGTTGGACCGATGACCTTGGCCGAAGTGCGCGACGTGCTTGCTGATCGCCTGGCATCGCTGGAAGTGGAGCCACCCGCGTATAGGTATGGCCGGGTGTTCGTTTGCAGCCCCGATCAAGTCCGCGGCCGGGTGTTCCGCGTCGCGTTCGTGCCGGGCTTGGCCGAGCGACTCTTTCCGCAAAAGGTACGCGAGGATCCGCTCCTTTTGGACGATCTCCGGCGTGAAGTTGGCGGCGGGCTAACCCTGCAAGAGGATCGGGCTGAGCATGAACGGCTCTTGCTGCGCCTCGCGGTCGGCGTGACGACGGAACGGTTGGTTGTCTCGTTCCCGCGCATCGAGACGGCGATGGCCCGCGCGCGCGTCCCGTCGTTCTACGCGCTCGAAGTCATGCGCGCCGTGACCGGCCGCATCCCCGACCATCAGAAGCTCGAGCTCGAAGCTTCAGAAGAAACAAGTGCGAGTCTCGCGTGGCCGGCGCCTGCGCGCCCCGAAGACGCCATCGACGAATTCGAGCACGACCTATCGGTGCTGCGCATTTTGATGCGCAGCGAAAAGGACGTGAAAGGCCACGCGCATTACATGCTCCGGCTGAACGATTCCGTCCGGCGCTCGGCCAGCGAGCGGTGGGCGCGCGCAAGGACGCCATGGTCGCCCTATGACGGGCTCGTCCGGGTCACAGAGGCCACGAAACCCTTTCTCCAGTCGCAGCGGCTGGGCGCGCGGCCGTACTCCGTCTCGGCGCTGCAGAATTACGCCTACTGTCCCTATCGCTTCCTCCTGTCGGCGTTGTATCACCTCGAAGCGCTGGAAGAACCCGAGCCGCTGCAACGGATGGATCCGCTCACCAAGGGGAGCTTGTTTCATGAGGTGCTGGCTGAATTCTTTCGCGCCTTGCAGCAGCGGAAAATGCCAATAGCGACGACTCCGATCGATACGGTGCTGGAGGTCCTCGACGGCACCCTCACGCTGGTCGCGGCAAACTACGCAGAGCTGCTGGCGCCGGCGGTGGATCGCGTGTGGCAGGACGAAATTGCGGGCATCCGCACCGATTTGCACATTTGGGCGCGCGATCTCACTGCGAGCACCGGATGGGAGCCCTGGTTGTTCGAGTTTGCCTTCGGCCTGCCTGATGCACCGGGGCGCGACCCGAATAGCCGGCGCGAGCCGGTCACGATTGACGGCCGATTCATTCTGCGCGGCGCGATCGACCTGGTCGAGCGCAAGCCCGGCACCAAGATTCTGAGAGTCACCGACCACAAAACATCAAAGAACCGGTCGGAGCGCGGGTCGATCATCGGACATGGCCATCAACTTCAGCCGGTGATCTACAGCCTGGCCGTCGAGGCGGCGACCGGATGCACCGTAGAAACCGCCCGTTTTTCATATTGCACGACTGCGGGTGGGTTCACCGAACATAATGTTCCCATCAACGAGCGGACGCGCCGGTTGGGGATCGAAGCGTTGGAGATTATCGATCGGGCGGTGGAGCTCGGCATGCTGCCGCCCGCGCCGGCCGAGAAGGCGTGCAGCTTTTGCGACTTCCTGCCGGTGTGCGGTCCGAATCAGGAGCGCCGCGCCCGCCGCAAAGCACGCGGGCAGATCGCCGATCTGATGGAATTGAGAGGGAAGCTGTGAAAAAAATAGCGTTGCCCTTCGACAAAGCTCAGAGCCCGTCCTGAGTTCATCGAAGGAACGAACGGCTAAGTACTTGAAACTTGATACGTGGAAATCCATTCGTGGTGAGGCTCTCGAACCATGAATGGATTTTTTCACAGCTTGAGGACGACCATGAGCCCGGCACTTGCCGATCAAATAGACCGCGACCAGATTGCGACGGCGCTCGATGACACGCTCATCGTCGAAGCCGCCGCCGGCACCGGCAAAACCACCGAGCTGGTCCGGCGCATCGTTCGTGTCATCCAAACCGGCCGCGCCGAAGTGACCGGGATCGTCGCTGTTACATTCACGGAAAAGGCCGCCGGAGAGCTGAAACTGCGCCTGCGTGAGGCGCTCGAAGAGGCAAGAGGAGGATCTGCAACCGGATCCGAGGAGCGTGACCGGCTCGATGGGGCGCTCGGCAGGCTCGAGGAAGCGCAGGTCAGCACCATTCACGGCTTTTGCGCGGATCTTCTCCGGGAGCGTCCAGTAGAAGCCAGGATCGATCCGTTATTTACCGTCCTGACCGAAGCGCAGGCGGCGCGCATGTATGATGAAGCGTTCCACCACTGGCTGGAAAGCCAGCTCGCCAATCCTTCAGAAGGTGTGAAGCGCTCGCTCCGCCGTCCGGCGTTTGTCGGTTTTGGCGCTCAAGCGGATGGTGACCACGGCCCCATCGACCGATTGCGGCGGGCTGGCTGGGATCTTATCCAATGGCGTGATTTTGACGGCGACTGGCAGCGCTCGCCATTCGACCGCTGCTCGCGGGTCGACGAGCTGGTTCAGTTGTTGAATGGGTTCACCCAATTGTTGGAGCCGTCCGACTATGCCTCTGACACTCTGTACGCGGATAGCTGGGCGGCCAGGAAGCTCGCGGAAGAGATCCGCCGAACCGAATCGGTTGCAGCGCGCGACTACGACCGGCTCGAGGCGGGCCTCATCGAGCTCAGCCACAATCGCAGCTTTAAAGAGGCGCGAAAAGGGAGCGGTAGGAATTACCGCAGCGGCGTCCTGCGGGACGATGTTTGGCGAGCGCGCGAAAACTTGCAAAACGCTCTGACCGGTTTCGAGGAGGATGCCAATGCCGACCTTGCTGCGGCGCTGCGCCACGAACTGCGCGGCTGTGTGAGCGGGTATGAAGCCGCAAAAGCCGGGGCCGGCGCTCTCGATTTTCTCGATCTCCTTCTTAAGACGAGAGATCTCATCCGGGATAATTCAGGCGTGCGGTCGAGCTTCCAAGAGCGTTTCAAACGAATCTTCGTGGATGAGTTCCAGGACACCGATCCGCTGCAGGCCGAGATCCTGTTGCTTTTGGCTGCCGGCGATCCGGCTGCGACAAACTGGCGCGAAGCTCGCCCGGTTGCCGGGAAGCTCTTTCTGGTGGGCGACCCGAAGCAGTCAATCTATCGCTTCCGGCGCGCCGATGTCGGCATTTATCACAGCGTCTACGAGATGCTCCACGCGACGGGCGCTAGAAGGGTGACGTTGCGGACCAGTTTTCGCGCGCGGCCAAATATCCAGCACGCGATCAACGCCGCCTTCGAGCCGGTGATGACCGGCGACCACGATGGGCTGCAAGCAGCGTACGTGCCGCTCGAGCCGTTTCGGCCGGACGGCGAAGAACAACCGTCCGTTGTCGCGCTTCCGGTGCCCGAGCCCTACGGCTACCGGAGACTCTCCATTGCCGCGATTGAGAAGTCGCTTCCCGATGCCGTTGGCGCCTTTATCGATTGGCTGATTAACGACAGCGGCTGGAAAGTCGCCGAACGGCCGGCGGCAAATCCCCCTGGGTCCGGGAACGAAATCCCCCTCGATCCCCCCCTTCGGCTAGGCTCAGGGCGTGCTTTTCCAAAGGGGGAAGTAAGAAATAAATCGGCCACGGAAGGGGCGTTGGCGCCGACTGCGGCTCGGGGCTTCAGGCCCGGCGAGACGGAGCATCTCGTGCCGATTCAGGCGCGCCATATCTGTCTGCTCTTCCGCCGGTTCATCAGCTACCAGGAGGACATGACGCGGCCGTATGTCGAAGCTCTCGAAGCGCGCAGCATTCCCCATCTGCTGGTCGGTGGCCGCTCCTTTCATAATCGCGCAGAGATCGAGACTTTGCGCGCCGCGCTTGCTGCCATCGAGTGGCCGGAAGATGAACTGTCGGTATTTGCAACATTGCGGGGGTCGCTGTTGGCGATCAGCGACGAAGAGCTGCTGGAATATCGCCATAGGATCGGCCGTTTTCATCCATTTCACATCCCCAATGAATTTCCGGCAAACCTCAGTCCGGTTGTTGAGGCTCTGCAACTGCTGCAAAGGCTCCATCGCTCTCGTAATCGGGTGCCGGTCGCGACGACGATCGCCTCGCTGCTCGAATCCACCCGCGCGCACGTCGGGTTTGCGCTCGAGCACGGTGGCGAGCAGGTGCTCGCCAATATTGCGCACGTGATCGATTTGGCGCGCCGCTATGAGGCCGAAGGCGGCATTTCGTTTCGCGGATTTATTGACGAGCTGCGCGAGCAGGCCGAGAGCGGCGAAGCCGGGGAAGCGCCGATCCTCGAGGAAGGCAGCGACGGCGTGCGGCTGATGACGGTCCATAAAGCCAAAGGGCTGGAATTCCCGATCGTGATCCTTGCAGACATGACCGCGAAACTACGCGCATCCGTCGCAACCCGCACCATCGATTCCGATCGCCGCGTCTGCGCAATCCGCCTCGGCGGATGCGCGCCGGCCGATTTGCTTCAGCACGAAAACGAGGAGTTGCTACGCGATGAAGCGGAGGGTACGCGAGTGGCGTACGTCGCGGCAACGCGCGCGCGGGACCTGCTTGTGGTCCCCGCCGTAGGCGATGAGGAGAGGGAAGGCTGGATCCAGCCGCTGAACACGGCGGTCTATCCGCCGAAGGAAGCGAGGCGCCAACAGATTCAAGCGCCCGGCTGCGTGGAGTTCAAATCGAAAGATTCGGTATTGGTCCGGCCTGGCGGCAGCGCGGCTGGAACGAGCACGGTTTCTCCTGGTCTGCACGTACGCAGGGCAGGTCCTTCCGGGCCTGCCGAGTTCTCCGTCGTCTGGTGGGATCCGCGTGCTCTGAAACTTGGCGCCGAGGCGCCGCTCGGCATCCGCCGGCCAGAGCTGATCGTGAAGGACGTCGCGCCGGATATCGTCGAATCAGGTCTTGCCGCTTACAAGTCCTGGCGCGAGCAGCGCCAGCAGGCCGTTGCCGCCGCCAGTCATAGCTCGGTGGCAGTGCGAACGGTAACGCAGTCGGCCAAACCAGCCGAAGCATCGCCTGACTTGAAGCTTCCGCCTGTGGAAATCATCGAGCTCCCGCGCGCGGCCAACCGGCCGTCGGGCGCTCGTTTCGGTGCGCTCGTACACGCCGTTCTTGCCAGCGTTCCGCTGGACGGCGATCTGAGCGTAATCCAACGTCTCGCAACCATTCACGGCCGTATACTAGGCGCACCTGCAGAAGAGATCACCTCCGCCTCGGAAATTGTGCAGACTGCGCTCGCGCATCCGCTGCTGAATCAGGCGCACAATGCTGCGCAACAAGCCCGGTGCCGTCGTGAAGTGCCCATTGCGTGGCGCGATAGTAACGGCTTGCTCATCGAGGGCGTAGTCGATCTCGCCTTTGAGCAAGCCGAGGGCTGGACGGTAGTAGATTTCAAGACCGACGAAGAGTTCCGAGGGAACGAACCGGCTTATCGACGGCAAGTCGGAATGTACGCATCGGCGATTCAGGCGGCGAACGGCGCGCGCGTTTCGGCGCTATTGATGCGAGTGTAAGCAAGCTAAAGGGGACAAAACCAAGGAGCAGGTTACCTTTCCACTCTTCGTTGTACGGTAGCAAGCGGCGGTTTCCTGGACTTGCAGATCGGCGCTCGCGGCTGTAGATTGCCGCATGGCTAGCAACGACGAATTCGAAGTAGACGTGCGGGATCTCGAGTATCAGTACCAGGCAGGCAAGCCCTGGCTGGCTCGCATCTATCAACCCAAAGGCAGAGGACCATTTCCGACCATCGTGGACGTGCACGGCGGCGCATGGCACAACGGCGATCGCACTAATAATGCCGGCATCGACCAAGCGCTGGCGGCCATGGGCATCCTGGTGGCCGCTGTCGATTTCCGGCAGCCGCCGGAGGCGGGCTATCCCGCTTCGATCTGCGACATAAACCTCGCTGTTCGCTGGCTCAAAGCGTATGCGGCCGAGCTCAACGGAACGACCGCTGTGGGAGCGTTCGGGAATTCCAGTGGCGGCCACCAGGTTGTGCTCAATGCGCTTCGGCCGCGGCACGCAAGTTATTCGGCGCTGCTGCTGCCAAACCATCCTGAGATCAATGCCACCCTCGCCTATGTGATCGCTGCCTGGCCGGTGATAGACCCGCTGTTTCGCTTCCACTTCGCCAAAGAGTTCAACCGCGAAGAACATATCAAGGCCCACCTCGATTACTGGCGGACAGAAGAAGCGATGGCCGAAGGCAGTCCACAGACGGTCATCGAGCGGGACGAGCAGGTCGAGCTACCGCCCATACTCATGTTGCTGAAGGCGAACGACCGCAACCATCCGTTGGAAATGCAGGAGCGCTTCATCGCGTCCTATCGCAAACGAGGCGGGGCGATCGAGGCGCAGACGTTCGATGGCCTGCCGGAGCACCGAATGGTGCCGTCGCCGAGCCAGCCGGAAACGATGCGTTGCATCGAGACCATCACCGCGTTCATTCGGCGGCAAACCGGTTAGTGCTTTTGTCGGTTCCTGCGCGGCTCGCCCAGCGCCGTGAGGCTCCGCGGGAGTCAAATCTTACTTTAGATCTGTTTCAGGATAAGACGGTTTTCAAATCGCCTAAATCAGTCCTCAGGGTGAAATTCAAACCAGACTTGAGGCTGTCGGCATCGAGCTCAAACGGAAGATCATATGGCGCGCCTCGGAGCGATGGGTTGAAGGGAGCTAAAGCCGTCGCAAGCCGCGCATTGTCTTCATGGTAGCAACTCGAATTCTTTGCAATGGCGGGGGCGCACCAGGGAAAAGTCACGACGATCGGTCGTCAGGATGCGCTGGAGTTTAAGACGCTCCGCGATGGCCACAACCGTTGCGTCGACAAAGCCAATTTGCGCGTCCTCGTACCGGCGCATCAGCTCTAGAGTCCGCCGCAAATCCGGGATGGTTAGCTCTTCGACTTCCATTTCGCCGATGACAATCGATTGGACCAACTGTTGTTCGGCCTTCGCTCCCAAATGAGCCGCAAGGAGATAGGCAGCCTCGGGCAAGACAGTGACCGGAATAAGAAGCTCATCACGCGAGAGCTGGAGAAACCTGACAGTCCGATGGTGCCAATCATCGTCCCGATCAGCCAGTGCATAAAGCGGTCCAGTATCGACGAGTATCGGGGGCATTATCGGCCGAAACCTTTGCCGAGTAGCTCCTCAGAGCGTTCTGCAACATCTTTCCGGCCACTACGGCCAACTCCAACCAGCGATAGACGTGATCGTTTCCCTCGACGGCGCGAAACATATGCGACGAGAGCTTTTCTCGTCACCTCTGAGACACTACTATTCTCCCGCTTGGCAATTTCTCGGAGCTTTCTGAGAATATCTTCATCCGCAAATACCGTTGTTCTCTTCATTGCTAACCCCCGTGTGAGATCATACGTATGCTAGCATACATATAATTGTGAGAAAAGGCCAAAAAAAGCCCCAACCTCTTTCGAAGTTGGGGCTTTCAATTTTAAATCCGGCAGCGTCCTACTCTTCCATAGAGCAACCCTATAGTACCATCGGCGCTGGAGGGCTTAACGACCGAGTTCGGGATGGGATCGGGTGTGACACCTCCGCTATCGCCACCGGAAACTGTTCGGCAGCCATAAATGCCCATATGCTGCGTTGCGCTAGGACCACTCGCTCCGACGTACTGACGTGAGTACGCCTTCGCTCGTGGCTCCGTCGCGCGCCTTGCCTCTGGAACATTTCTGACGACCTCTAGCTGTCGAGCCGTTCAGACAGTTTTAAACGACCT
>JBOHVS010000196.1:0-4194 GCA_050735975.1 Binatia bacterium | reverse complement strand
CTTCACCGGTCACTTTATCGATGACCAGCTTGCTTTTTCGTGCTTCCGCCAAAAATTCTCGGTCAGTAATTGTTTTTTGCAATCCCATGCGCAACGCCTGTAATCTATCTTTTGGGGTTTTCGGCGGGACCATCAGGGGCCGCTGAAAATCGTACTGATTTGCCCAGGCCTTAAAAGCCTTCACGTTATCGTCGCCTTTAATCACCTTGGTGTATTGAGGAAGATCCTTAACTTCCGGATCTTCGACGTGGCCGTGAATAACGAAGGGAATCAATTTGTCGTCACCCGTGGCCTCCAACATCGCCCTGGCAGTGACCCGCATGGATTCCCAGCCGGAGCAAAGCGCGCTGATTTCTTGGCGCTGTAATGCTACGCGTATCGGGCCGGTGCCTTTGTATCCGGAGATAACCCGAAGATTGGTTCCCATTAGCGTATTCATGAGCTTGGGCAGATCATCAGAGGAGGCTCCGGCTCGTGTCCCGCCAAACCTGAGCTGGTCGCCTGATTTAAGGACATCGTCGAGGGTCTTAAGACCGGTAAATCCCATCACCATGCAGGTCGGCCACCCCTTGCCGGGCGACCCGACCCAGCCGAATTTCCGGGCATCGAAGCGGATTCCTCTTGCGCCTAACGCTTGCTGGGTCACCATGCCGCTATTGAAATTGCCCAGTGTCAGCCCGTCGGCATCGGCTTTGTTGAACATGTAATTCGCCGCCAAGAGGCTTCCCGCTCCCTCCATGTTCTCCACGATGGTGGACGGATTCCCTGGAATATGCTTGCTAATATGGCGGGCGATGGCGCGGGTGTAGGTGTCGTAACCACCCCCGGGCGCATAGCCCACAATGAAGCGAATGGTTTTCCCTTTGTAGAATTCCTGGGCAAAGATTCGAGTTGTGTTCCCGAGCAGAAAGATTCCAAACATGCCGAACGCCGCGAGTACTGAAAGTTTCTTTTTCATAACCGCTCCTTAGAAAAGCAAGAGAGAATTCCGGTCACTTTGCGATCTGGCGCTGCGAATAGAGTTGGTTGATAAATCCCGTCTTCTTAAGGTGATCGACAAAGCGCAGATCCACGAAGTCCTTTACTTTGGCCTTTGCCGCCATGAGTTTCTTCATCCGTTCGATGAATTTTTGGTCTCCCGCCGGATGTAGGGAGCCGCCTTTGGTCTAATTCTGCACAGGTGTTGGCTGAGGGAAGTTGAGATCGGTAAGAGCAACATAACGCGGACTATCCAGAGAGGTTCAACCACACTAATAACATACCTTCAGGGAAGGGCAGGTGGAGAAAGTAATCGAACAGGCCGTAAAAAACCGCCCCCGCCGCTAAACTCAAAGAGATCGATATCGGCCATTTCTCGCCGCCCGCGAAGCGAAAGTAGAGAAAACATGCAACTGGCACGGCGATTGGGAAGCCCAAGAGCCAAATGGCAAGAAAAAAACCTAAGATCCAAGCGACGATGGAGAAAGCGCGACTGCGCGCGACAGCCGGTGCGATCGCACTTTCTCCAGGATTTGCCGCGCAGGTTGGGCGTCGTAGAACATGGAAAAGTTCCTGGCCGAAAGCCATCAGGGCCAACACGAGGCACGGAATGCCGAGCACCATGGGAAAAAGCGCAGCCCGCTCTTCCATGGGGCGGATCTCAAAATAGGTCTCGCGCAGCACGTAAATAAACAGCCCGACAAAGAGGAGCGCGAAGATCGGGCGGTAAACCGGGCTCGTAAGCATCGCCGTATCCGGCTCCGGTGCTGCTTCCGGAACGGTCGACGGGGGTTTTTTCTTCTCCCGCAAGATTTGGCGAACGGAGTAGACAATCGCGCCGACAATGAGAACGGCAATAATAAGGACTCCCGGGTGCATGAGCCAGTCGGTTCCATATGCCCTGGTGGAGATCCAGAAATTTCTTTCCGTGATGGTTCCCAAAACCAAACCCACGAGCAGAGGAGGCCGCTGCCAATCGAACTGGACCATGAGCCAACCGAGCGCCCCGAAGATGAGCACCATGATCATGTCGCCGAAACTGTTCTTGACCGTGAATCCGCCAAGGTAAATGAGCACGAGGAGGAAGGGGATGAGTAGCGATCCTCTTATGTTGGTGATCTTTGCGAGCGGGTTGAGAAAGAGAAAACAAGCTGCAACCGTGATGATGTTGGCGACGATAATAATCCATACGAAGGAAAAGGTCAGGGTGAGATGCTTGGCGGGATCCACCATGTCCGGACCCGGCACGATCCCCTGGATGAGGAAGGCACCAAACAAAATCGCCGTCGAGACACTACTCGGGATGCCAAAAGCTACGGTGGTGATCAGATCGCCGCCACGGGTCGAGTTATTGGCGGCTCCGGGGCCAAGCACTCCTTCCACAGCACCTTTGCCAAAACGCTCTTTGTTTGGGGAGCTCTGAACTGCGTAGGCGTATGCCACCCACTGTGCAGTGCCGCCCCCGACACCTGGAAGTATGCCGACGTACGCGCCGACTGCGCTGCACTTGAGAACCAGCCACCAGTGGCGAAAGGTATCCTTCACCCCTTCCATGACCCCGCCCAGTTTCCCAACCTTTTCCCGGGCAATGCTCGTTCCCTTGATGGCCAAGTCGATAATCTCCGGGATGGCAAACAGTCCTATGGTCACGGCAACGAGAGCGATGCCGTCCCACAAGAAGATCGACGGCCCTAGTCCCAGGATTCCCTCAAAAGTGAAGCGCGGGACGCCCCGTATCGGATCTAAGCCGATGGTGGAAATCATTAGCCCGAGGCCCCCGGCCATGACACCCTTGACGATGTTCCCCCCGCTCAGCGATCCAACAAAGGTGATAGCCAGAATGGCGAGCATAAAAAATTCAGGAGAACCAATGGAGAGAACCAGCGGAGCGGCGATCGGGATCGCCGCGGCCAAGACAAAGGCGCCGAAAATGGCGCCGACCAGGGAACTCATCAAGGCTGCGCCCAAGGCTCGCCCGGCTTCTCCCTTCTTCGCCATTGGGTGACCATCGACAATGGTAGACGCCGTCGTGCCTTCACCCGGGACGCCGAAAAGGATCGAGGTAATATCTCCGGTCGTAGCGGTTACAGCATTGGACCCCAAGAGAAATGCGAAGGCCGATGTGGGATCCATTTTGTAGATGAACGGGAGCATGAGAGCCAGGGTTGCGGCGCCCCCCAGGCCGGGCAGAATACCGACCCAGAAACCGATAAAGATTCCCACCAGCATGAAGAAAAACGCCTGCTGGCCCTGGTCGGTAAAAGGCAAGATGTTGATCAGGGCATTATAAAACGCGTCGATGTATTCCATACAGTTTCGCTGAGCTACTTTTTCGGCTTTGTGACCAGGAAGTCGAGAAGTTCTTTGGCCCTCGGAGTAACCGCCAGGACTTTGTCCACATATTTGTCGACTTCTTCCCCTGTGACATAGGTTATTTGCAACTTGGATTTTTTCGCTTCAGCGATAAACTCCGGGTCCTTCATGGTGTCGGCGAAGCCTTTGCGCAGAATTTGGAGCCGCTCCTTCGGCGTGCCCGGCGGAACCATAAAGGGACGCTGAAACTCGAAAGTCCCGACCCAAGTGTTATAAGCGGAAAGGTTATCCTCGCCCTTGATGATTTCCGGGATGAGCGGCAGGTCTTTGACCTCAGGATCCGGCTCCCGGCGATGGATCAAAAACGGAATCAGCTTCTCATCGCCTTGCGCGTCGAGCAAAACCCGGGCTGTGGTCCGCGCCGACTCCCAGCCCAAACAACCACCCTCTACTTCCTTTCTTCGCATGGCCACGAGGATCGTGCTCGTGCCCTCGTAGCCGGAGATCACTTTGAATTTTGTTTTCAGTGTTAGGTTTAATATCCTCGGCAGGTCATCGTAGGTGGCGCCGGGTCCGGTTGAACCCATCTTGATCTCTCGGTTGGTGGCGAGAACATCCTTCAGTGATTTCAATCCGCTGTGGGCCATGATGCTACAATGAGGCGTGCCCTTGGTTGGAGCGCCGATCCAACCGAGCTTACGGCTGTCGAGCCTGACGGCTTTATCGCCAAGGGCCTGACGCAGCACATAGGCGCTATTCCAGATCCCTACGAACAGGCCATCGGGTTTGGCGCTGTTGTAAGTGTAGTTCGCCGCAATAAGACTCCCGGCGCCGGTCATATTCTCGACCACGATGGTGGGATTTCCCGGAATATGCTTGCCCATGTGGCGCCCGATCGTTCTC
>JBOHVS010000195.1:0-7640 GCA_050735975.1 Binatia bacterium | reverse complement strand
CGATCGGCGCCGAAGTTCATCTTCCGTTCGGTGGCGTGAAAGACACCGGCAACGGTCACCGTGAAGCCGGCACAACCGTTTACGACATTTTCAGCGAGTGGAAGTCGGTCTATGTCGATTACTCGGGCAAATTGCAAAAAGCGCAGATCGACAACGCGGAATAGTTTTTGATTCTTAGTGTTTCCATCGGGGATGGTGAAAACCCTCGCCTTGAGGCGAAGCATCGGTGTCATTTCGAGGCGAAGCCGAGAAATCTTATATCAAGGTGACAAGACCCTTCGCTCACGCTCAGGGTGACTCACTGATCGTGGGGGGAGGGTGGTAGGTTATCGGCGCGGCTTTTAGCCGACCGGGGCGAACCTCCCAGCTTGAAGCTGGGAGGGAGTCAGTTTTGTTGCCCCGAATCCGCGTTTTTGTTTTTGAGTCTCCGGACCAGCTCTTCGTAAGAAGAATTCGAGATGACGCGATTGAACTGCGAACGGAAGTTGTTGACCATGCTGATATTCTCAACGACTATATCGTAGACCTTCCATTCGCTTCCCACTAGATGCGTCTTGTAGTTGATCGAGAATTCCTCGCCCTTGCCGGTGATGATTTTGCTGTTCACGTCCGCGTACATCCCGTCCAGTTTTTCGCCGATATAAACGACTTTTTCGTCCGTGTAGGATTCGATCGCCGTCGCGTAGGCCCGTTCCAACAATTCCGCGAAGAGGCGGGTAAACTCATTCTTTTCCTGCGGCGTGCGACGACGCCAGTTCGGGCCCAGGGCGCGCTTTGACATCTCGCCAAAGTCGAAGCGAGCAAACAGGATCTGTTTGAGCTGTTCTCGCCGTTCCTTAGACTTTGCGGCTGTTTTAAAGCGAGGATCTTTCAGGACGACTAGGGCCTTATCGACCGTCGCTTTGATCTGTTCGGTAGCGACGCCAGCGGTCGCAACACCGTGGACCAAGAGGATATTTAAGAAAACGAGGCTTGCGGCTAGTGCGGATATGCTACTTCTGGATCTCGTCTTTCTGGATGTCATCTTTGTTGTCGCCCTTGGAAGTCAAGTCTCCACCGACAAATTTCCCGATGAGGTCAGGGATATCCGGCGGTGACTCGGTTTCTCGAATCTTGCCGCCAGGCGCGATGATTTTGTCCGAGGCCCCCGGGGTAATCAAGACGAACTTGTCGCCGATCAAACCGCGCGCGCGCACCGACGCAATGACGTCTTCCTGCAACTGCACGTTGTCTTCCAGCCTGAGTGTGAGCCGGGCGCGATCTTCCGCCAGCCCAATGGCGTCAACCCGCCCGACTTTCACGCCGGCGATCTCCACCGGGTCGCCGATCTTGAGACCTGCGACCGTAGGGAAATCGGCGACGACAGAGTAGCCGCTATCGCCTAAAAGTTCGAGTTTGCCGAGCTTGATGGCCAGATACCCTAGACAGACGATCCCCACCAAGACGAAAAGACCGACGACGATTTCTGTACGCGTGTGATTCACCCTGTAAATCCCCTATAGAACTGCCATTGGACCTTCGGTCTCACCTTCCAAAAACTGCCGGACGACCGGGTTCTTTGAAACCGCGAAATCCTGCGTGGGCGCGACCTCTTCGATGACCCCATTGGCTAACATCGCCACCCGGTCGGAAATATTGAACACTTGGGGGAAATCGTGGCTCACGATAACCCCCGTAAAGCCGAAAGCGGAGTGCATCTTTCGAATCAACTCATGAATACTCTTACCCAACAACGGGTCCAAGCCCGTGGTCGGCTCGTCGAACAACATGATCTCGGGCTGGGTGACCAGCGCACGCGCCAGGCCGGCGCGTTTTTTCATGCCACCACTGACTTCGGCCGGATATTTGTAACCCATCCCCGCAAGGCCCACCTGCTCCAGCCGCTCCTCCACTTTCCTCTGAATCTCGTTTTGGCTTAACTTGGTTTTCTCGCGCAAGGGGAAGGCCACGTTGTCGCAGATGGTCATGGAATCGAGCAAAGCGGCCCCTTGAAACAGCATGCCGAACTTTTGCCGCATCTTATTGAGCGCGTTTTCACCGAGCTTGGTAATGTCCGTACCATCGACTAGAACGCTGCCGCGATCCGGCAGCAACAGTGCATTGAGATGCTTGAGCAAAACGGTCTTACCCGATCCGCTGCCGCCGATAATCGTCGTAATCTTGCCGCTGACCAGCTCGAGATTGACCCCTCTCAGTACCCGCTGGCCGCCAAACGTCTTATGCAGGTCGACGACTTTGATCATAAAGCCTATAGCATGATGGAAGTTATGAAGTAGTCCCAAACCAGAATCAGGACGAAGCAGAGCACGACGGACTCGGTCGTCGCTTGGCCAACCCCTGTGGCCATGGGAGGCGCGTGGAATCCCTTGTAGCAGCAGACCCAGGTTATGATCAATCCGAAGCTTACGGACTTGAGCAGTCCACTCCAAACATCTTGGAACACGACGCTGCTCTCCATGCCCGAGAAGTAACTGCCCGAGCTAACCCCGAGCAGGCCGACGCCGACAAGATAAGCGCCGTAAATGCCGACGACGTCAAATATGGCAGTGAGCAGAGGCATGGAGATGAGACCGGCGATAATACGCGGCGAGACGAGATACTGAATCGGATTGATCGCCATCGAATAAAGCGCGTCAATCTGTTCGGTAACCTTCATCGTGCTGATTTCCGCCGCCATAGCGGAGCCGGTTCGTCCAGTGACCATAAACGCGGACAGGACCGGCCCGAGCTCGCGCAGCAGCCCCAGAGCGACCGCGGAGCCGAGAAAACTCTCGGCGTTAAACTTTCTCAAACTGTAATAACCCTGCAGTCCCATCACCATCCCGGTAAAAACGCCGGACAGCAGGACAACGGAGAGCGAGTCAACGCCGATGCTCCTCATATGATGAACGATTAACCGAAATCGCGTTGGAGGGCGAAAGGCCCACGCAAACGCCGAAACGAGGAATAGAAACATCCGCCCCATACCGACGAGCTGCTGGACCGTAGAGCGACCGATTTGACCGAACAAGGAAAGCATGCTTGCGTTACGGTATCCGAAGATACTTAAGAACACGTTAGTATAGAAAAGTCGGATCATTTTCAAGCAAATCGAAGATTGCGGCGTGTTACGCGCGCTTATTTGCGATTAAACCGAGTAAACCCCGTCGCACGGACTTACGTAAACTGCCGTTGAAGTCTTGCTTGCAAAGCTCGTAACATACCGGTAATCACGGTGCGACGCAGTCTTTGCTACGGGTAGAGCCGATGCATGTAAAAACGAAACGGGAAGCCGAGATCGCGACCGGCCTCTCTCGAACCATGGACGGCCCATTGCAGGCCGATGAAACGTTGGACACCCTGTTGCAGGGCAGGCTGAAGTTGTACCAGAGCCGTTCCGGGTACCGGATTTCTCTCGATGCAATTCTGCTCGCTTGTTTCGCCACGATCCGCTCCGGCGACAAAGTCGCCGATCTGGGCACCGGGAACGGTGTTATTGCTTTGATGCTTGCGAGGTTGCATCGGTTGCGGGCTATGGTCGGTATCGAGCTTCAACCGGGAATGGCAAACCGGGCGGCCAGAAACGTGAAGCTCAACCGGATGGAAAGCAGAGTTAGCATAGTCTGCGGTGATGTGGCAGCGCAAACCTTCAAACCTGAAAGTTTCTCGCTCGTGATATCGAATCCGCCCTATAGAAAACCAACCAGCGGCCGCGTCAATCCAAATGCAGAGAAAAAAATCGCTCGTCACGAGATCAGGGCGACACTGAACGATTTTTTGGCGGCGGCGGCGCACCTGCTGGCGGCCAAAGGTCGAGCGGCGCTCATTTATCCGGCCGTGCGGGCGATTGATCTCCTGACCACGATGCACAGCTTCGGTATTGAACCCAAGCGTCTCAGGATGGTGCATTCTTTCGGCCATGCGGAGGCCTCGTTGGTCTTGGTTGAAGGCGTGAAGGGCGGCCGAGGAGGGGTGAAGATAGCCCGGCCGCTTGTGCTTTACGAAAGAGATAGGAGATACACCGCGGAGGCGCAAGCGATGCTGGCCGGAGAAGGGCACTAGCGACGAAGCCCGTGAAGTAGGTTGAGGCTCAGGTTAAGAACGTTCGAAGTTCGAGGTTCAAAACTCTTCCTCAACCTGAACCTTGTTTTGGCACGGGCCATGGACGGTTTAGGGCTTCTGCTTCCGGCGCGCGTAGCCGGCAAGCAGCCTTTTGAAGGCTTGACGGATATCAGGATCCTCAATCGAGCGTAGGAACTCGTCGTCAAACTTCGGATCGGCCGCCTCAGGCAATCTCGCGGCCGGTTTGGGATTGGCTTCGACGATCCCAGTCTCGAGCCGGCCGACGACGAAAAATATATTCTTTACCGGCTCGCCACTCAGTCTCCCATTGAGTTTTTCAGCGATCATTTCTTTCATGTATTGAAGCTGTTGCATCCACACAGGACTCGATACTTTAACGAACAACGTCCCGTTGCGGATCTTTTCCGGCTGCGCGTTACGCGCGATGGTGGTCCCGACGGTCTCGTTCCAAATCGGCCAGACTCCATACTCGTCCAGCCGTACTGATAGATCGAGCCGTTTTAGAGATTTGTCCAGAACCGTTCCGAGCCGCTCTGGCGAGTCTTTTTTGTCCATACATTTAAAAGGCCGAGGCTGCGGTCAAAAAACACGCATTCCGAACCTCGAACGTCGAACCTCGAACTTCCAATAACTGCTCACCCCGAGCGTAACAGATGTGGGAGCGCGACTCCACAACTGCAAATCGAAGCGGCGAAAAAATATAGAGAATTCCGCCGAGGGAAAATTTTTATTGACAAACTTTCTAATTGCTTCTAAAAGTACCAAATCTAGTGTATCTATAATCTATCAAACACCATATATTGAAGTAGAAGGGGGACGAACAAGATGGCTAGCACAACGTCGCAAGCGACCGATCTCAATATCTCCGAGGGGCCAAGGCGAGCCAAAACGGGCCTAAAAGTGGGGCGTTATTTCACCCGGGAGTCGGCCAGCCCTTACGATGAGATCGAGTGGGAGCAACGTTCGGCTACAATTACCAACGAGAAGGGAAAAGTGGTCTTTGAACAAACCCATGTCGAGATCCCAAAAGCCTGGTCGCAAATGGCAACCCAGGTGGTCGTATCCAAGTATTTTCGCGGCCCATTAGGGAGCCCCCAGCGCGAGCACAGCGTGCGTCAAATGATCGGGCGCGTGGTCGATACGATCACCCGTTGGGGCAAGAAAGACGGCTATTTTGCCGCCGAAGAGGATGCGAAAACCTTCGCGGACGAGTTAACCCATATTCTACTCCATCAGAAGGCCTGCTTTAACAGTCCGGTTTGGTTCAATTGCGGCATCGAGGAAAAGCCCCAGTGCTCGGCCTGTTTCATCCTTTCGGTGGACGACACGATGGAGTCGATCCTCGATTGGTACCGCAAAGAAGGAATCATCTTTAAAGGAGGTTCGGGTTCAGGGGTCAATCTCTCAAACATCCGCTCATCCAAGGAGCAATTGGCCGGCGGCGGCACGGCGTCAGGTCCGGTATCTTTCATGAAGGCCGCCGACGCGTCCGCCGGCGTGATCAAGTCCGGAGGTAAGACGCGGCGCGCTGCAAAGATGGTGGTCCTCGATGTCGATCACCCGGATATCGAGGAGTTTATCAAGTGCAAAGTCGAGGAGGAGAAAAAGGCTTGGGCGCTGATCGAGGCCGGGTACGACGCCAGCCTGGACGGACCGGCGTACGGCAGTGTCTTTTTCCAGAATGCCAACAACTCGGTCCGGGTGACCGATGAATTTATGCAAGCTGTCCAAGAGGACCGCGAGTGGAAGACCCGTTACGTCACCAACGGCGAGCCTTGCGCTACCTATCAAGCGCGGGAGCTTCTCCGGATGATTGCCGAGAGCACTTACTTCTGCGGTGATCCGGGTATGCAATACGATACCACGATCAACGATTGGCATACCTGCTCGAACACGGCGCGCATCAACGCTTCCAACCCGTGCTCCGAGTACATGCACCTCGATAACTCCGCTTGTAATCTCGCCTCGCTGAACCTGCTCAAATTCTTGCGTGAGGATGGAGTGTTCGATACGGAGTCTTTCCGCCGCGCGGTGGATATCGTGGTCGTGGCCCAGGACATTTTGGTCGATAATTCCTCTTACCCGACCCCGGAAATCACTGCTAATGCTCATGCGTTTCGCGAGTTGGGCATGGGATACGCGAACCTTGGCGCCTTGCTGATGTCATTAGGGGTTCCCTACGATTCCGAGGCCGGCAGGGGCTATGCCGCTGCGGTAACCGCCCTGATGTCCGGCGAAGGTTATTTGCAGTCAGCGCGCGTCGCTGCCGCTACGGGTGCTTTTGCCGGCTTTGACGTTAATCGCCAGCCGATGCTGCGGGTGCTCAACAAGCACCGCTCCCACGCCTACAAGCTTTCACCCTCCCGCGTCCCGCTGGATTTGCTGACGGCGGCGAGGGAAGCCTGGGATCAGGCTTGCGGGGAGGCGGAAAGATCCGGCGTCAAGAACTCGCAGATTTCCGTGCTGGCGCCGACGGGAACCATCGCTTTCATGATGGACTGCGATACCACCGGCGTGGAGCCCGATATCGCGCTGATAAAATACAAAAAGCTGGTCGGCGGCGGTTTGTTGAAAATCGTCAACAACACGGTGCCGCGGGCGCTCAAGCGACTCGGTTACGACGTAAAGCAGATTCAGGAAATCATGGAGTACATCGAAGAACACGAAACCATTGAAGGCGCGCCGCACATCAAGGATGAGGACTTGGCCGTTTTTGATTGCGCTTTCAAGCCGGCCAATGGCAGCCGTTCCATCCACTACATGGGCCATGTCAAGATGATGGGGGCGGTGCAGCCGTTTATCTCGGGCGCCATCTCGAAGACGATCAATATGCCGGCCGATGTCCCGGTGGATGAAATTATGCATGCCTACGTCGAGTCCTGGAAATTAGGACTGAAAGCCGTGGCGATCTACCGTGATGGATCGAAACGGACCCAACCGCTCAACACTTCCAGGGACAAGGAGGAGAAAACAGCGGCTGCCGCTGATGCCAAGGAGGCGCGGCCGCTCCGGCGAAAGCTGCCCGACGAAAGACGATCGATCACGCACAAGTTCGATATCGCCGGCCACGAGGGTTATATCACCGCCGGTATGTACGAAGACGGACAGCCGGGTGAGATCTTCATCACCATGTCCAAAGAAGGATCTACTATCTCCGGTCTCATGGATTCCTTTGCAACGGCGATTTCGATGGCCCTCCAATATGGCGTGCCGTTAAGAGTTCTCGTTGATAAGTTCAGCCACATGCGATTCGAGCCGTCAGGGTTTACCAAAAACGCCGATATCCCAATCGCCAAGTCGATCATGGATTACATCTTCCGCTGGCTGGCGACCAAGTTTCTTGATCGCGACGCGCAGCAGGAAGTGGGCATTGTGCAGAACGAGCCGGAGGAAATCGCTGGCAACAAAAAGGTCATCCCGATCACGGCCCAAACTCCGCGCGGCGGCGCGCCCGTGACGAGCATCAGCAGCATTACCAGTCTTTATCAGCAGGATGCGCCGCCATGCCCGGATTGCGGCGCGATCATGATTCGGAGCGGCGCCTGTTACAAGTGCATGAACTGCGGCGCGGTCAGCGG
>JBOHVS010000194.1:0-7008 GCA_050735975.1 Binatia bacterium | reverse complement strand
AACCGGGCTCCTAACGACTCGGGGATTCGGCGATACGCTGCTGATTATGCGCGGCCGGACCACGGAAGGGCTTACGGAAAGCGAAGCCTTCCGCGCCTCGACGCAAAGCAAGCCGGAGCCCATTATTTCTCGTTCGCTGATTGAAGAGGTCGGCGAGCGCATTGACTACAAAGGCTCGGTTTTGATCCGGCTGGAGGCGGAGGAAATCGCGCGCGCGGTTCGGGCGCTGGTCGGCCGCGGAGTCGACTCCATCGCGATTGCGCTTCTCTGGTCCCTCTCCAACGATGCTCACGAGCGCGTGCTCGCCGACTTCATAAGAAAAAATCATCCGTTGGTTTATCTGAGTCTCTCCAGTGAAGTTGCTCCCTTCCTGGGTGAATACGAGCGCACCGCGACGACAGCCTTCAACGCTTATGTCGGTCCGAAAATCGCTGCGTATCTAAAGCGGCTCGGCACGCTTCTAAAGTCAAAGGGTTTGGACTGTGATCCGCTGGTAATGCAAGCCTACGGTGGAGTTCTCGGAATCGACGACACCTGCAAAAATGCCGTGGGCACGATCGAATCCGGTCCGGCGGCCGGAATCGTGGGGAGCCGTTTCGTCGGCGAGCAACTCGGTGTTTCCCATGTTCTCGCGACGGACATGGGCGGGACGACTTTCAAAGTCGGTGTTATTCGCGATGGGACGGTTCAAAAAGATCATAAACCGATGTTCATGCGCTACCAGCTGTTTCTTACCAAGATCTGGGTGGAGTCGATCGGCGCGGGTGGCGGCAGCATCGTTTGGATCGACCCGGAAACCGGACTCCTCAAGGTCGGCCCGCACGGAGCCGGGTCGAGTCCGGGGCCGATCTGCTACGGTTTCGGCGGAACCCAGGTCACCGTCTCGGACGCGGATCTGGTTCTCGGATATCTCAACGAAGAATGTTTTTTAGGCGGCCGGATGAGGTTGGACAAAGAAGCAGCCCTCGAAGGAGTGAGGGAAAAAATCGCGCGGCCGATGAATTTGACTGTGGCGGAGGCGGCGAGCGGCATCTACCGTATTACTAACTCGCACATGAGTGATCTGATCCGCCGGGCGACAGTGGAACGCGGGTATGATCCGAGAGAATTTACGCTCTTTGCCTTCGGTGGAGCCGCGCCTGTTCATGCCGGAAGATACGCTGCGGAGTTGGGAATTAAGGAAGTCGTAGTTCCGCTTACAGCCTCGGTGCATGGCGCAGCGGGCCTGGTAAGTTCGGATGTTATTTATGAGTATGGCAAGTCCGACCGCCTCTCGGTGCCGGCGGACCTCGAGCGCATCCGTGAGAATTTCTCGGGCCTGGTCGGGCGCGCCATAGGAAGTCTCCGCGCCGCGGGCTTCAAAGATGACGAAATGAAAATAATCCGCAGTCTCGATATGCGCTACCGCCAGCAGGTCCATGAGCTTAATGTGCCGTTTTTGCCGGGGATCGCGGAGCTGTCGCAACAGGATATGGAAGAGATCTACGGCCGTTTCGATGCGCTCTATGAACAGACTTACGGTTCTGGAGCCGGTTATCGGGAAGCGGGAAAAGAGATCATGGCTGCCCGCGTGGTCGCCACGGGGGAACTCAAAAAGCCGGGATTGAGAAAGTATCGGACCCAAAAACAGGCGGTGGCGATTGCGCTCAAAAGCGAACGGAAAGTCTATTTCGAAGAGCAGCGGGATTTTATCCCAACAAAAATCTATGACTATGGCCGGCTGACCCCTGGGGGCGAGCTTTATGGCCCGGCGATCATTGAGACACCGATCACGACCATCGTCGTTAATCCGAACGACCGCGCCGTGGTGGACGAGTTTCTTAACGTCAGAATGTATCTCGCGGAGTAACTCATGTTCGACGGAAAAATCGATCCCATCACCTTCGAAGTGCTCTCCCACAGACTCCACCAGATCACGCGCGAGATGGGCATCGCTCTGGAGCGCACCGGCGGCACGGTGACGACAACGCAACAGCATGACTACAACGCGTCGCTCTACCGGCCCGACGGTGAGATCATGGCTGCCGGGGAGACCTATGGCCATCACGTGGTCTGTGCCGGTTTCGCTGTGCGGCGGATTATCGAGCGCTTTGGCAAGGAGGAAATTTACCCCGACGACATCTTCCTGCTCAACGATCCCTACCTGGCCGCCATCCACAACCCCGACGTTTATATTATCTCGCCGATCCATTATCAGAAGGCGCTAGTCGGTTGGAGCGCAACCTTCGTCCATGTCAGCGATGTGGGCGCAATCACGCCCGGCGGCGATTCGCCCGACGCGACGGAGATCTTCCAGGAAGGGTTCAGGATTCCGGGCATCAAGCTGGTGGAGCGGGGAAGGCTGCGCAAAGATGTCTTTGATACGATCACGCATATGACGCGTCAACCGGAGGCCGTGGGCCTCGATCTCAAGTGTGAGATCGCCGCCAACAATGTGGCGAAGGCCCGGCTTCAAGCCATGTACCGCCAATACGGCCCCGAGTTAATGAACAGCGTCTCGGCGGAAATGATCCGTTACACCGAGATGGTGTTGTGCAAGCGACTCAGCGAGATACCCGATGGGGTTTGGCATGAGACACTCACCATCGAAGCGGACGGGCCGTGCAGGCTCGTGTTGACGCTCCGCAAGCAGGAAGACCGGCTCACGTTTGATTTTACCGGCAGCGATGCGCAGGTGCGGAAAGGAATCAATCTGCCGTTCCACGGCACATTCGGGTTTTGCTTCGGCGCGATTCTCTACTCCATCGCTTACGACTTGCCGAAGAATCAAGGCGTGCTGAAGTCCATGGAGGTTATCGCCCCGAAGGGGACATTGGTGAATGTCCAGTATCCCGGGCCGATCTCCATGAGTACGACGTCGTCCGGTTTCGGCGTCGGCTTTCTGGCAAGCTCGGTGCTGATGCAGATGCTCGCGACGAGTGAGAAGTGGCGCAAGGAGATCGTCGCACCCAACGCTAGCCATCGGAACTGCCGTCACTCGGGCGTGAATCAGTACAGGCGCTACTCCGCTTTCATCAACATGGCCCATGGCGCTATGGATGGCAACGGCGCGCGCATCGACGGCGACGGCGTGGATTCCGGCGGCAGCTACATGAGCTGTCCGAATGTCGAATGGATGGAATTGCAGTATCCCCTGCTTTATCTCTTCCGCCGCCACGCCATGGACAGCGCCGGGGCGGGAAGATTCCGCGGCGGGGTTGGCGTCGAATCGGCGCACAAGCTTTATGACGCGCCCGAAGGAAAAATCCGAGGCGTTGCCTACGGTGTGGCTGGAGTGGAGAATTCGGGACACGGCATGTTCGGCGGCTATCCCGGCGCGCCGAGCGTCATGCTTCTGATGGAGAAGACGAAGGTCAACGAGTTGATGGCAAGCAACAAGCCGCCGACTGATCTCGCGGCGTTGGGCGGTCAAGAAAAAATCCTTCCCTACTGCAATTTCGAGCTTAAAGAGAGCGACGTTCTCTACATGAGGGTTGCCAGCGGCGGAGGGTACAGCGATCCCCTGGAGAGAGATCCGGAGCTGGTGCGGCGCGACGTGATGAACGTTATCGTCTCATTGAAGTCGGCGCGGGAGCTCTACGGGGTTGTTCTTAACGGCCAACATTTCGAATTGGACCTGGAGGCGACGCGGCAACTCAGGGCGGAAATGAGAAGGAAGGAGATTGAGGGCGCCCCGTGAGTCATCCCTTCCGCGAAAATCTGGAAGTCGAGAGCGACGCCGGCGGAAAATGGCTCCGCTGCACTAGCTGTGGACATCGGCTCTGCGCCTTCGGGCAAGATTGGAAAACAGCCTGTCTCAAGAGGACTTTTTCCCCGATGAAGGCGGGACCGCTCATGAACGTTCTTGATGGCCGCTACTGGTTTGAAAAGCTTTACTGTCCTTCTTGCGGTGTCTTGCTCAATAGCGACATGGTGGAGGAGAAAAATGAAAACTAACTGTTGCCGTTTCATCGCGATTTTGTCTGCGCTCCTGTTTGGCGCGTCTGCCCACGCGAGTTCGCACGAATACTATAGAGGTAAGACGATTCGGATCGTCGTCGGGCTCTCCGCGGGCGGTGGCTTTGATGTCTACGCGCGAACCCTCGCCCGACACATGGGAAAACACATTCCCGGGAATCCTTCCTTCGTCGTGGAAAACATGCCTGGTGCGGGAAGCATGATCGCGGCCAACCATGTGTATAAGACGGCCAAGCCGGACGGTCTCACGATCGGCCACTTCGTCGGTAGTCTTTTCATGCAGCAGCTCTTGGGGCGTCCCGGAGCCGAATTCGAGGCGACCAAGTATGAATTTGTCGGTTCGCCGATTCCGGAAAAAACCGCCTGCGCGCTAACGAAGGCAAGCGGTATCACCAACATGGATCGATGGTTTGCAGCGAAGACGCCGGTAAAGTTGGGCGCCACCGGCTCGGGTCCGATCGTCGATGTTCCAAAGATCCTGAAGGTCGCCCTTGGACTACCCATCCAGTTAGTCGTGGGCTACAAAGGAACGGCTGACATCAGGCTTGCGGCAGAGACAGGCGAGCTCGCCGGCGCCTGCTGGAGCTGGGAGGCGATCAAGTCGACCTGGACCAAGGGGCTCGATTCGGGAGCGGTCGTGATCGTCCTGCAAGGGCTTCCCAAGCCCCATCCGGACCTTCCGAAAGTTCCGTTGGCCATCAATTACGCGAAGACCGACGAGGCGCGCCAACTCATTCGGTCGGGGATTCATGACGCCGCCGATATCGCCCGGCCTTTCGTGATGCCGCCGGGAACACCCAAGGATCGGGTGCAGACGATTCGCGCGGCGTTCATGAGCGCGCTTAAAGATCCGGCTTTTGTTGCCGAAGCAAAGAACTCCAAGCTGGATATCGATCCGATGACGGGCGAAGAGCTGGAGAAGACCGTCGCCGGGATCTACAAGATCAGCCCTCCCACTTTAACAAAGCTCAAGGAGGTCCTGAAATAAGCCGAGCGCTATTTCTCCCAGTTGCAGATCTCAGCGGCGGCCAGGGCGTAGACCTGCGCGCCTACGAAAATCTCTTCGATGTCGATCTGCTCCGAGCGGATCGCGTGTTTCTTCCCGCCCAAGCCGAACTTCAGCGCCGGTATTCCCATCTCGTTATAGACGTTGGTATCAGTCCATATGCTGGCGCGGAAAGTGTTTGCCGGCGGGGGGTCTTTGCCACAAACGCCCTTGTAGGCTTGCTTGACGATTTCGATGATTGGCTCCACACCTTTAGCTTCGTAGCCCATGAGCGAGGCATACATCTCCATCTCATATTTGACGCCCAACTTAGAGAGAGCTTCTTTCAGCTCCCGCTGAACCTCAAGGGGTCGGAGCCCCGGCGGCGTGCGCACGTCAACATAGAGCGAGCAGATACCAGGATAGTAATTCGGCCTGAAAGGAGCGCCGCCGTGGATCGCGCCGATGTTGACCTTGGGAATGATGGGGCCGATGGCGGACTGATAGACACCCCTTTTCTCAAAATCCGCCGCCCAGGCGTCAACAGTCTGAACGACCTTCATCATCTGCAGAACCGCATTGTTCTCTTGCGGAGGCTCCTGCTCCCGCGTCACACCCCAGGCAGCATGCGGATTGCCGAAGGTGTTGATGCGAATCTGCGCCACGCCGTTTTGCGCCCAGACGATGGAATGGCCGGAGCGGTCCGCCACGATGGCGTAGTCCGACTGAACGCCGTGAGTTAACAGATGGCGTGTGCCGGTTCCCTCTCCTCTATAGGAGCCGGACTGATAGGGCCCGATCGGCGTGCGGGAGATCTCGCCCGCAACCGCGGCCAGGATCAAATCACCCTTAAGCTCGACACCGCCTTCTTTGAGTGCCTTTCCCGCAATCATGAAGGCGGCGACGCCGGACTTCATGTTGGAGGCACCGAGACCGAAAACTTTGCCGTCACGAATCGCGCCGCGAAGTTCGGTCACCGGCTCCAGTTCGGCGCAAAACATCCGGTCCTCCTCTGTGCCGGTGAAGCTCGTATCCATGTGGCCGTTGATCTGAAGGGAGATTCCCTTGCCGCCGCCTTCGATGACACCCACGGCGTTAATCCGGTTGGGGTCGATCTCTTGGCGGATCGGTTTGATGCCGTGGCGCGCGTACCATTCAAGGATGAAGTCGCCGATTTCCCGCTCCGACCCCGTGGGGCTAGGGATGTCGCAAAGCTGTTTGGTCAGTTCGGCGCATTCATCTCTTGTGATTTCCTTAAGAATCTTTTCCCTCTCTTTCTCATTGACCATTATCGTCCTCCGAAAATATAACTTTACCGTGATTTGCGGTCTTTTTTGGTGCCAGTCCGTTGCTTGCTCATAGGTATGGGCCGCGTTTTACGAAGCCATTGCGGTCCTTAAAAGTCTTGGCATGGAAACCGAAGAGGTCACGACGATCTGATCGACCTCTTCTTCAGTCAGGTTCAATCCATACTCGACATTCAACCTTCGAACTGCGTCTTTCATCATTCGTGCCTTCTACCTGCACAGCCTGAAACTGTCAATGGACGGCCGCCTGTCAGTCCACATCTCTCAATTGCGTCAGCCAAGCTCAGTCGCCCGTCTTTGGAGACAGCAATTGCAACATCATCTCCGGATGATCCGTTCCGACAGCGTCTATACCCCAGGAGATAAGTTTAGCGGCAGTGTCAGGATCGTTAACATGATAGGCGTACACGAGTAATCCCGCCGCATGGGCTGCCGTGACGAGTCTTTCAGTTACGATGTTGGATCGGGGGCATATCCATCTTATGGCCGTGTTCCAGTGCGACCTTGTGGTATCTCTGCCGTCTTTCACCGCAGTGGCACAGAGATCGCAGAGAAATCCTCACCACGAAGGTCACGAAGGCCACGAAGACCTGATAACGATCGATTTTGAAAACGATGCTTTCTTCCTTCGTGCTCTTCGTGTCCTCTGTGGTGAAAATCCTTTTCCCTCTCCGTGCCCTCAGCGTCTTTGCGGTGAACATCCCTAAACATAACCATCTTTGCTTGCCTGCTGCGGCCTATTTGTGGTACCTCAGGTGC
>JBOHVS010000193.1:0-17770 GCA_050735975.1 Binatia bacterium | reverse complement strand
TGTTGGATGAGCCTTCAATGGGCTTGGCGCCGGTCCTGGTGCGGGAAATTTTTAGAACGCTCAGCGAATTGCATAACGATGGTTTGACAATCTTTCTGGTGGAACAGAACGTGCGCCAGGCGCTGCGAATCGCGCAACGCGCCTATGTGATGGAAAATGGCACTATCGCCTTGTCGGGGCAGAGTGCCGACTTGATACATGATCCGAAAATTATTGGCGCATATCTAGGCGGGTAAACTGCAAACCTAAACTCTAAGTGAACAAAGCTCTGGGCTCCCCCCACTCGTGCGAACGTGAATTCCGCAGCGCTTTCATGCGAAAGTGCCTAACCCCGTTCCGGATAGCAGTCCCGGCATACTTTCGTCTTTTCAAGTCCTTGTTGGCGCGTCCACCGAGAATTCGACGCTTTGCCGTTCCGGTTTATTACGCGGAAATGTCGATGCGCCCGCGCGTTGGTCCCGCTTTTCGATCAGGAAGTCCGGGGGACTCTCAATGCTTGGCGAGGCGAGCGGGAAATTGTTCGGCTAACGCAGATACGGAAGCGCGCGCTGTCCTGCTTTGTCTGCCATGTGCAGGAGTGACAGTTTTGGATAATTCTCATCCCAAGGGTTGCCATTTTTACCGTTCTTACTGACTCTTCGCTTCCCTAACTTTCCAGAAACTCTCCCAAACGTCTAAACCTGTCTCTAAAAATCCGCCGCTTGGGTTGGCACAATTCGTGCCCCTTAAACCCGCAGCGGAAGGCCGGTAGCTGCAAGCACGATAATGGGAGCGCGCGCTTCGTGGGCAAGCCCATGCTAGCTAGCTCCGGCGAATTGAGAAAAGCCCGAGAGCTCTGGGAGCCTTAGAGCGGCAGGAGGCACGAAATGCGATCAATGTCGTTTGTCGATTTATTGTTGTGGCGTCTGGTACGCGGCCGCGTGAATGCGCCGTGCCATCGGAGCAACGGCTGCACCGGCGCCCCGAAAGTGAAGAACCGGGTTTTAGCAGCGTTCGTCATCATTCTCCTGCTACTCGCGGCGGGAGCGGCCCAAGCTCAAAAAGTGTATTCCATCGGATCAGTGAACACGGCCGATCAGTTCATCAATGCGTTTGAGGGCTTTAGAACCCGGATGACGGAGTTAGGGTATCGCGATGGACAAAATGTCCGATACCAGTATTACAACTCAAGGGGCAACGCGGAGCTTCTGCGGATTGTAGCCGAGAAGTTGGTGCAAGATAGAGTTGACCTGATTGTAACCTCTTCGACAACCGCGACCGTAGCGGCGGCCAAGGCGACCGAAGGTACGCGAATCCCGGTGCTTTTTCTCAGCGCGGGAAACGCACAAAAGTTGGTCAAGAACTTCTCCAGCTCAGGAAGTAACTTGGCCGGCATTAGCTCCGCTTCAGTCGAGCTAACCGGGAAGCGGTTCGAGCTGCTCAAGGAACTCGCTCCCAGAACAAAGAAGATTGCCATGCCGTTGAATCCAAAGGGGGTCAATTACAAAGCGATCGTGGTGGAAACGCGCGAGTCGGGCGCGAAACTCGGCCTTGGGATTTCGGAAATTCATGTTCACAGCGTGGACGAAGTTGCGAACATGTCTGCGACCATTACTCGCAAGAGCTACGATGCGATCTTCTCGCCGGCCGATAGCCTTGTGACTGAAGGGATTGAAGCATTGGTTAATCAGGCGATCAGGGAAAAGCTGCCTTTGATAACTTCGCTGCTAGTGAACGTAAAACGTGGGTGCCTGGCAACCTACGCTGCGGACTACGCAGCGTTGGGAAAGCAGGGAGCGGTATTGGCGGACAAGATTCTAAAGGGGACGAGGCCGGCGGACCTGCCCATAGAGTTGCCCCATAAGTTAAATCTGGTGCTGAATCTCAAGACTGCCAGAGCGATCGGACTCACGATTCCCAGGGAGATATTACTCCGAGCAGACGAAGTGATCGAATAGGGCGCCATGGTTCTGAATACAGCCACAGAGCGACCGCTTTTCAGAGGGGGTGTGCGCCGGCGACTCCTAATCTTAGGTCTCACCTTTCTGGGAGTCGCACTCGTAATCAACACGCTTGCCGGAACCTACTACACGCGCAGCCTGATTAAGAGAAACGCCGTCGAACTGCAGAAGGAGATCGCCGGCAGGCTGAGCTACGAGATTGAAGAGTTCATGGAGAGCAAAAAAAAGCGGCTGGTCGATTTCGCGACTTCGGCAAGCCTTCATGGACTGGGGAGCGATGAACAAAGGCTTCTTGCGCTCCTCCTGCTCAAAAACGATGGGGCATTTACGGGACTCGCCGTTCTAGACGGCGACGGACGTGAAGTACTCAAGGTGTCGGAGCGAAGGCTGTATCTTCCCGACGAACTCTCAGATCAAAGCGAGACCGAAGAGTTTAGGAGGGCCGCGTCCGGCGACGCTTACATCAGTCCTGTTTACACTTCAGACAAAGCCGAGCCTTTTGTGACTTTGTCGGTCCCGGTAAAACTCGGTCCCCGGCGAGTTATTGGCGTGGTGACAGCCGAAACACGTCTCAAAACTCTTTGGCAGGTGGTCGGTAGTGTTCAGTTTGGGCGAGCCGGCTATGCCTATTTGGTGGACGGCAAGGGGAAGCTTATTGCGCACCGGGATTCATCGCTTGTTTTGAGGCGGCTCAGCCTCGGACATCTACGTGAAATCAAGGAATTCCTGCAGAACCCCAGGGTCCTAGACCCGACCGCTGCCGAGGAGAGCTTAGGTATTTCGGGCGAGCTTGTCATCAGTACCTACGCTCCATTACCGAAACTTGGATGGGCTGTCGTCCTTGAGGAGCCTGTAGCCGTGGCATTGGGCGAGATCGGAACCTTGCAGCGCTACGCTATTTTGCTGCTCGGGCTAGGGCTCCTGGTGGGCGCTATAGTTATTAGCTGGGCCAGCGAGAGGATAACGAATCCGATTCAGGTGCTGCATCGCGGAGCACGGCTTCTTGGTTCGGGTAATCTCAACCACAGGGTAGACATTAAGAGCGGAGACGAGATCGAGGAATTAGCCGAGGGGTTTAATAGGATGGCGTTGGAACTCAAGAATTCATACTCCAACCTGGAGCAAAAGGTGGAACAGCGGACACAGGAGGTTTCGGCTCTCTACGAGGTGACGACGACCGTGAATCAGTCTTTGGATTTGGAGTCTGTTCTGAGAGCGGTGATCCAAAAAATAACTCAAATCTTTCAGTTCGACACCACCCGGGTATTCCTTTTCGATCCTGGGATGGAGACGCTGAATTTGCGCGCCTATTACGAAATCAGTCCCCGGCCGGAGAGACAAATTGAAAGCACCGGCCTTGAAACTATTGTGGGGAGAGTCGCCGTTTCCGGAGAAGCCCTGTTATTTGAGGATGTTCAAACCGATCCCCGTTACCGGGAATGGAGTTTGAGCCAAAACAGCTATAATGCGGGGCTGCGCTTTTTTGCGGTGTTTCCAATAAAGACGAAATCGCGCGTTTTCGGTGTTATTTCCTTCAAAGGCAAAGAGCGCCGTAGGTTGACCTCGGAGGAGATCCGGCTACTGAATTCGATGTCCGAACACGTCGGCGTTGCGGTCGAAAAGGCCAGTCTGTTTGAGCAGGTTAAAACGCGCTCAGAACAGTTGGCGGTTCTCAACACCATCGCCGCCGCGGTGAGCAAATCGCTGGATCTGGAAGTCGTATTGAATGCGGCTATCGAAAAGGTCGTTGAAACGCTACGGTTCGACGCATCCTGGATCTATCTGCTCGACTCGTCCGAAACGGAACTGCATCTGAAGGCTTATAAAGGTTTAAGCGACGAAACGGCCCAGACCATGGCGCGACGAAAAGTGAGTACCGGGATCACTGGACGGGTGCTGACCACCGGTGAGCGGCTGGTGTTTGAGGAAGTGGGGAGTGACGAGCGTTATCGCGCGTTCACATCGGGGCGTAAAATCAGGTCACTTGGCTTTACTGCCGCCGGGGGATTCCCAATCAGGGCAAAGGAGAGAATCATCGGCGTGTTGCATGTCGCCAGTGTAGCGAAACGCCATTTCGCTACCGATGAACTGCAACTCATCGAATCGGTCGTCCAGGAAATCGGGGTTGCGGTCGAAAAAGCGACGCTCTTCGCGAAAATCAAGGAACAAACCGCCGAACTGGAGAAGACAAACCGGGACTTGCAGGAGGCGACACGGGTGAAATCGGAATTCATCGCCTCGATGTCCCACGAGCTACGAACCCCTCTGAACATCGTATTGGGAAACGCCGAACTGACGGGGAATGGCTTTTTCGGGGACGTGAACGATGATCAAAGAGAAGCCATGAGAAAGATCTGCTACCACGGCCGATTCCTGCTCAAGCTCATCAACGATGTCCTGACATTATCGCGATTGGAAGCGCAGAAGATGTCTCTCGACATAGAGACTGTGGATATCGCAGAAATTATCGCGCATGCGCAGAATCATGTCGAGCACATCAACCGTAACAAGCATTTGGAGGTCCTTTGGGAAATCGATGGAGAACTTCCCCCTATAGTTACGGATCCGACCAAATTAGAGGAGATTTTGCAAAATCTTCTTGGCAATGCTTTCAAGTTCACCTTGCAAGGTCGCGTAAAGATCCGAGTGCGCAAGCTCGAGGAGTCCGAGAGCATCGAATTCAGTATCGCCGATAGCGGTATCGGGATTGAAGCGAAGGACCTGGAACGAATCTTTAATGAGTTCGAGCAACTTAAAGACGCCCATACCGGGGATTACAATGGGGTCGGTCTTGGACTTAGCATCGTAAAGAAATACCTCGAACTGATGCGGGGGCGGATTCGTGTCGAAAGCCAAGTAGGCGAAGGCTCGACCTTCACGTTTTGGATTCCTCGCGTGCTGGAGTACTCTCCGCGCGCAGCCGCGTAAATCCCGGACGTCGATAAGGGACGCCTGCCGCGTTGGCGCATCGGGCTCGCATCCTCACGTACTGGTCGTGTACGCTCCTGTGCGCTTCCTCGCTCCGCCTTGCATCCGCCGCGTCTTCGACGTTCAGGGCTGTGGCAAACGAGGCTGCTGCTCTTGACTTACCAACCCAGTCGAAGCTAGTTAAGACGAATATAATCTCTTCGAAGAAAGGCCCAGGGGACAGGCTACTGTTTTCGGATGCATCTCGATCAGGGCATCCTGGCAGGACTTTGAAAAGTTGCCTGTCCCCTTTTTGGATCACATGGCTGGAGCTCTCGACGGCATCAAGGTTCTAGAAGCGGCAAGCTATGTTACCGGCCCGTTTGCTTCGTTGCTACTCGCCGATATGGGAGCCGAGGTCATCAAAATCGAGGAGCCCAAGCGTGGCGACCCGTTTCGCGGCTGGGGCGACCGGAATTATTCCGCCACATTTTGCAGTTTGAACCGCAACAAGAGAAGTTTGACGTTGGATTTAAGGCAAGACGAAGCACGTCAGATCGTTCTCAAGCTGGCCGAGAACTCGGACATTATGATTGAGAATTTCCGACCCGGTGTGATGGAGAAACGGGGGCTGGGCTACGAACCGGTTCGGGCGGTGAATCCAAAATTGGTCTACTGCTCCATCTCCGGTTTTGGTCCCCGCGGGCCCTATCGTGATATGCCGGGATACGACACGATTGGCCAGGCGAGAAGCGGTCTCTTGAGCTTGCTCACCGACCCAGCCAAACCCCAGGGGATGGGGATTTCCTTTTCCGACCATCTCACCGGAATGTATGCCTGCTATGGGGTGCTCTGCGCTCTGGTCAACCGCTCGATGACTGGCGCAGGGCAGCAGGTGGAGACTTCTTTGCTGCGTGCTTCAGTGTCATTCGTCAGCGAGAACGCTGCCCGATATTTTGAAACCGGCCGCGTTCCCCGCCGTAAACACCGGACGACAACGGCTGGCGTTTTCGCCTTCGAGGATCAGAAGGGCCTGCCCTTTGTTCTCCACATGTCTTCGCCGGATAAATTCTGGCATGGATTGTTCGACGTGGCCGGCAAGCCGGAGTGGGCGACTGATGAACGGTTCCGCGACCGCAAAGGCCGTATCGAAAACTATGACACCTTGTCGGACCAGTTGCAGGCGATCTTCCGCAAGGGAAGCAGGGAGGAATGGCTGCGGCGATTATTCGAAAAAGATGTTCCCGCCGCGCCGATCAATACGCTCGACGAAGTCTTCGCCGATCCCCAGGTGCGCGAGTACGGCTTTCCCACGGAGGTAGAGCACTCCAAAATGGGAAAGATGAAATTGGTCGGCAACGCCGTCGACATGAGCCGCACTCCACCGGGCATCGATCGGCCACCACCTGTTTTAGGAGAGCACACGGACGAAATTCTAGGGTCGATCGGTTATAACAAGGCTGTCATCTCGTCGCTGCGAAGTAAAGGAGTGATCTGAGCCGGCACGAGTCGCGGCCGACTGATAACAGCTTTGATGCGTCAAATCCGTTAAAAGCCCACCATGCGTCATCCTAGCTTGGTTTCCCTGTCGCACGATCATCACCACGGGTTGGCCCTTGCCTTGAGGTGCCGCAAACAGGCGCTTGGGCAGATCAAGCCGACGGGATTGGAGGGATTACGAGAAAGAGCCAAGGAAGTTTGCCAGTTTTTTTCGAGCAGCCTCGCGGCGCATTTTCGTGCTGAAGAAGAAGTGCTGTTTCCTCGACTGCAACCGCTCGCGCCGGGAAGCGAAGCGATCATCACAGGGCTACTGTCGGAACACGAAGAAATCCGTCGATCAATCGCGCTACTGGAAACCGAGGGAGCTCTCGCCAAGTTGATGTTTGATATCGGCGACCTGCTCGAACGACATATCCGCAAGGAAGAACGCGAGTTGTTCCCGCTATTCGAGCAGCACGTCAAGGACGAAGAAGCTGAAGCGGTGGGTTCAGAAATTAAAAAAATTTTGGCAGCGCCGGCGGCAAAGATAAGCGGAGCTTGAAGTATTCGCTCTCGCCGCCGAGAAAATCAGCTGCTCCGCGATATCCGGGCAGCTACTGTTTTGGCTCCATGAGTTTGAGCAGCACGTGCCTTCGATTTTTCGTGTGAGGTCTCACTTGGCTCGGCCAGCGGCCGTCTTCGATGGCCTTATCCCAAGCCGCGGTGGTTAGGACCTCGGGACTTTCAAGCTCATAAATCGCCGTATAGGCCGGCTCGTTTTCAATAACGATTGTCTTTCTTTCGCCGCCGATGTTCATCGTCAGCTCTCCGCGCTTATAGCGACTGATCGAGACAACCCCGGGAACTTTGCTTAAATTGGGCACGTGTTCCTGGTCGTAGACTTCGTTGAATATGGGTTCATGTTCCGGGTCGACGTCCATGCTTGCGATCATGATGTATTTTGCCTTGCCAGCCATGGTTTCTCCTTCGTGTTCGCGTGCGCTGATGGCATGTTCGCTTCGCTCACTTTAGGGCTTATGGCGTATAGCCCGTTCGCCCTTCGCCATCGGCCATATGCCAATTACGAAGCGGCCGCTCGGGAGTGATGTTCGGGTCTCAGGTCCCTAAAAACGTGGCGATATCCGGGGCAGGAGATTTGATTTCGACCACGATCGATTTCTCGATGCCTTCCACCCCGTGCGGCACGCCTTCAGGATGGCGGCATACATCGCCGGGGCCCAGGACGTAGACCTCCTTTCCCACGGTCATCTTCACTTTTCCCGCTACGACATAAGCGAGGGATTCGTGGGAATGCACATGCATGGGGGCTCCGACCCCGGGTTCATAATGGATCTCCAAAAAGGTCATCTGATCGCCTTTAATCAGCGGTTTTACGATCAGATCTCCGTTCATCGGTTTGCCTTCGATAGATTTGACCACAATACCCTTAACGTCGGAATTCTTAGAAAGGTACATAGGCATTCCTTTCCCTTGGGATGGGTAGTTTCTCAAGAATAGCGGATTCTAGCGATGCCTTCCAGGGAAGTCAATCATTGATTCAGATCCTTCAAACCGTTCAAGCTGTTTGAATGGATTGAACCGATCGATTGAACAGTTTGAACTGGAAACCAATTGAATCAAAAACTCCCGCTGAAATATTTCGAATAGATGTCGCTCCGGCGGTTTTTTAGCAGCGGCAGTCTCTCTCTCACTTCCAGTACCATAGCAGGATCGATATCAACGACCTCCAAACCGTTCCGTTCCCCCATTTCGGCGATAATCCTGCCGAACGGATCCACGACCATGCTGTGGCCGATATAGATATTGCCGGCCTGGTCCGGCGCCAGCATATAGGACCCGTTTTCGAGCGCCCTGGCGCGAATCATAGTTTGCCAATGCTCGATCTTCAACTCTCCTTGGACCCATCCTGACGGGGCAAAGAGTACATCAGCGCCTCGTAGAGTGAGGATGCGGGCCAACTCGGGGAAACGGAGATCGTAACAGATCATGATTCCAATTTGGCCAAGATCCGTCTTGAGCGGCGGCGCTAATTCGTTGCCGGCGACGAACTTATCCGATTCTTTATAACCCAGCGCGTCGTAAAGGTGAAGCTTGCGGTAGACTGAAGCGATATCACCCTTGTTATCGATCCACACTGCCGAATCATATACTCGATTGGGCAAAGGGCTCGTCTCGTAAATCGTTGCGAGGACGTCCATCTGCGCGGCGCGAGCCGCTTCCCTCAAAGAAGCTGTGAAGGGTCCGTCAATCGGCTCGGCGATTTCGCATAACTGTTCGGGGGATTGATCGGCTGGCGAAAACGCCATCAAGAACTCCGGAAACGCGATCATGCGAGCGCTTCGGCTTTCGGCCTCGCGCACCAACTCGCAGGCTAGCTTGAGGTTTTCCCTCTTTTCAGTGGAGGCGGTGATTTGTGCGAGCGCAATACGGTTCATGGGAGAACAACAAAATCCTCTTTCAGTACCCCATTATTCCAATCTGTCTATGCAACGTCCAGCACATGGCCCGTGCCCTTCCTTTTGATATTATCGAGAACTGCGGCACCGAGAGCAACATCCGCCACTCCCTGCCCCGCGTTGTTTTTGTAAAATGTGATCTGGTCAGCCGCCGTCCGGCCTTCTTTCTTGCCAGCCAGGACTTCACCGATTTCGATCAACTGGTCCCATTTGATAATGCCGCGCTCAACCGGATCATAAATATCCGCCTGCTCATCCTGGATTGCCTGCTGGATAGAGACAATGCCCAGGACATGGCTCCGAGCCAACGTCGTGTCGTCGATTTCTCTCCGTTTCGCGGCGGTGAATCCGCCTTTCACCAAGCCGAGGTTGCTGCCGACGATCGTGGTTACATGGACGCCCGGCTCAAGCCAATTGCCGTCGAATACAGGGACACTCGAGTTGGTCGCCGCCAGAACGATGTCCACTCTACGGATGACTTCACGCGCTGAGGGCGCCGGTGTGATATTGATGTTCAGCAGCGCTCCCAATTCTTCGGCGAACTTCCTGCAGTTTTCAGGCCGCCGGCTGTAAACTTTGACCTCTTTTAGTCTGCGCACTTTCATGAGCGCCACGAGATGATTCTTTGCCTGCCCGCCGGAACCCAGGATGCCCAGCTTCTCGGCGTCGGGACGGGCGAGCAAGTCCGTGCCCACGGCGCTCGTAGCCGCGGTGCGAAGACCGGTGACCGCGATATTGTCGGGTAGCTCGGAACAGGTGATCTCACCGATTATGATTCCTTTGAGCTCCCCCTCTGCGGCATCGTAGAGCACAATGACCGGGTGATTGAGACGCGGATACTCCTGGTGCTCGGCCATCGGCCGGACCCATTCGCAATGGGTCATGAGGCCGGTGGCTCCGGCGGCAGGAACTCCACCCTGGTGAACGCTTACTCTAACGCCGCTCGGAATATGGATGCGCCGGCGTGGGGCATTAAGTTGCAGGTTCTCTCCCCACTCGCGAAATCCTGAACGCACAGCTCCAATGGCCTCCTCCATGGTCACGATGCCACGGAGTTCTTCCGGCCGCACCAGTAGTGGCTTCACAGTACATCTCCCTCCTGGCCTTACTTATCACCCGCGGCAGGGGATTGGCAACGCGACCGAGATTGTGCTCGGATCTCAAATTTCAAATCTCAGATTTCAGATATTTGAGATCTGCGATCGCGAGCGGCGGAGGACAACTATCGTCCGCGAGCACTGAGCCGGTCCTGCAACGCGTCGCCGACTAAATTGAGCGCGAAAACCGTGATCATGATGGCGAGCCCTGGATAAGTGGCGAGGTGCGGGGCGACCAACAGAAATTGTCTACCCTCGTTGAGCATCGAGCCCCATGAAGGCGTCGGGGGCTCGACTCCCAACCCTAGAAAACTCAGGCTCCCTTCGGCAATGATGGCGGCGGCCATGCCGAAGGTTGCCTGGATCAGCAGAGGCGGGAGGAGATTGGGGATTAGGTGCAATCCAATCACACGGCGCGGTTTGGAACCAAGAGATCGCGCGGCCTGGATGAAATCTCTTTCCTTAAGCGACAGGATTTCACCACGTGCCAGGCGCGCATAGCCGGTCCAGCCGATCAGACAAAGCGCCAAAATGACGTGGTCGAGCCCCGGGCCAAGGACCGCCGTGAAGGCGATCGCGAGTAGAATTCCGGGAAACGCCATTAAGATATCGACCATCCGCATCATAAGTTGATCCACCCATCCGCCAAAGTAGCCGGATAACGAGCCGGCTAAGACACCGATCGACAATGAGATCGCGACCGTTGTAATCCCAACCAGGAGCGAGATGCGGCTGCCGTACAATATTCGGCTCAGAATGTCCCGGCCAAGCTTGTCGGTTCCGAAGAGATGGTCCCGCGAATGGAGCAACAGATCCGCATGTAGATTTTGCCGCGTCGGATCATACGGCGCGATCCAGGGCGCCAGGACGGCGCATGCGGCGAGCATTAACAGGACCACGAATCCGGAGATGAACCAGCTTTTATTTCCCATACGAGATCCGCGGATCTACCAGGCGGTAGAAGATGTCGGTGAGGAAATTCACCACAAGGTAGGCGGTCGAGATCATCAAGACGCATCCCTGGACGAGAGGGTAATCCCTCGTCTGAATCGCCTGGACCATAAGCCGGCCGATACCTGGCCAGGCAAACACGGTCTCCGTGATGATGGACCCGGCCAGAAGCCCGCCGAACTGAAGACCCATAATGGTGATAACGGAGATCAACGCGTTTCGCAGTACGTGTTTCAGCCAGAGCCGCTTTTCACTCAAGCCCTTCGCTCGCGCCGCCTGGACGTAATCCTCGTGTATGACTTGCAGCAAACTTGAACGGAGGATTCGCGTTAGTATCGCTGCCATCGCAAATCCCAAAGTGAGTGAGGGCAAAAACAGATGAGTTAAGTCGCCGCGACCTGAAACCGGAAGCCAGCCCAGGTGAATCGAAAAGACAATCATCAGCACGGGACCAAGCCAGAAGTTCGGCGTTGAGAGACCGAGGAGGGAAAAAAGAAGCGCCGCCCGGTCGAGCCAGGAGCCTCTATTGACCGCGGCGAGAATCGCGAGCGGAAACGCGATGAAAACGGCCATGCTCATCGCGCACAAAGTCAACTCGATGGTGGCTGGAACTCGCGCGAAAATAAGATCGCTAATGCTTTGATTTTCATAGAGCGATCGTCCCAAGTCGCCGCGCGCGAAGGCGCTGAGAAAGCCGCGGTACTGGACGAGCAGGGGGCGATCCAGCCCAAGATTCCGGCGCAGCTCTTCTTTATCCGCGGCGCTCGCTGTTTCTCCCAGCATGACTTCGATGGGATCGCCAGGAACCATGTGGATCAGGAAAAATACCAACGTGAGGGCGCCGAAGAGTGTCGGAAGTAAAAGCAAAAAGCGCTGCAGCAAGTATCGCTTCACGTTGAAGGATGGGAAGGCCGGTAAGATACTGCCTTCAACGAGATCAAATCGCCGTCGGGATACGGAGTGAAGCCGCGAATCTCAGGTTTCCGTACGATTACATTCTTCCACCACCAGAGCGGAATGTAAGGCAGGTCTTGAGCGAGGATTCGTTGAACCTGGCCGTAGACGATTTTTCTCTGACCCAGATCTGTCGCCCTTCGGCCGCGTTCTACGAGGGCATCGATTTCGCTATTGCTGTATCGGCCGCGGTTGTTGCCGTTCGGTGGAACGCTGGCCGAGTGGAATATGTTGTAATAAATGTCAGGATCCAGGATACCCACCCAGGCGAGTGAAAAAAGATGGAAGTTGCCTTTCTTGATATCGCCGTAAAAGGTGCCCCATTCATACGTCCGGATTTCCAGCTCGATTCCAACTCTTTGCAATTGTTCTTTGAAGGCCTCGGCGATGCGCCGTCGTAGGTCGAGGTTCGTCGTCTTAAATGACAGCTTAAAGCGAGGGTTTGGGCCGGCACCATCGGCATCGGGATATCCGGCTTCGTCCAGTAGTTTCTTAGCGTTTTCCGGATCGTAAGGCCAGACGTGAACGGCGCCGTCATAAGCCCAATGGAGCGCTGACAACAATCCGCTCGCCGAGGTAACCTGATCTTTGAGCAGATGGTGGATGATCGCATCGCGGTCGATGGCGTAGGCGAGCGCCTGCCGGACCTTTTGGTGTCGTAAGATCGGATGCTGAAGATTGATGCCGATGTACTGAAAGGTCGTGCCTTGTTTCATGTCGATGACGCCATCGGTATTGCGCTTGAGCCACGGCAGCATGTCCGGCTCGATGTCGTTCTGCAAGAACTGGATCGTGCCTTTCTTGAACTCCAGGACGCGCACGATGGCGTCTGGAACGATCTTGAAGCTGAGCCCGGGAACGGATGGCTTTCCTTCCCAGTAATTGGGATTGGCCCGGAGCAAGACTCGCTCCCCCGGATGAATCGCTTCCAAGAGGAAAGGTCCCGAACCTAAAGGCGGCTTGGAATCGGTCGTGGCTGATGCGCCTTCCGGTACGATACCGATCGTGCAGTGCTCCAAGAATGGGGCGTGCGGTTCGGACAGGCGAAAACGGATCTCATATGGACCGATTGGATCGACAGATGCGAGAACTTTCAGGGGCGCTCGCCTCGGAGAGCTGTTTCTCGGGTTTAAGATCGAATCGTAAGTGTGTTTTACATCGGCGGCGGTGAGCGGTCTCCCGTCGTGAAACCTGACCCCTTTGCGAAGATAAAAGCGGTAGGTTTGCTGATCGGTCATTTCCCAACTTTCCGCCAACTCCGGTTGCAACTGAGAATTGGCATCGGCGCGTAGCAGTGAATTGTAGATCAGGCCGCTGATGCGCACCGAGTTGGCATCGGTGGCGTATCGCGGGTCCAGGTGCGTGGGCTGGCTCTCAATGCCGATCGCGAGATAACCGGGAGCCGGGTCTTCCGGCGAAGAGAAAAAGCACGCGCTGGAAAATGCAATGAGGATTGCAAGCAAGCAATAGAGGTAAGGCTTCGAATGGGCCACGGAAATTTATCGACGCAAATTTTGACTGAGGATATCTCTTTTGCTAGCATGGGTCAATTTTGATGTCGCCAGACCGTTCAAGCAGTTCAAAAAGTTCAATCCGTCTAAGATCGGGTAAAGCGTTCGGACGAATTACGCGATTGGGAACGGCTTGAACGGCCTAAACAGTTTGAACGGATGATGCCGCTTAATCCGGTTAGCTTACTTACCAAGTGCCTCGTAATAAGTTATTGTTCTATCGCGTAATTTGCTCGCTCGACCATGGGCTTGCAGGTGCGGCGGGTTATCTTATAATACGCTTGCCTTATGGATGTGATCCTGCTCAAGACCACGGCCGTCCTTTATCTGCTAGCAACCGCGAGTTTTGTTTTTTACGTTCTCCTTAGGAACACCGCGTCCGGGTTGCCGGCCGCGATGCTCCTGTTCGGTTTCGTAACCCACACGTCGGCGCTTGGCGCCCATTTCTCGCAAGAGGGATACCCGGCGGTCACGGCACTCCGCGAGGCGCTTTTGTTCAAGAGTTGGTTGATGGTTGCGGGCTATCTGCTCCTGCAGCTCAAATACCGAGTCGCGGTGCTTGGGTGTATCGTCGCCGCGCTGGCTTTTTTAATGTCTTTGGCGGCACTGGCGTCGGGCGGCGGGACGGGGGGGCTTCCGCCCTCGCTTAAAACTTTTTGGCTTCCGCTGCATGTTACGCTCGCCTTTCTCGGCAATGCGGTTTTTGCATTGGCGTTCGGCGTAAGTCTCATCTATCTCTTCCAGGAACATTATCTAAAGCACAAGAAAATAACCTCTTTGATGAGGCGATTTCCACCCCTAGAGGCGTTGGACCGTCTCAACTACATACTCCTTGTATGGGGTTTTCCATTCATGACTTTGGGCATCCTGACCGGAAGTATCTGGGCGGGTATCCAGTGGGGAGATTACTGGTCGTGGGACCCACGGCAGATCTCTTCCGGCATTGCCTGGCTTTTCTACGGGGCCATTCTGCACGGCAGAATTACCGCCGGCCTGAGAGGAAGAAAAGCCGCGGTCCTGACCGTGGTGGGGTTCGCAGTGGTTCTCGGATACTTCTTGTGGGGGGATTCGATTTTTCTCAGCCGCCACGCGGGCAGGTTCGAGTAGGGGCGTGGATAAGCAAATCGTCATAGTCGGGCTGAACCACCGCAGCGCCCCGATTGAGGTAAGGGAAACCATCGCCTTCGAAAATTTCCACGTCAAGGACGCCTTGCACCGTTTGCTTACGTTCTCGTCCATCCAAGAGGGCGTAATCCTTTCAACCTGTAATCGCGTGGAAGTGGTCGCGGCCGCTGAGGAGGGTCCGGCAGCATTCGAGGATATTAAGATATTTCTCGCCGGACATGCGGCCAGCCGGAGCCAGAACGGGTTCGAAGCGCATCTCTACACGTATCATGGCGCCGAGGCGGTGCGGCATCTTTTCCGAGTCGCGGCAAGTTTGGATTCCATGGTGGTCGGGGAGCCGCAGATTCTGGGTCAGTTGAAAGAGTATTACAGCCTCGCTCAAGAGGCCGGGGCGATCGGCGCGGTCCTGCACCGTCTGTTTCATCGTTCGTTTTCGGTCGCCAAAAGGGTGCGGACCGAGACGGGAATCGCCAGCCGCGCGGTTTCCGTGAGTTCCGTTGCCGTAGATCTCGCGAAAAGGATTTTCGACCGGTTCGATGACAAAAGCGTCATGTTGATCGGCGCGGGGAAAATGGGAGATTTGATGGCGCGGCACCTGCAGCGCAGCGGCGTCAAAAGTTTGATGGTGACAAACCGTACTTTCGATCGGGCCGTGGAACTGGCCGGCAGAATCCATGGGAGCCCCATTCTATTCGAGGATTTCCCGCGTTATCTCAAGATGGCGGATCTGGTCATCGGTTGCACCGGTACTCCTGATATCCTCGTGCATGCCGAGGCCGTGGAAAAGGTTCTGAAGGAGCGCAAGCAGCAAACGATGTTCTTCATTGATATCGGTGACCGGAGAAATTTTGATCCGCGCATTAATGAGATTGACAATGTTTATCTTTATAACATCGACGATCTCAAAAGCGTGGCGGAGGAGAACCTTCAGGAACGATCGAACGAAGCGGAAAAAGCCGAAGGCATTGTCCATGAAGAGGTGCAGGCCTTCGTCCAATGGATGAACTCGCTGGAGCAGGTTCCAACAATCGCCGCCCTCAGGCGTCGGCTCGAGGAGATTCGACAAAAGGAGATCGAGAAATCTCTCAGCGGGAGTCTTAAAGACCTCTCGGTAGGGCAGCGACAGGCACTTGAGAATATGACGGTGGCTATGATCAACAAGATTCTGCATGGACCGATTACCCGGTTGAGAGGAAACTCGGACGGCGAAGAAGATACTCTTTATATCGCGGCTCTGAAGAAGCTTTTCAATTTGGAGGAAAAGTGATGGCGTCGCAAGCGGAGACAGGAGGATTCAGGGAAGTAGGATACTTTTTCGATCAGGAGGACAGGCTGCGCCACAAAGCGGAGGCGGATCAGCTTCAGCTGAAGCTTTTTGCAGTACAAAAAAGCAGCCAGTCCCCGAAACAGTTGCCTGTTCCCGTTCGGGGACCGGGTTCGTTAGAGGAGACGACGGGCCGATGAGTTCTATAACGATCGGCACGCGAGGAAGCACGCTGGCGCTGGCGCAGGCAACCTGGGTGAAGCGCCAACTCGAACAGCAAAATCCTCAGGTTGCGGTCGATCTCCGGATCATTAAGACCAGCGGCGACCGTTTCTTTGAAACCCCGGTTCTGGCCATCGGTGGAAAGGGAATATTTGTAAAGGAGATCGAAGACGCGCTGCTGCGAAGCGAAATCGATTTGGCGGTCCATTCGATGAAAGACTTGCCGACCGAGCTCGCAGCCGGTCTAACAATCGCGGCCGTTCCAAAGCGAGAAGACGCGCGTGATGCCCTGGTGAGCCGAAACCGACTAGCGTTGAAAGACTTGCCGGAGAGCGCCAAGGTTGCCACCGGGAGTCTCAGGAGGCGGGCGCAGATTGCTCACTACCGCTCCGATTTTTCGCTTGTGCCGATCAGGGGCAATATCGATACGCGGCTCAAGAAGCTGGCTGCCGGCGAGATGGATGCGCTCGTCCTAGCCGCCGCGGGACTCAATCGAATCGGCCAGGAGCACCAGATCGCCGAATTTCTGGATTCAAAGGTCTGTGTCAGCGCAGTCGCCCAAGGGGCTTTGGCGTTGGAAACGCGTGACGATGGCGCGCTCCGCGAAGAACTGCGTTTTATGCACCATCAAGAGACCTATTCGGAAGTGCTGGCGGAACGAACCTTTCTAGATCGGCTCGGCGGCGGCTGTCATGTCCCTGTGGGAGCGCTGGCGAAAGTCAGCGGGGACCGTCTGGAAATGTCGGGAGTCGTAGCCGACCCTGAGGGTCGAGTGCTTTGCCGCGGTGAGATTGTCGCCTCCACATCACAGGCGGCTGCAGCAGGAAAGGAATTGGCCGAACGGTTGTTGGCTGAAGGCGCGGCAGCGATCTTAGCTGCGGGCTAGCGGCGGAACGGAGAAACTCGAGCAAATGATTTACACACGACGGGATCTGGCACTTCGACACAGCTCAGTGCGAACGGGTTAGCAAAAGCGCCGTTCGTGGTGAGCTTGTCGAACCAAAACGGCGCTGCCGATTTACACGTTGCCCGAAGAATTGTCGAACATGATGCCGCAAATAGAAAAACCGGCCCTGAAAGGAAAGCGCATCGTTGTGACCAGGGCTCGCTCGCAGGCAGGAGTGTTGGCACGCCGAATTCGAGACCTCGGTGGAGAAGCGATCGAGTTTCCGACGATCGAGATCAAACCGTTGCATAGTTACGCCGCCTTGGATGGCGCCATTCAAGAACTTCGGAGGTATGACTGGCTTTTTTTCACCAGCGTGAACGGCGTCGAGCATTTCCTGAACCGACTGCGTCATCTGAAAAAGGAAGTGGGAGAGATGGAAGGGTTGAAAGTCGTTGCCATCGGTCCTGAGACGGCAAGGCGGCTTGGAGACGCGGGAATTCGCCCTTGTCTTGTTCCCAAACAATATCAAGCCGAAGGCATCCTTGAGGGTTTGACGCCTGCAGCGATCCGGGGGAAGCGGGTGCTGATTCCTCGTGCCGCTCAAGCACGGGAGATCTTGCCGGAAACGCTTCGCGAATGGGGAGGGGAGGTGGAGGTGATCGAAGCCTATCGCACGTCCCGGCCGAGCGCCGATACCTCGCCGTTGCGGCGCATGTTCAGCGCCGGCGAGATAGACATGGTCACCTTTACAAGCTCCAGCACCGTGTCTAATTTCGCGCGGATGTTTCCTGACGACAATGTCAGTGAGCTCGTCGGCAGGGCGCGCATTGCTTGCATCGGCCCGATTACGAGCAAAACCTTGGACGAGTTAGGGCTACGCACCGACGTTGTCTCCGAAGAATTTACAATCCCAGGTCTGGTGCGAGCTATAATCGCGTATTTCAGTCCAGACCG
>JBOHVS010000192.1:0-17951 GCA_050735975.1 Binatia bacterium | reverse complement strand
TAACTATTGGGGTGTTCAAGTTCCCTTCGGGCAGTTCGAGGTTCGAAGTTCGATGTTCGACGTTGCTGAGCACCAAGCCTAGACGCGAGACACGAGCCGCGAGACCCTGAACTCAAGACCGAGAACTGTGAACATTGAACGTTGAATTTTGAACCGTCTTTAGAATTTCCTTATTAGCCCCACGACCCGCCCCACGATTCGAAACTCTCCCTCGGAGACCGTGATCGGAGGATACTGTTCGTTCTCTGCTTTTAGCGTGACCACGCTGGCTTTCTTATAGAAACGCTTTAATGTTGCCTCGCCGTCGATCAAGGCGCAGACGATCTCGCCGTTTTCCGCCGTCCCCTGTTGTTTTACGATCACGCGGTCGCCCTCCAGAATACCGGCGCCGATCATGCTGTCGCCTTTGACTTGCAAAGCGAAGAGCTTTCCGGAGCCCAGGTCGCTCGGGATGGTTAAAATTCCTTCCGAGTTTTCCTCGCTAAGAAAGGGCTTGCCGGCAGGAATCGTTCCAACAATCGGAATCTCGCGAAGAGAGGTCAGAACCGGTTGGCCCAGAGCGGTTAAAACTTCGATGGCCCGTTTGCCGACCCGGCGAATGTAGCCCTTTTTCTCCAGCGCCTTCAGGTGATCGGAAACACCATTGGTGGAGGCGATTTTAAATCGTTTGCCGATCTCGGGAATTGACGGCGCGTAACCTTTCTCCCGGATCGTCTTGAGCAGGAAATCATAGATCTCTTTTTGCCTGGAGGTCAGCGAGGAAAGCATATCATCCTATATACTGAAAATAATTTCAGGTGTCAACCAAGGCGGTTAAAAAGCTCATCTGCTTCGTTGCGCTCGCCCGACTCGCTACGACGTACTACCGGAGTACGTCTCCGCTTGTCGAGTCTTCGCACGCCTCGCATCTGAAGGCTTTTTCGACGGGCTGACCACAGGTAATCTGATCGGGCGGGGCAACCCACGCCCATAACCTTCGCTGCTTGAGCCTCTTGAACGGCTTGAACGATTTGAACTATTGGAACGACTGGAACGGTTTAATGCGCTAGCGCATTAAACCTTCTTTCGCTGGCGCGAGAGATAGTCGACCAGGAGGTATTCTCCCAGCCGGTCGGGACGGGTATAAAAGGCGCGGCCTTTGTTGATGCGGGTGAGATCATCGACGAATCCGCGGAGCACGGGACTATCGTCCAACATGAAGGTGTTGATGGTGATTCCTTTGCGGGTGATGCGCTCCGCTTCCTTCAGTGTTTCCTCGGCGGCGCGCTGGCTGATACCGCCGAAGCTCAGCGGCCACTCGCAGTAGAGCCGGCCCTGACGGCAGTAGGCAGTGGGCTGGCCGTCGGTAATCACGATCATCTGTTGGTTGGGGCTGGGTCTTCTGTCCAGCATTTCGGCCGCGAGATGCAGACCGTCTTGTAAGTTCGTGAACGGGTCGCCCATGTTCCAGGTCGCTTGCGGCAGATCTTTGGCCTTGAGCTCGACGGCTCGGGTGAAAAAGCCCACGATGCCGAAATAATCCCGCGGGTGGAGGGATCGCACAAGGGTTTCCATCGCCAAGGCGACTTTTTTCGCGGCGGCGAATCTGCCTTCCCAGCTCATAGACCAGCTCATATCTAACAGCAGAACCGTGGCCGCGCGCGAGGTATGCTCGGATTCGTAAACCGCAAAATCGCCCGGCCGGATCTTAACCGGAATCCCTCCCCCACCCAGCAGCGCGTTCTTCAGAGTCTGGATCATATTGACCTGGAACGGGTCGCCCTGAGCGTAGGGCCGGCTATTCTCGGTCATAAACTCATGAGAGCCGCGATTTCGAGTGGAGTGTCTGCCCATGCCGTCGCGGCGCAACTGCTGGTAAATATCCCTGAGCGCCAGTTGCCCGACGCGCCGGACGCCGCGCGGGGTCAGCTCGAAATGGTCGCCTTGCTCGAGCACATAGCCGCCCTCTTCGAGCATCGACTGCATGCGCATGACGCCGTCAAAATCCTGCTTCGGATCGCCTCCGAGAAGTTTTTCCAACAGTTCTTTGTCAACGTCCTTTAGCTGCATGCTCGACAGCTGCCCTTCGAGACGGCGAAGCTCCTCCATTCGGTCCATGAGATCCTTGGACTGGCGAAATTCCAAAGGCGTTTGGCCGCGGAAGAGACTGCCTTCCCGCCGCAGCCAGTTTTCCAATTTGCGGATTTGTTCGAGATCTAAGAGCAGTTTTTGAAAATCCGATTCCGCTTTGGGACTTTCGAAACTGTAGGATGTGAGTCTTTCGACCGCCTCGCTGGTCTTGCCCGGCAGATCGTTCAGGAATTGTTGTTGGTTTTGAGTGTCTTGCCCGGCTTGCTCGAGATCCTCCAGCGTTTGGCGCTCTTCGTCGACGATCGATTCGAGCTGTTGTTGGACTTCGTCCATCGCGGACTGAAGGCGATATTGGTCGTAAAGCTTGCGCATCTCGCGCGCGACCTGGGCCAAGAGATCGTCCAGTCCCTTGGTCTGCTTTTCACCCCGCTTGACGCCTTTCTGCATCAACCGGCGCATCGCTTGCTGCAGATCGCCGGTGTCGTTCATGTAGTCGTTAAGCTGGTCGAACACCGCGTCGGAATCGAGCGAGTCCCGCGTGGCATTCCAGCGGCTATAGCGTATATGCGGCATGGAGGTTTATAAGGATCGAGCTCGTTCTCTCTCCCGCTGACGAGCGGGGGCTCACAAGTCCTATTTGCCGTAAGTAGCCCGCCCTCCTTCGATCTCCTTGTTGAGCTTCTGATGGAGGTGCAACCCTTCCAGAACAAACTCGGTTGCCGAGGCCATCAGAGCCGGCGATTCCTGTATCCCTAGCGACCGAATCGCCTCTTTGAGGCCGGGAATCTCTTTTATCCCTTCAAGGTATTCTTGCGAAGGCATCCGGTCGGACACTTCCACACCCCAGCCCGCGTTGAAATATTCTATCACTTTTTGCAGTGAATTGAGACTGAAGTGTTGGTCGAACACTTTGACTAGGGATCGGTTGAGAAGTTTCTCCACCACTTCTCCCTCCTTCTTATCCTCCCCGACATACTCCATTTCGATTTTACCCGTCGTCGACGCCAGCATGGCGTGCAGGTCGCTTATCCGCGGAACGATCTCGCTCTCCTTGCAGCGCAATGCCCTTTTTTCGGCGTTACTAATCAAGCTTTCAAAGTTGTTGATGGTCACCCGCACGCTGACCCCGGACGATTGGTTGATCTCGTTTGACTTCCGCGCCTCGAAGGTCAATTGGCCGAGGATCTCCTTGAGGAAGCGCGGTACTTCGACTTTACGGCTGCGCTGGTCGATTGGCGCGGCTTCCTGCTCCATGATGACGATCTCGTCTTCAAGGCTCTTCGGGTAGTGCGTCCGTATCTGAACGTCGAAGCGATCTTTGAGCGGGGTGATGATCCTTCCCCGGCTGGTGTAATCCTCAGGATTGGCGCTGGCGACGATGACGACGTCCAACGGCAGCCGGATCTTGTACCCTTTGATTTGCACGTCTTTCTCTTCCATCAGGTTGAAAAGCCCCACTTGAACCTTTTCCGTCAGATCGGGCAGTTCGTTGATGGCGAAGATGCCCCGGTTCGTGCGGGGCACCAGGCCGTAGTGAATAGTTTCCTCGTCGGCGAGATAACGGCCCTCGGCGACCTTGATCGGGTCGATTTCGCCCACCAGGTCGGCGATTGAAACGTCCGGCGTAGCGAGCTTCTCGCCGTAACGCGTGTCTCGGTCAATCCATTGGATCGGCATAGCGTCGCCCAACTCTGCCAGTTTTTGCCGGCAGGGGCGGCAAATCGGCTTGTGGGGATTGTCGTTGATTTCGCACCCTTGCACGATCGGGATGCGCTCTTCCAACAAACTCACCAATCCGCGAATAACCCGGGACTTCCCCTGTCCCCTTTCTCCGAGAAAAACCATATGGTGTCCGGAAAGAATCGCGTTCTCGATTTCCGGAATAACGGTTTCGTCATAGCCGATGATGCCCGGCAATATGCGTTTGCCGCTTTCGAAGCATTGGACCAGGTTTTTCCGCATCTCCTCGCGGACCGACAAAACGGGAACGCCGCTCTTCTTCAGCTCGCCTAATGTTTTCGCCTGATTCACCTTGACCTGCCTCCCTTAATGCGAAGATTTTCGGCGCCGTCGGCGCCACGATTGGTTAGAACTGGCTTCAGATGTTCCGGATATTATTGACAGTCGTAAGCGTCAAACCGAGAAATTCTCGAAGTGCGGCTTGAAGCGATCGTAACTCTCCAACAGATGTTGCGGCATAACGCGGACATCGGCAACTACGGGCATAAAATTGGTGTCTCCCTCCCAGCGCGGTACGACGTGCCAGTGCAAATGATCCTCCACTCCCGCTCCCGCGCACTTCTCAAGATTCATGCCCAGATTAATCCCGCCCGGATGAAGCACCGCCTGTACGATTTCGACCGATCGGCGCAACGCTTCGCTCAGATCAGCATATTCCGGAATGGATAGATTGGAAAGACGTTTTTCATGCCGCCTGGGAGCGAGAAGCAGGTGACCGTTGTTATAGGGAAATTTGTTGAGCATGATGACGGAATGAGTCGTCCCGGCCAAGACTAAAGCCTCACGGAGATCCGTTTGTCGAATCTTCTCACAAAAAATACAGCCGTCATCTTTGGCACCCTGGTCTATATAGGCCATTCGCCAGGGGGCCCATAGCCGCTTCATTCGACATCGGCCTCCGTCACCTCTTTACCGTCAACCCGCAGACGCAGCTCTTTGCCGACCTTGAAAAACGGCACTCTCTTCGCGGCCACGGAGACCAGCACGCCGCTTTTCGGATTTCGCCCTTGCCTCGCGCGTCGATGTTTCACGACGAAACTGCCGAAACCGCGAATCTCGATCCGATCTCCCTGCGCGAGCGCATCGATCATGGAGTCGAAGATCGCGTTGATTATGACTTCCGAGTCTTTCCGGGAAAGATGCGGAAATCGCTTATTGACCTCGTCGATTAAATCTCTTTTTGTCATAGCACCCCCTCACGATACGAAAAAAAATCTATTCTGATTTTTAAGCTTGGCGTGTTCCCGGTTGCCCGATCAGTGAAGCCAAGATGGCGACCACTCGTAACGCAGCCCGCCGCGTTCACTGCCGGGCAACCGGCGGCCAATCACGGACATTAACAATCTCTCCCACCACGCCCCCTGCTCTTCGCGCGAGTAATAAACGGCCGGATCTTCCTCCAATCCCGCGCGTTTTGCGGCCAATTCAATGGCATCCTGGAGACTGCCCAACCGGTCTACGAGACCTAATTCCTTCGCTTGCGCGCCAGAGTAAACGCGACCGTCTGCGAGCTTTCTCACTTCGGCCTCTTCCATGCTTCTGGCTTCCGCAACTGCGTCGACGAACTGATTATGCACGTTATCCACGAGAGACTGGAGGATCGCTTTGCCCTCGGGCGATAGCGGCTGGAATGGAGAACCGATGTCCTTGTTGGCGCCGCTCTTTACGCTATAGGATTTAACGCCGATCTTTTTCATCAGATCCTCGACGTTTCCCAATTGCATGATGACACCGATCGAACCTGTGAGCGTCCCCGGGTTGGCAACGATCTGATCGCATGCGCTTGCGATGTAATATCCGCCCGAGGTTGCCATGCCACCCATAGAGGCGATCAGCGGCTTTTTGTTCTTCATCTTCTGAATCTCTCCAAAGATCTCCTGAGTCGGAGCGACGGCTCCGCCGGGAGAATCGATGCGGATGACGACGGCCTTGATCCACGGGGCCTCTTTGAACTGCTTAAGCTCGGTCAAGATCGAGTGGGAGTCGTCGATCGATCCCTGAACCTGAAGCACGCCTACCCCTTCTCCGCTAAGCAACGAAAGGGTTCTTGCATCACCACCGGTCAAATAGGCATAGAAAAATACGGTAACGAAAAGCACCAAAATTAACACGGAGATGATTCCAACGCCCTTAAGTATCGGATGTCTTCTCGTCATGGTACCTCTTTTTGATTATGAATTGTCGCCTTTCCCTTTGCGATTGGGTTGTCCCTCTTCATCCCGATCGAGTCGAAGCTCCTCGTTCAAGATCGACTCAAAAGAAAATCGCCCGCCTTCCTTCTCCCGGCGAAGGTAATTTTCCATCTCCTGGCGTTCCTCGGTCCGGCGCAGGGCGCGAATGCTGAGGCCGATTTTCCTATCGTTGGCATCGATATTGATGACTTCGGCCTCGACTTCGTCTCCTGGTTTGAACAGGCCCGAGGGCTTATCCACTCGCTCCGTGCTCAACTGAGAGACGTGGATCAAACCTTCTACCCCTTCTTCGATCCGCACGAATACTCCGAAGTCGGGCACGCTGGTGACTTGTCCTTTGATCTTCGAACCCATCGGATAACGCTCGGCGATGATTTTCCATGGATCCGTACCGAGCTGCTTGATTCCGAGGGAAAACCGCTCGTTCTCAACGTTGACACCCATCACCTTGGCCTCCACAACATCGCCTTTTTTGTAAAGTTCGGACGGATGCTTGACCTTCTTTGTCCAGTGCAAGTCGGAAACATGCACTAACCCGTCGATTCCCTCCTCGATACCGACGAATATCCCAAAGTCCGTGATGTTTCGGACCGGGCCCTTGATGATGCTTCCCACCGGGTACTTCTGTCTCGCCTCTTCCCACGGGTTGGGCAGGACTTGCTTGAGACCTAATGAGATGCGGCGGTGATTGGGATCGACGTTAAGGATAACGACCTCAACGTTTTGGCCGGCTTGCAGGACCTTCGAAGGGTGCGCCACCTTGCGCGTCCAAGACATTTCCGAGATGTGGATCAGCCCCTCGATTCCAGGCTCCAGTTCGACGAAGGCGCCATAGTCCATGAGACTGATGACCTTACCCTGAACGCGCGCGCCCACGCTATATTTCGCCGCCACGGTATGCCAGGGATCAGGCGTCAATTGTTTCATGCCGAGCGAGATACGTTCCTTTTCAGGGTCGAACTTGAGAACGACGACCTTCACTTTTTCTGCCACCTGCAAGATTTCGGATGGGTGGTTAATTCGTCCCCACGACATATCGCTGATATGAAGGATGCCGTCGATCCCGCCCAAATCAACGAAGGCGCCATAGCCGGTAATATTCTTGACCGTGCCTTCCAGAATCACGCCTTCTTCCAAAACTTTGAGGACTTCTTGCTTGAGACTATCACGTTCCTTTTCCAAGACAGCCCTGCGCGAAAGCACCACGTTGCCGCGGGCGCGGTTGTATTTCAGAACGGCAAATCGGTCGGTCGTCCCAATAAACTTATCCAGATTCCGCGTGGGTCTGATATCGACATGAGAGCCGGGAAGAAATCCAGGAACACCGACATCGACTTTAAAGCCGCCCTTGACCTTGCCGACTATGTAGCCTTGAATCGGCGTTCCTTCATTGCACGCCTTTTCGATCACTTCCCAGATTTTCATGTTCTCGGCGCGTTGGCGCGACAGAACGATCCCGCCATTCGCATTCTCCGACGAATCGAAGTAGACGTCGATCTCGTCGCCGACCTTCGCTTGCACGTTACCTTGCCGATCCATGAACTCCTGTATGGGAATCTGCCCTTCGGATTTATAGCCGACGTCAATCAAGACGTGAGTCGATGTGATCCCGACTACCGTTCCTTTGACAATCCCGCCCGGCTTCACCGAACGGAGGCTTTCCTCAAAGAGAGTTTCAAACTCGGTAGCGCCCCCCGCGGCGGCGCCTTTTGTTCCTTCATCCTTTTGATCCATGAAACCTACTCCGATCATTCTTAAATTTGTAAGGATCTTTTGCGAACTTGCTCGAGCGCTCGCTTTGCTACCTCGCTAACGCTCAGAAGCGAATTGTCAATCGTCACCGCATCCGCGGCCTTGCACAAGGGAGCCAAATCTCGCTCGCTATCGCGCTTATCCCGTTCGTTCATTTCCCGAAGCGTCTCCTCGATAGTGACCTTTCGGCCCGCCGCGCGGAGTTCCTCGAACCTCCTGCGCGCTCTCTCGTCGACGGAAGCATTGAGAAAAATTTTGACTTCCGCCTCCGGAAACACGACGGTGCCGATATCTCTCCCTTCCGCGACGACCTTGCCTTTATGGCCCGCTTTCCTTTGTAGCTCGAGCATTCTCTCGCGAACGATTTTCACAGCGGAAGCTTTGGACGCCATCTGGCTGACTTCCGGCGTCCGAATCATATCCGAGACCTCAACTCCATCCAAAAACACCAGGAGGCTTCCCGACCGCTCAACTAAATTTATCTCCGTGTTCGCGACCAGCGTCTTAAGCGCGGGTTCATCCGCGAGATCCGTCCGCGTGTGCAAAATTTTTAGAGCCAGGGCCCTATACATGGCGCCGGTGTCCAAATAGGTAAAGCCTAAATCTTTGGCGAGTCGTTTCGCGAGGGTGCTTTTACCTGCGCCTGACGGCCCGTCTATGGCAATAATCAACTGATTCACCTTGGTTCGCCCACAATCGCATTCGCTCTTCTACGCCGCGGTTACCTTATCCATCAATTCGAAGAAGCCCGGGAACGAAATATCAACGCACCCGGCATCGTCGATCTCTACCCCGCCGTCGCTTGTCAGGCCGGCAACCGCCATGGACATCGCCACGCGATGGTCACCAAAGCTCCTTACTGTCGCCCTCTCGAGCCCCTCGCGTCCGCGAATGGTCATGCCATCTTCACGCTCCTCGACGTCCACGCCTAGTCTCCGAAGCCCCTCGGTCATGGCTGCGATTCGGTCCGATTCCTTGTACCGAAGCTCTTTTACGTCCGAGAACCTCGTTGTTCCCTCCGCCAATGCCGCCGCGATTGCCAAAACCGGGTACTCGTCGATCGTCCGCGCGACCAACTCCGAGCCGACATCAACTCCACTGAGCCGGCCGCCCAAGATCCGCAGATCAGCCACCGGCTCGCCGGTCTCCATCCGCTCATTCATCAGCTCAATTGAACCTCCCATGCGACGGAGAACTTCGATCACTCCATCACGGGTCGGATTACAGCCGACTCCGCGAATAATCAGGTCCGAACCAGGAATCAGTGCAGCCGCAACCATAAAGAATGCCGCGGAAGAAATATCGCCGGGAATGTGCACGTCTCTTGCGGATAGAGCCTGTCCACCCTTGATCCTAACAGATCTGCACTCGATGGAAACATCTCCCCCAAAGCCCCGAATCATGAGTTCGGTGTGATCCCGTGACTTGAGGGGTTCTTCCAATGTCGTAACACCCTGCGCCTGAAGTCCCGCTAATAGAATCGCCGACTTCACCTGCGCGCTGGCAACGGGCATCCGGTGATCAACGCCATTCAGCTTGCCGCCGTGGATCTCCAGAGGAGCTAGCCCGTCGCCGTTCTTGCTCGTAATCCGCGCGCCCATTCGGCCCAAAGGCTCTATGATCCGCTGCATAGGCCGTCCGCGCAAAGACGAGTCGCCGTCCAGTTGACTCCTAAACGGCCGTCCCGCCAAAAGACCGGAGAGCAAACGCATGGTCGTTCCCGAGTTGCCGCAATCTATGGTCTCCCCCGGCGCTGCCAGGCCATCCCAGTTTTTGCCATCAATGCACAGCGCATTTCCTTCCCGAAAGATCCCGACTCCCATTTGTCGAAACGCGCGCACCGTCCGTGAATTATCATCACCGCCGGATAGATTAAAGACCCGGCTCCGGCCGCCCGCGATGCTCGCCAGAATCACCGCGCGGTGAGCAATGGACTTGTCGCCGGGAACCGTAAGTTCCCCGCGCAAAGGCTTTTTGATCTCGGCTATCCTTCTCATACTTCACGCTCTAGCAAGCCACCGAAAATCCCTCCGTTCACCCTTCGACCCGCTCAGGGCGAACGGAATACACCGCGAAGTCATCGGTGATTTTCCGTCCATGCTGAGCCTGTCGAAGCATCAAGACCATTTTTCAGCAACCCCGCTAGGCAATCTGTCCCCGAATTTCGTTCGCCCGGGCAAATTCTCCTTCCAAAAGGGCTCCGTTGCCGTCATCGATCCAATGCTTGAGTTGCTCCAGACGCTTGATGTAATCGCCCAAGGATTTGCCGATCGCTTTGCGATTCATCAGGCAGATGTCGCGCCACAGCTCGGGTCGGCTCGAGGCTATCCTGGTAAAGTCCTTAAACCCGCCCGCACAGTAGGACTTCAAATCGACGCCTGGCACCCGCGTGCGCCCGAGAGCATTCACGAGCGCGTAAACCAGCACATGCGGGAGGTGGCTGACAATCCCAAGAATCATGTCGTGAATGTCGGGATCCATGATCTCCACCCGTGCTCCGACGCGGCGCCAGAGCGTTGCGATCTTTTTGAGTGCTCGCGGATCGGTTTTCCTTGTCGGCGTCAGAATGCAGCGATGATGAACGAAAAGATCGGTCTTCGCCGCTTCCGCGCCCCATTGTTCGCCCCCGGCAATCGGGTGCGCTCCGACAAAAGAAACCTCGCGAGGAAGCAATTTATCCATTCCCCGTACCAGTTCACCTTTGACGCTTCCCACGTCACTGACAATGCAGCCGGGCCGCAAGGCCGGCAGAAACGAAGCTGTAGTTGAAACCACAGCCTGTACCGGCGCAGCGTTGAGCAAAAAATCCGTATCGCTCGGCGCCTCGCCTTCATCAAGCAGGAACCGGTCGATGACACCGCGTTTCTTAGCCAGCCTGAGATTCTTTTCGCTGCGGCCGAAACCGATAATCTCCTCCACCAATCCGCGCTTGCGGGCGTCCAGCGCCAGAGAACCGCCAATCAAGCCGACCCCGACCACCACCATCCGCCGAAACATTACCGGCACTCGACCGCCCTCCCGATCAGCATCGCCATTGTCCCGACTATGTGAAAACTCTCTTCCCGTGCTTCGACGCGGCTCAGCACGAACGGTCGATGATTGTAATTTCCACGACTTAGCCGATCGCTCTGAGCGTCGTCGAACGGTGATGGGCTAGTTTTCACACAGTCGAATGTCTTGCAGCGTTCCATCAGCGCGCCTTAGTCGTTTTTTGGAGCCCCTCGATGAACTTCGAGTTTTCTTCCGCCGTCCCCACGGTGACTCTCACGTATTCCGGAAAATCATACACCGCCATGGGCCGCACGATGATCCCTTGTCCGAGAAGCTGTTTGAAAACCGCTTCGCCGTTTCCCACGCGGATCAAGATAAAATTCGCATGACTCGGGACGTACTCCAAACCGAGACGGGCAAGCTCTTGCGTGAGATACGCCATCCCTTCCCGGTTAACCGCCAGGCTGCGTTGCACGTGCTCGCGGTCATCCAACGCTGCCAGCGCTCCCCATTGAGCCGGGGCATTGACATTGAACGGCTGGCGCACCCGCTGCATCAGACTTACGATTTCCTTCGAGCCGATTCCATAACCGATTCTCAAACCAGCCAAGCCGTAGAGCTTCGAGAACGTTCGCAAAGTCAACAACGTTGGTCCACGCTCCCGATACTGTAATGAATCGGGGTAATCCGAAGCGCCAACATACTCGAAATACGCCTCATCCGCGATAATCAGCACATTCGCCGGAACCTGCTCCAGAAAGCGCTCCCAGTCGTCGCGGCGATAGATCGTTCCCGTCGGGTTATTCGGATTGGCCAGAAAAACGATCCGGGTCCTGGATGAAACCGCTCTCGCAATCGATTCGAGATCATGAGTGAAATTTTGTAACGGCAGTTCCTTCGCCACGCCGCCGAACGCCTGCACGATCAGCTTGTAAACGACGAACGCCTGCCGGGCCATGATAGCCTCATCGCCCGCGCGCAAAAACGTACGCGCCGCCAACTCGATGATTTCGTTAGATCCATTGCCGAATATGAGCTGTTCGGGGTCAACGGCCAGCTTTTTGGCCAGTCCATGTTTTAGATAAAAGCAATCACCGTCCGGATACAGATGCAGCTGCTCCAGTCTTTCGCCAATCGCCTTGAGCGCTTTCGGTGAAGGTCCGAGAGGATTCTCATTCGAAGCGAGCTTAACCGAATTTGCGATTCCGTATTCCCGCTCGACTTCTTCGATCGGCTTGCCGGGCGCGTAGGGCACCAAGGTGCGAATATATTCCGGAACCTGGTCCACGATGTTCATATTCCGCTCGGGTAAGAGCCGAGAATTTTCAAAAAGAGACAGTTCTTCTGGAGGTTGTTGATCGCTCTTTTCACTCTGGCTTCGTCCTTGTGACCTTTAAAGTCAATGAAAAACATGTACTCCCACGGCTTATTCTTGATCGGCCGTGATTCGATTTTCGTCAGATTGATCCGGCTCTTGGCGAACGGCTGCAGCATCCGATGAAGTATCCCGGGTTCGTCCCGCACCGAAAAAGCCAGCGAGGTCTTATCGTCGCCGCTCGAGCGCGAATCTTTCGCCCCAATGACCAGGAAGCGAGTTATATTGTGGCTGTGGTCCTCGATGTTTGCCGCAACCATTCGTAAATCGTAAACTTCTCTCGCAACGCCGCTGGAAATCGCCCCGAGCGTCTTATCCGACGCCGCCATCAACGCAGCTTGGGCCGTGCTTGCGACCTCGTCGATTTTAGCGTCAGGAAAATTCCGCGAAAGCCAGCGCCGGCATTGGGCCAACGCCTGCGGATGGGAAACGATCCGCCGGATTTTATCCGCTTCGCCGCTTTGCGAGAGGAGACAATGGTGAATCTCCAGGAACAGTTCGGCGCAGATCTTGACATCCGATTCTACAAGAAGGTCCAGTGTATGCGCCACGACCCCCTCGGTTGAATTCTCGATCGGCGCGACTCCAAACACTGCCCTCCCCTGGCTGACTTCCCCAAAGACCTCGGCAATGCTCACGGAGGACGTTAGCGCGGCGGATGAGCCAAATTTTTCCCTTGCGGCCGCGTGCGTATAGGTCGCCTCGGGACCGAGATATACGACTTTGGTCGGTGCTTCCAGAGAGCGAGAGGCCGAAATCACCTCGCGAAAGATGGCGCGAATGGCTTGTTCGGAAAGCGGTCCGTGGCTTAGGCTCGAGACGCGAAGAAGAACTTCCTTTTCTCGATTGGGGACGTAGACCTCTTGATTGTTCAGGCTCTTGCTATGCCCAATTTTCTGCGCAAGAGAGGCCCGATGGTTTAGTAGGGCGACTACTTTTTCATCAATCTGATCGATTTTTTTTCGCAGCGCATCGACCGACTCATTACGGCTCAATGACGACCTCACCAGGGCGCGCACACTTACAAACGGTGTGCACTAACGCCATTCGCGTAACCTATCTTAATTCCTAAAGAATTGCAAATATTGCATGGAAGCTCTCTTGACGAAACCGCCAGCCTGCCGTTATCTCTTACTTGTGTCTCACAAAATCATTGTGGCGGCGGGCGAGACCTCGAAGAAACTGGAGAATTTCCTCAAGAAACGCTACCCAATCGGGTATGTAAGAAAGCTATTTAGAAAGAGCGGAGTAAGGCTGAACGGAACACACGCCGGACCTGACAACCGGGTTGAAGCCGGAGATGAGATTCGACTCTTTATCCCGTTCGAAAATAGACCCCGAGCGATAGCGCGTCAGCAGCCAAAGGACGGGCTAAGAATCATTTTCGAAAACGATGAACTGCTCATCATCGACAAACCGGCGGGTATCGCCGTGCACGAGGGCAAGGGAATTCTTAAGCGGCAAACAGTGATCGGCCTCCTGGAATCGAAATACCGCCCGCAGGGTATCGCTCCGAGACTCGTCCACCGCCTCGACCGGGACACCTCCGGACTCCTTGTTCTAGCCAAGAACGAAGAGACCACACGGGCGCTAGAAGAATCTTTTGACAGCGCTCGAGTCGAGAAAGAGTATGTCTGCCTGGTTGCCGGGAGGCTGCACGACAACGAAGGCAGGATAAACATGCCCCTTCCGGGGCGACAGGGTTCCGAGGTTCGAGCCTCCACCCGCTTTAGAGTTGTAAAAAAATTTCCTGACGTAACGCTCTTGCGAGTCTGGATTGAGACCGGTCGCATGCACCAAATCCGCCTGCACTTTGCCGAATTCGGTTACCCGATCGTAATGGACGATCAGCATGGCGATTTCACGTTTAACAAAATCTTTCGAAAAGAATACGGCTTGAAACGCCAGTTTCTCCATGCCACCCGGATAACCCTGCACCACAAGGGCAAGAAACGAACATGGGCCGCGCCCTTATCCGGGGATTTACAGCATACCTTGCAAGCCTTAGATCTGCGGCTCACGAAGCGAACCTAGATCGTAGGGATTCTTACAGCAGACGGTCGCTCACTGGACGCTCAGGGTGAAAATCTTACTCGCGGTGCCGCTAAGGAAATCGGTCACGTCAAACTCCAGCTCGAACGCGCCGGGCTCTGTAGGTACCCCGTTGATGCGACCTGTCACGGGATCGAAGGTGAGACCCGCCGGAAGCGCACCGGTCAAATTCCAATTGTAGGGCGGCTTTCCCCCCTTGGCCTTAAGTAATAAATTGTAGCTCCGATTCAGACGCCCTGCTTTGAGTGTATTTGTCGCTATAGTGACCGCTCTAAGTATCCTTAACTTCAGGACCTTCCTGGTTGATGCGCCCACCTGATCGGTTACCAAGATCGTAACCTTGACTTTGTGCGCTTGTACTGGAATGCCGGTAATCACAGGCGAACCAAGTGCGAGGCCTTGCGGAAGGGATCCCCCAACAATTTGAATTGTGTAGGGCGGAAACCCGCCGGTAATTTCAAATTCCTCGTCATAAAGAACGTTGGCTTCGCCATCAGGTAGAGCAAGAGGAGCGACGGTCAACGTCGGACATGTCTGCGTTTCTCCAACAGCCACATTCGATATTACGGAAACGCTGCCCATACCGTCGAAAGTTTTCAAAGCAAAATAGTACGTTCTGCCACAGCTTAATCGTGAAACGGTCAAGTTCTGCGGCAATCCTGGCGCAGCCGGCGCGGGCACGCCGTTGACGGGCGTGGCCGACGACCACTTGTCATTGGTAATTTTCGAAGCCGCATAACGAATGTCATAGGATGCGGCCGCGCCATTGCCGCCATCGCCGGGAGCTGTCCAGGAAAGATCGATGCTGGTCAAATTTGACGCATCTACCGCCAGGTCGGCCACAGCTCCGGGCGGTGGATCTCTCCATCCGAGATCCTGAAGCAGCGGCAATATAAGCCCGACATCGTGATTGGCGCCCGTATAGAACGGCTCCATGATTTCGTCTGGAGCAAGATCGGTACTGAAGTGTGACCCCGAAGAACCGGGCTCCTGAGGATTGGGAGCATACATTTCCACGTGGCCGGTAAGGTGAACCCCATTCGTAAGCGTTCCACTAGCCGCCACGACTTCAGCGCCGATCCAGTGAAGGTTTCCAGTGTTTTTAGCGGCGTTGACGCGCTCAGCGTCTGACATCTGGGGATAGAGCTTCCCGGTACTGTGGTCTTCGAGATTGCGCATAAAGACATCATCAAACCCTAGCAGCTTTTCACCGCTGTCGACGTCGACAAGGCTGAGAAAGCCTAGCCCATGGGCGAGCTCATGCAGCGCAACGGTGACAAAATCGATTGTGTCGGAAGGAGGGTTGCCGTCAAGCCCGTAATACCAAACGTTCGGAAAAGCGCAGGAAGTGCCGATGGCGCTATTGAAAGTGACTCCCATGTCGTCTTGGTCGGGTGCCAGGTCCATTGCGGCAAAGCTATTGGCCAGGGCCTGCGTATACCAGGTATTCTGCAGCGGAGCCTCAACGAAGTTCCCGTGAACGGTGTTCGGCCCGGCGGTGCCAAGGAGAGTCGACGTTTCGTCGCATTCCATTGGATCGAAGTTGGCTCCTACCTTGATTTCCACAGGAATAGAGAGAAGCGCACCCCAAATGTCCGCAGCGCGCTGGAGCGCTATCCTTCGCTGCGTTCCCAGGGTGCTCCCGCTATTCCCGCCGGCCTTGGAAGCGGGATCCGCGGCCCGGCGGTCATTCAATCCTTCACGAGCACGGTCACGGTTAATGATCGTTACCGTGGCCGAATGCGCAGGATACGAATAGAGAAGCGTCGCCGCGACAGAAAACACGGCGTAGCACAACAGCAACAGCGGGGGTTGCATGCGGCGAGAAATCTACTTTTCCCCCCTTGAGACGGACGTTTCAGGTTCGTGGGTGAGCGAAAGTTTGCCATCGGCATCGCGTACCGCTCTTAAAGAGCTGCGAAAGCGGCCCTTCAGATCGATCATGACGCCGCCCCCCGGTCTGGGACTTAGGCTCTCGCGCAGTTCCATGGGCGGTTCTTTGGCTGCCTCGAGAGATCTCTGCAACCTTTCGACAGGGAGCGGCTGAGGCGGGGGTTTGGAGATTTCGCCACTTTTTGGATCTATGTAGATTCTCATTCCTGAGGCCTTTTGCGGCGAGGCGCTGCTCTTGTCCGGAGCCTCACTTGTCTGCGCGGCGCTTGATGATACTTGTTTTGTATCGGGTATGGCGAGGTGGGGCTCGGTTGAATCTACTTGTTGGGGGATAAAAGTGACCCAAGCGCTCGCAATTGCAATTTTTATCGAGGCTCTGAATCCAGCGATTTTCCAGCAAGTCGATGCTTTCATCGATCCTCCTCGCGAATCTTTAAAGGCTGCGAAGAAGTCCCGTTTTTTTCTCGCCCAAGCAAGATAGGCTGGCCTTCTGTAAACTGACTCACTCCCAGCTTCAAGCTGAGAGGTTCGCCCCGGCCGGCTAAAAGCCGGCGATAACCTATCACCCTCCCCCCACGATCAGTGAGTCACCCTGAGCGTGAGCGAAGGGTCTTGTCACCTTGATATAAGATTTCTCGGCTTCGCCTCGAAATGACACCGTGCTTCCCCTCAAGGCGAGGGGTTTTCACCATCCCCGATGGAGACACTCAGCCGCCGAAGATAGCATGACTTTCGTCTAGACTCTAGTGAAAAAACCCGAGCCGCCTCAACCTGGTAAACTTTTTAGCCGGCTGGCTCGTCTATCGGTTAGCAATCGACATTGGGAGCCTTTATGAAGGATATCTCGGGCGCAATCTTGGCGAGTCTTTTCGTACTCTTTTCATTGTTTTCGCTAGTTGTGGCGGACTCCCGGCCCGGCGGTACGAGTTTGGTGGTCAACACCCAGGGGACCGTCTCGGAGATCGCACTCCGGTACGCGTTAGAAAAATAACCTATCCCCACTCTGTCCAAACAGTTCTTCTAAGTCCTTGAGTGGAAGCCCGTGGAGTGGGTCGATTCATCGTTGAATCACTCTCTAATCGAACCTCAAGCTATTTTCGGCGGTAGTTACGTATCCTGCCCTTCTTTTTGAAGGAGATGTTCTTGACTGTAAAAATCTTGCGCGCGCAGAATCTTTTTGGCGCGCAAACGGTGAGACGTTCGCACTTCGCGGGTTAGATTGAAAACAATCCGGCCGCTGCAATTGCACATGTTCCGGTTTTGCCCGCGTTTTTGCCTCGCAATGAAAAATCTAGATGCGCGCGTCTTGACAGATCGTCAGTAATTTGGAATGAAGTGATTCACGATTCTACTCAATTCACCGGCTGAAAGGATCACCCAACTTGGACCGTACACAACGCTTTTGGCCTGCTCTTGACGCACACTGTCCTTTTTGTTCGCATCAAACGTGTCGAAATTGCCGCGAAATCTCCTTTTGTAACTTAGCCTGCTGTAAATGCCGCGATCGGGCCATCAGGCGGCTCACGGATCTCCAAGAGCTTCACAGCAAAAAAAGCCACAAATTGGATAATTGACTTCGGTGGTGCCTGAAGCCCGCTCGTGGCCTTGAATCGCGCACCTCAGAGGCGCGACGCCTGTCTGCCGTGTCGACACAGCCAGGCGCGAGCTTCGCAAGGCTGAGGTTGAGGTTAAGGCTAAGGCTAAGGCTAAGGAGAAGTTCGAGGTTCGAAGTCTCAACCTAAACCTCAACCTGCATAAGGCCTGCTGTCGGCTAAAGAAACTCCCGCCCTTGGAGAGGATCGGGGATTTTTAAGCCGATCTTTTCGATCAGTGGATTCACCTCTCCGATAAATTCTTCTCTGGCCTGAGCGTTAGTCCTACGCTTC
>JBOHVS010000191.1:0-11976 GCA_050735975.1 Binatia bacterium | reverse complement strand
CCACCACGTCATTGGAAAGCCGTTCATATTCGGCGAGCTTTTTTATGAACGCGAGAATCACCGGCACGTCGAGGGCGCCCGCCTGCCGAATCTCGAACCCTGCCAGTTGTGTGCGAGAAGTCATTGGACCTCCATGAAGGCAAACTGGTGAAACAAATCGCCCCGTCCTTCGACGAAGCTCAGGACGAACGTTCAATCACTTGAAATAATATCTCAACCCGTTCGTGGTGAGCATGTCGAACCATGAACGGGGTTTTCGCACAGTCTGAAACATGAAAGAATAGTCGGTTTTGGCAGACCGGCGAGGCTCAGTATTCCAAACTCACGCGCGCAATCGCAATTGCTGGATGCGGCACATGTCAGGAAGCCGATTATTTCTTACTATCTCTCAAGGCGCGCCAGACACGCTCGGGAGTGAGTGGCAGGTCCTTAATTCTGACCCCGGTCGCCCGCTCCAAGGCATTGGTCACGGAGGGCGCAACGGATAACAGCCCGCCTTCCCCCATGCCCCGGACGCCAAACGGACCCGGGCCGTCCTCGTTTTCGACCAGAACCGTGTGAAATTCTTCAGGCGCGTCGCTGAAGCTGGGAACCCGGTAATCGATCAAATTCGGATTAAGCAACTGGCCGTTCGCATCGTAGACCATCTGCTCAAAAAACGTATGACCGATGCCCATCATGGCGGCTCCTTCTTCCTGACCGATACAACCCTCGGGATGAATTGCCTTACCCACATCGGCGACCGATACTAATCGCTTTAACCCGATCTGGCCGGTTTCTTCGTCAATATCGAGCTCAACCATCCCCATACCGACCTCCCAAAAGACCGGTAGTTGATGATCGGTGATATCGGGACCGGTATCGCCACGGCCGATCAACTCACCTCCCGAACCTTTGCCGAAGCGGCGTTCCAACGCTTCTTTGAAGCTCAGGCGCGCTTCCCCGCTGATGAGCGAACCCTCCTGAACCTTGATTTGACTCTGCGGAACTCGAAAGGTGTCCGCGGCAATTTTCACAAGCTGTTTCTTCAGGTCTCGCGCGGCCCCCTGGACTGCGTTTCCCATACAGGTGGTTGAACGGCTCGACCCGGTGGAACTATCGTAGGGCGTCACCTTCGTGTCCGCTCCCACAATTCGGATCTGATCTAACGGCAAAGCAAGTTCTTCCCCTGCGATCTGGGAGAGAACCGTGCGCACGCCCTGTCCCATTTCCGTGCTCCCTGCCAAGATGGTCACAAGGCCGTCGGATTGCATACGAGCCAACGCCACCGAAACCGGAGTCGCTCCGGCGTTGGTCACGGCGCAGGCAAGCCCAATTGGTTTGGCTTTTTTGATTGCCGATTTTTTCCATTGACTTGCGCCGACGAGTTTCTTTAGCGCGTAGGCGAGATTCGCATCGATGCCCTTGAGACCCGGGCGCAGCTCTTCGCCTTTCCTGAGAAGATTTTTAAGCCGCAATTCGGCTGGATCGATGCCCAGCCGCGCCGCGGCAATATCGATCTGCGATTCCCCGGCGAATACGACCTGTGGAGCGCCGATGGCGCGAAACGAGCCCGCCGAGCCGCAATTGGTATAAAGCGAGTAAGCATCGGTGTGAATGTTGGGAATTCGATACGGACCCAGAACTCTCGTCGCCGCTCGCACCGTAACCTGCGGGCCGTTGTCGTCATACGCTCCGGTATCGAGATAGATTTCCGCCTCGCGGGCCATGATGGTGCCGTCTTTTTTGAACCCGGTTTTGATTCTTACCTTCGCCGCGTGACGCCGCACGGTCAACATGGAGTCAGCGACGGAATTGCAGACCCGCACTGGCGCCCGCGCCTTGCGCGCAAGCGCCGCGACGAGCGGCTCGAATTTGGTGTAGGACTTGCTGCCGTAACCGCCCCCTAGGTAGGAAATGATCATGCGCACTCGAGAAAGGGGCAGGCGAAAAATTTTGCCGATATCGCCACGCACCTGGAAGGGGTGCTGCGCGGAGGACCAGACGGTGACCCCTTCGTCGTTCCAATGCGCGATCACCGCATGGGGCTCCATCGCGTAGTGATAGACCATAGGAAATGTGAAGGTGTCTTCTACCGCCAGATCGGATTGGGCCAAAGCTTCTTTTACGTTTCCCCTTTCGACACATTCATGCGCGCAGATGTTGTCGGGTTTGTCTTCGTGGATGCGCGGGGCGTTCGCAGCGCGGGCGGCATCGATACCGACGGCCGCCGGGAGTTCTTCATATTGCACTTCGATCAGAGAGGCCGCTTCCTCCGCTATCGCCAAGTCCGTCGCAGCGACCGCTGCTAACGGCTCGCCGACATAGCGGACTTTGTTCATGGCGATTACGGGGCGGCCGTTGTAGGTAGGATTCAGGTCGCCGATATCCGCCGCCGTCAATACGGCGACTACGCCTTCCAGAGCCTCGGCCCTCGAAGTATCGATCGACAGGATTTTGGCGTGAGGATAGCTACTGCGTAGTATCTTTCCCTGCAGCATACCCGGCACCGCCAAATCTCCCAGGAACTTGGCCTTACCGGTTACCTTTTCGATGCCGTCCACTCGCGGAACACTTTGACCGACATACTTGAATGCCTGCTTTGCCATCATTTCTCCGTTGCGAACAACTCTTGGTCGAAACTAACAGAGCGTTTCTGCTTGTGCAAGAAAAGCATACCGCGCGGGATGCCGCCTTCGATTCATTATGTAGGGATGATGCCAACCCGATGTTGGCGACGGCGCTCTTCCCGCGGTCGAAAACGCCCGTAAATACGATTTGCTTCGGAAGTCCGAACAGACTAGAGTGTCACTTATGAAAACTCGGACTACGAAAACGACAAAGTACAAGATAAATGAATTTTACCGCAAACAGCCCTTTGGTGGTGTAATTAACCAAGACCCGGCGACACGCTCGTGGTCATGGAAAGGTCATATTGATCTTCAAGATGGGCCTTACTCCGTGTTCTCCAGCCGGCGTAGTTTCACAACCGGCTCGGAGACTGAAGACCACATGCGTCGATTCGCGCATGAGCGAATTGACAACTGGTTGAGAGCGACACAACCCGGCAGCATCTAACCTCCGCAACCTTGATAAAATCGCCGTAACGTCTTGCCTGCCTGAATTTCCACATGCCTGGTCCAATTAGCATTTTTCTGATCATCATTCTGGCCGTTGGCCTGATGGTGTTCAAAGTTTTCAAAGAGTACGAAAGGGGAGTGGTCTTTCGCTTGGGGCGGCTCGTCGCCTTTCGCGGACCCGGGCTTAGCTTTGTCATTCCCTTCATTGAAAAAATGGTGCGGGTCGATTTGCGCACACTTACACTGACCGTCTCTCCTCAAGACGTCATCACGCGCGATAATGTGTCGGTGAAAGTCGCTGCTGTGGTCTATTTTCGCGTCCTCGATCCCAATAGAGCGCTCACCCAGGTGGAAAACTATCTCTTCGCCACATCGCAACTAGCTCAGACCACCCTGCGCAGCGTATGCGGCCAGGCGGAATTGGACCAGATCTTAAGCCAAAGAGAAACGATCAACGCACGGATTCAAGAGATCGTGGACGCGCAGGCCGACCCGTGGGGAATCAAAGTGAGTCTGGTCGCGGTCAAGGACATAGATCTGCCGCAGGACATGCAACGGGCCATGGCGAAGCAGGCCGAGGCGGAACGGGAGAGGCGGGCTAAGGTGATTCATGCGGTGGGGGAGTTTCAAGCGGCGCAGAAACTCTCCGACGCGGCCGCGATTATGGCCAAACAACCCGCAGCGCTTCACCTCCGCTTTTTGCAGGCTCTCGCCCAGGTTGCCGTGGAAAAAAACGAAACTATTATTGTTCCGGTCCCCATCGATTTGCTCGCATCAATACAGCCGACCGTTTCTTAGCTGGCGGATGAGCCCTTCATGATCTGAATCTTAATCAGTCTTTTCTACTGGTGAGATAAGAGATCACGCTTCACTTTTTTTTCGCCTCATTCCTCCTTCCCACCATCTTGTACTCGAACAGCCGGCATTCGAGGGCGCCATTGAAGAGCGGCGTGCGCTTTGATGCGGCGAGCCGGATGAGCTTCGACAAGCGCATGTCGGCGCTGAGAATGTAGGCCCGCCAGCCGCTGAATTTTTTCTTTAGGACGTCCCCGAGCTTCGGGTAGAACTCCGCCAGTTTCTGCTGCTCGCCGAGGCGCACGCCATAGGGCGGGTTAGTGACGATGATCCCTTCCCTTGCCGGCGCGGAAATTTCCAGGGCATTCGCCCGCTTCAGGCTCACTGCTTGCTCCAAACCGCCAGCCGCCAGGTTGGTGCGAGCTGCTTTCAACGCCTCGCCGGAGAGATCGCTGCCGTAGATAGAAAGAAACGCCCTGGGTTTTCGGCGGGCCGCGCTTTGCTGCGACAGCCTCTGCCAGCAGTTGGCGTCAAAATGTTTCAGTTTCTCAAAAGCAAAGTGGCGTCCTGAACCGGGCGCGATATCGAAGGCCATGTGCGCCGCTTCCAGCAGGAAAGTGCCGCTGCCGCACATGGGATCGAGCAGCGGAATGCCGGGCGCCCATCCGGCCAGACGCAAAACGCCGGCGGCGAGATTTTCCCGCAGCGGCGCCTCTCCCGTCGCTATGCGCTGGCCGCGCTTGAACAACGGCTCCCCCGTGGTGTCAAGATAAAGGGTAAAATCGCGCTCCGTCAGATGGCCCTGGATGGGGATATCCGGCTGTCGGGTATCGACGCTGGGACGGTGGCCCGAGAGCCGGCGGATCTTATCGCACGCGGCGTCCTTGATTTTGAGCGTGACGAAATTGAGACTCGTGAGAGGACATTTGATGGCCGAGACGTCGACCCGTAAGGTGCGCTCCGGTTCAAACCATTCGTTCCACGGTAGCGCGTAAGCGATACGGTAAATATCGTCTTCGTTGCGGTAGCGGCCCATTCCCACCTGCCACAGAACGCGACTGGCGATGCGGCTTTCCAGATTGGCCCGGTAACATAGAGAAAATTCACCGCTAAACTGGACTCCACCCCCTACGGCATGAATCTTTTCCGCTTTCAGTTGTTGCAGTTCTTCTGCCAGGAGCCGTTCCAGGCCGCGGGGACAAGTGGCAAAAAATCTTTCCATCCGGAGCGAATAGAGGGAAAAAGGGGCAGGCTTTTCTGTTATACCTTTCTGTGATCTGGCGATCTTCCAGGAATTAGTCCTGAGCAAGTTAGCGGTCAAGGTCTCAACGACAAATTTTCTTCAGCGGATGTGGTCGCGGTTCGCCTGTGCTCCTCAAAGCGCACACGCTCGACTTCGCGCGCAATGCCTGGTTCGTCGGAGCTGTCCTACCTACCTTGGTGGATTGATCCGATCCTTTAGTCCTTGCTACTAGACTTCGCGCTCTGCTCATCAATCCATGCCCTACATAGATTGAGCCCGTGCTCTTCGGCTGCTTTCTTAGTCGTGAAAGTTAAATCGGTGGATTCCAAGCGTTTAATCTCTATCGTCGAGTTTTCGCCTGGAGCAAATACTAACCCTCTAGGGTGCCACAGCTTTCCCGGTTTTGGGATTGCGATCCCGTAAATGGGATGGTTCTTGTACGGACGCATTTTCGTATCCCCTTCGAGTCCAAGCATTATAGGGACAATTAGGTGTTTACCATGTTGAGCACTCTGTAACACTCTGTAATCAGAGTTTTTCAGCACACTGCTAGGTGATCTAAGCTCCCGCTCACGCCGCTGTTCCGAAGAGAGTCCCGACCCCTGCGGTCAGTCCCATGGCCAAAGCACCCCACAACATGACGCGCATCGCGCCTACCGTCACACGTGCACCGCCCACCCGCGCCGCCAAGCCGCCCAAAAGCGCAAGAAACACCAGCGACGTTGCAGAGACCACGGGGATCAGACTCGCCTCGGAAACAATGGCGGCGGTCACGAGAGGCATCGCTGCTCCAACAGCGAAGCTGCCGGCCGACGCAAGCGCAGCCTGAATCGGACGGGCGCTCAGAGTCTCGGAGATGCCGAGTTCGTCGCGGGCATGCGCGCCTATCGCGTCATGGGCCATGAGTTGATCCGCGACCTGTTTCGCGAGCAACGGATCGAGGCCGCGATCAACATAGATCGCCGTGAGTTCCTTGTGCTCGCCCTGGTCGTCTAACCTGAGTTCCGTGCGCTCAAGCGTGAGGTCCGCCTGTTCGGTGTCTGCCTGTGAGTGGACAGACACGTACTCACCGGCAGCCATCGACATAGCTCCAGCGACCAAGCCGGCGACCCCCGCGACCAATACGTTGCTGTGCGTCGCATTCGCCGCTGCGACACCAAGCAGCAGACTCGCTGTCGAAACGATACCGTCGTTCGCGCCCAATACCGTCGCGCGTAGCCAACCGATGCGTTCTGTGCGGTGCCGTTCCCTGTGACTTAAAAACATTCTCGAGGTCTCCTTGGGCACCCGGTCGACCTGGATCGCAATCGCGCGCTCAACCCGGTCGAGAATTATCTCTTCGCGACGTCAGGCGGAATTGTACCAAATCTTGAGCCAAACAAAGACGATCAACGCGCGGATTCAAGAGATTGTGGATGCTGCACAGCCGCTCTAGGCGATCTGAGCGAGGTAATCGGTGAGTTTCCTTTCTTTGATGATGAGAAAGCGATCTTTGTTCGTCTCGATCAGCCCAAGGTTATGAAATCGCTGCATAAACAGACTGATCCGCGGCCGCGTCGTGCCCACCATCTCGGAGAGTTCTTCATGGGAAATTCTCAGCTCGATGCGAATACTGCGCGGGTCTTTCTTGCCCATTGTGCGCGCCAGTTGTAACAGTGTCTTACCCAGACGCTGTTCGCTGTCCACCGTCACCAGATTGGCGATGACCTGCTGTTGGTCGGCAATACGCACCGCCAGGTACCGCACGAAGCCCTCAAACAGCGAGTCGCGGCTTAAGCGCGCAAAGAACTGAGAGCAAGGTATTTGTTTCAAGGTTGTTGTTTTCATCGCCGTCGCCGTTTCCAGCCGTGCGCCTAACCCGGACAAACATAGCTCACCGAAAATGTCTCCTCCACTATGGATGGCAAGGAGGCACTCTTTGCCTTCGGCCGAGAGCATGAGCAGTTTGATCTGGCCGCTCTCGATAAAGTAGACCATCTCGTCCTGATCGCCACAGGTGTAGACGTTCGCGTGTCGCGCGACCTTGAAGTTGCGAGAATTTTGCGTCTCGCGCTGCAACGAATCACGCAATTGTTGTTTGAACTCGCCGGCTTGAGGAGTCTGCTGAATCATGATCGTGTCTCCTTTCGATGCCCACGATGATTACCACAACAGTCGACTTCCCTTGGGGCTCGGTCGGTCGTTTTATTGTTGGGTCGCGAAACCTCGGCGGTTGACGCGCTCCGATGACATTACCTCGTTGCCGCCGCTGTGTCCAGGCGGGATGGGGTCCAATGCTTAAGCCCTTTCCGTATGTGCTCGTGTTCCAGCCCGAGCGCATCGCAGACAGATACAAAGGAGAAGAGCCAGCGAGAGTCATCGCTGAAAAACCAATCCTCAGCCTCGCGCGCAAGCTGAATAAACCGCTGCTCCGTCTCAAACTGTTTATGAAAGCAGAGAAAAGCATCTTCGAGGACAGCGTACATCAACGCCGTCTCCGGGCACACGGCAGCGAGTTTGACCCGAGAGTCGAAGAATTCCTCTGGCAGTACGCTGACATAGGACGGCCGCTCATACCAGGCACGCCTGTTTGCAGACGCAGTCTGTCGTGATCGGCTTCGGTAAGCGGGCATGCGTGTGGTTTGCATGTCATCCTCCTCTCTCTTTTGGATATAAGGCTATAACAGGCGTGGAAGTGATTTCTGTCTAATTTTGAACAGTTCTGAAAGGAGTCATGCGCGGCCCGCAGACCTGGGCAGCCGCTCCAGGCAACCTGAACTAGATAATCCAGGTTACAGCAAAATCAAGGCCTGTTTTTTAACCTACGGAGCCACTCTGGACATGGGTATTCACCCACTCGCGCGCACTCTCGATAGCGGAAGTCTCAGCCTCGGAGGCATATCCGAAATCAAGCGGACGATCTCCTCGTTCAGCCCGCGAGGCACGGTGTCAGTCTCGATCTCGATGACAAACCCGTACTTATATTCCCGGTGACCAGGTCCTCCGTCGTGTTTACCTTTCTTGCGGGCCCCAGATGGAGGTAATTCATATGGGACAATTGGTAAGGCCAGATCTCACTCTTCTTTCCTTGTTTCATCTTTTGAGAAACATCGATCAAGGAAAGCTCCCAGCGGACCACGTACCGCCTTTCTCAAAATCCGATCCAGATCGCCTTTATTCAGCCAAATCCCTTCACACCTGTCACAGCGACGCAACACAAACCCCATAAAACCATACTTCTCAAGCTTGCCGGGGCACGTTGGACAGCTCACTATCTGTCCTTCCCGCCGGGCTGTTTCAGCCTTCTGGAACTCGGCCTTCATCTCTTCGATCCGTTCATGGTCTTTGACGGCGAAATACTTGTCTTCATTGGCCCGCTCGTCAAACTTTACGTTTTCGCCGAAGCGATTCTTTTCGTTTTTCATTGGATTGCTCTCCTACTACGGATTGCCCATAGTCAACGCCCATTCAGGTTTTCATGGCTGGCTGTTCCTGCTCGACGGTTCCCTCATTGTTTTCACTTCCGTGTGCGCTCGCGGATTTCTTTTTTTCCTTGATGCTGTCGATGTCGATGCTTCTCACTTTTAGAATCGCTTGCAATGCGGGCCTGTCGACGACTTCCTTCTCCAGAAGCAATTTGGCCAACTCTTCCAGTGCGCCGCGGCGAGAGATCAGGAGATCTCGAGCCCTGGTATGAGCTTCGGTCAGTATGTGTTTTACCTCTTCATCGATCAGCCGCGCGGTTTCCTCGCTGTACTCTTTGGGACTGCGCGTCGGCGCCATCAGGAATGTGGCAGTCCTCGCACCTTCCAGAGATGCCAGGCCTAGTTTTTCACTCATACCGAATTGGGTGATCATCGTTCTGGCAATCTCCGTCGCCCGCTGAAGATCGTTCTGAGCGCCGGTTGATATGTCGCCGAAGACAATCTTCTCCGCTACTCGACCTCCCAGAAGGACACAGATGCGCGCGAGCAGTTCAGAACGCGTCATGAGATATCGATCTTCCGTCGGCAGTTGGCTTGTGTAACCTAGAGCAGCAATCCCCCTGGGAATAATAGAGATCTTGGAAACGGGATCAGCGCCGGGCACGAGTTCCGCCACGAGAGCGTGACCGGACTCGTGATAGGCGACGATTTTCTTCTCCTTGGGATTGATGACATGGCTCTTCTTTTGGAGTCCCGCGACCACCCTTTCGATCGCCTCATCAAATTCCGCCATCTCTACGGACTCCTTGTCCTGACGCGCCGCCAGCAACGCAGCTTCGTTGACGATGTTGGCGAGATCCGCGCCGACAAAGCCCGGGGTTTTGGCTGCCACGAGAGCAAGATCCAGATCGGGAGAGAGTTTCACCTTCTTCGCATGCAAATGGAGGATTTTCGCGCGTCCCTTGATATCGGGGCGATCCACCAGGATTTGCCGATCAAACCGGCCGGGGCGTAATAGTGCGGCGTCCAAAATCTCCGGCCGGTTGGTGGCAGCCATGATGATGACTCCCTGATTCGGATCGAATCCATCCATCTCGGCCAAGAGCTGGTTGAGCGTTTGTTCCCGCTCATCGTTGGTCGTGAGCATGTTCACTCCCCGCGCCTTCCCGATGGCATCGAGCTCATCGATGAATATGATGCTGGGGGCATGCTTCACTGCCTGGACAAAAAGGTCTCTTACCCGTGCCGCCCCGACTCCGACAAACATTTCGACAAAGTCGGAACCCGACAGGCTGAAGAAGGGAACGCCGGCCTCGCCCGCGACTGCGCGCGCAAGCAGGGTTTTCCCGGTGCCCGGCGGCCCCACGATCAAAACACCCTTGGGGATACGCCCGCCCAATCTTTGGTACTTATCCGGATCTTTCAGAAACCCGACAACTTCAGCGACTTCTTCTTCGGCCTCGTCGATTCCCGCGACATCGGCGAATGTTACTCCCGTTGCCTTCTCAATGTAGACCTTTGCCTTGCTTTTACCGATCTGCATTAAGCCGCCGCTTCCTGACCCCATCTTCTTGCCAAGATAGCTCCACAGCAGAAAAAATAGTGTCACCGGGATCACCCAGGATAAAATGGTCGGAAGCCAGTTATTGGTCACCTCTCCCTTGAAAGGAACTTTTGCTTTTTCGAGTTCGGCGGTCAGACCCGGATCCTCTACTCGCACGGTTTCAAAAGGGAAGAGTTTTTTGCCTTCAATAATTTCCTGGGGAATCGTTTTTATTTTCTCCGGCGTGAAAATTTCCTTAACCGCCTCTCCCTTCATATTGCCTTCAATAGTCGTCTCGCCGATTGCAAGATCGCTGATCAGACCCCTATTGAGTAAAGACTTGAATTGGCTGTAGCGGATGATCTCGACATGGGCGCTGCCGAAGTAGTTTTGAATTATCACGATCGTGAAGAAAGCCAGAATGAAGTACCCGATGGAAAGTTGCCGCTGTTTCTTTTCCATCGGTATCCGGTTTTTCCGTCTCGCTTGGTAATTAGTCCGCAGATCGGCGAAGAATTTCTTTACAGAACTCTTGCGGGCCGATGCGAGAAGCGCCCGGATCTTTTCCGCGGCGCGACCGGTGATGGTAGTTTCTCTAGCCATATCGGATGAGCTCCTTGCCTAACCCGCAAACTCCTGGTTTGTTACCTGGTTATTTTTTACTAGCCACCTCTCCCGCATGATCTTGTCCTGGATCCTTAAAAGCCCCTCGGTCAGGGCCTCCGGCCGGGGCGGACACCCGGGAACATAAACGTCTACAGGAATAATTTTGTCTACCCCTTTGCAAACCGAGTAGGCGAGTTGAAAAAGCCCTCCGCAGTTGGCGCAGCTCCCCATCGAGATGACATACTTCGGATCAGGCATCTGATCGTAGAGGAGCTTGGTTCGCTTGGCCATCTTGTAAGTCAGCGTCCCCGCCACGATCATCAGGTCTGACTGACGAGGCGTCGCGCGGGGAACAGCGCCAAAGCGGTCGATATCCGCGCGGGGTCCCCCCGTTTGCATCAATTCGATGGCGCAACAGGCCAGGCCAAAGAGCATGTACCACTGCGATGAGGCTCGGCCCCAGTTAAGGAGGTCATCCACCTTGGTAGTAAACACGGTTTCCGGCAACTGGTTGATCAATGGCATAAAAGCCTCGCAATCATTTCGCACGGACGCAGCGCATTGTGAGGAAACAGCTGCGGGACAGATTCACTGCCTTAGCGACAGCGAATCGTTTTAGGATTGGGCGCAGTACCAGCGAAGGTTCTCTCGTTGGTTTCGCCCTAAGCGAATGCGGTCTTCTGGCTAACGCTCTCTCTGGAACTAGAAATAATGGCGGCCGGGAATCTCGGGATGGCCGAGGACCTTTTACTTTGTGAGTCTCTTCGATCTATGTGAATCGATCGCGTTACTTCCGCAAACATGCCGGGGTGGAAAATATATTTGAGGCGCCAGCAACATCGTTATATCTCTTAGCATGAGTATGGACCTAATAAGTCTATCTTTCAATGGCTCCTCAGAAATCAAATTCATCTTTGGAATTGCATTCACGGACAGAAAGCTGACGGAAGCCCGAGAAATAATTTTAATTCCGATTCTTCCGCCGAAGGCAATGGATTCTGCATCCTTATGCAGACCGTCTGTCACATGCCGAAGAGAATATCGTTCCGAAATCAGGGCGCATAAGTACCACGCTACCCTGCCGCGAATGGAATAACCGTCCAATATTGGACGACCCAAAAAAAATGGGGATGCGGCTCGCGTGGAGCCACGCGGTCATTTTAGGCGATCTGAGCGAGGTATTGGGTGAGCTTGTTTTCTTTAATGACGAGAAAGCGATCCTGGTTCGTCTCTATCAGCCCAAGATTGTGAAATCGTTGCATAAACAGACTGATACGCGGCCGCGTCGTTCCTACCATCTCGGACAATTCTTCGTGTGTAATCCTC
>JBOHVS010000190.1:0-8725 GCA_050735975.1 Binatia bacterium | reverse complement strand
AACCCCGATGCAACCGGTATTGAGTAGCCATGAACATTTGTGAACAACAAGGCTTTCTCCGATTGCGGTACCAGAGCCGCCACGTCACGCAGATCAGTCGCCCTGGAAATGACAGTGAGATCGTCGTTCTTTTTTAGAGAATCAAGGTAGCCTCTAAAATCCGCACTCATTTTTCTCTCCTTCCGTTTGGATACCGTCTCTTCGGGCCGGTCAACACGAACCAACCATGGAACCCTTGGGGTGTCAAATCGAAAGACCCATCTTCGCATTCAATAAATGCGTGTGCTATAGAGGGCGCAAGGAGTAGCTCGATTATGGCTTCATTCGGACTGACGCTGGCCAATCGCGGCGTCATCATTGGCGCGGTCACCGTTGCCGGGCTTTTTGATATGGCGCGGCGTGGCGAAGACTCCGGCGTTTTCGACGCGGTCTGGGTTGGTGACAGCCTGCTTGCTAAACCCCGGTTGGAATCAATCGCTCTCCTCTCGGCGCTTGCGGCTGTTACAAACAGGGTTCGGCTTGCCGTCGGCTGCATGGCTACATTCCCTCACCGCCACCCGGCGTTGCTGGCGCAACAATGGTCGAGCCTGGACGTCATCTCCAATGGACGAGCCTGGTTGGCAGTGTGTTTGGGGGGGCCGAATGAACAGAGTCCCGCGCAGGCGCTCGAGCATGCCGTCATGGGTATTAAAGACGCCGACCGGGTCAGCCGCCTCGAGGAAGGCATCGTCATTTTGCGCAAGCTGTTTCACGAGGAGAAAGCGTCCCATAAAGGAAAATACTACCAGTTCGAAGGCGTCACGATTCAACCGCGGCCGGTACAGAATCCGCTGCCTATCTGGATCGCCAGCAACCCCACTGGGCTTACATGGAAGGACGGCGCGAGCGCGCCGCCGGCTGCCGTGGACCGCGGCCTCCGCAGAGTGGCGCGATTTGCGGACGGCTGGATGACCAACAAGGTCACGCCGGAAGAATTTAAATCACAGTGGACGCGCATCTTGGCCATGGCCAATGAAGAAGGACGAGATCCGGCGAAAATCCGCAGTGCTCTATACCATAACATCAACATCAACGAGGATCGCAACGCCGCCTTGGATCAGAGCAAAGCCTTTCTTGACAAATACTATACATCTAATTTCAGCATGAAGTTCGTCGAGGGCTTTACTACGGCAGGGAGCCCGAAGCAGTGCGTCGAAGAACTCAAAGCCTACTTTGCCGCGGGGCTGGATCACATCACCCTGCGCATGACCTCGTGGGATCAAACGGGCCAACTTAAACGATTTCTTGAAGAAATCGCGCCTGCATTTTAGATCAGGGCTAAACTTTCAAGAGGTTATAATCCGTGTTTCAAGCTATAGATCACCTCGTGGTCGCGGTTGGAGACTTGGCGCAAGCAGCCCAAGATTACGAGCAACTAGGCTTCACCGTCGTCCCCGGCGGCAAACATCCCGTCGGTAGCCATAATGCGCTCATCTCATTTGCCGACGGCTCGTACCTTGAGATTATCGCTTTCTATCGCGAAGCGACCGATCATCGGTGGTGGCAACCTTTGCAGAAGGGGGAGCGCTTCGTTGATTTCTGCTTGCAGACCGACGATCTCCCTGGCGACACTGCGAATCTACGGGCCGCCGGCGTGGCTATCAACGACCCGGTCCCCTGGACGCGCACCAGGCCGGACGGTTACGAGCTAAAGTGGCTGCTATCCTTGGCTACCGGCAGTCACCGCGGCATCGCGCCGTTTCTTATCCAGGACGTCACGCCGAGAGAAGAGCGCATTCCGCGGCAATTCGAGCACAGAAACGGCGTCACAGGAATCGGCACCGTGACAGTCGCGATTGACGAGTTAGGGAAAATCGAGAAATGGTACGAAAGCGTCATGGGCGCAGAGGGGGAGCGATTCAAGCACGCCGCTCTCGGTGGCGACGGCCTAAGGTTCAAAATCGGTCCTCACGTCTTCCAGTTTGTCATGCCGGTTGAACCCCAGAGTCCGCTCGTCAATTGGATCCGGACGTATGGCCCATCGCCTTATTCAGCGACTCTTCGGTCGCGACATGCGGCGGCATATTCGCTTGACGCCAGGCTGACACACGGCGCAAATCTTTCTTTGGAATAGGGACAGGCAGCTTTTTGCAATACAAAAGCAACCAGTCCCCAGATCCATGGCTTTTTGCTCCACGCTCTTTGGCTTTTCATTGGAGGCTATTCATGACATTGCAAGAAAAACTCGCTTTGGCTTGTCGGATCCTCGCCATGCAGGGCCATAGCGATTTGATCTACGGACACGTATCCGCTCTCGCGGAGGAGCCCGATCTCTATTGGATCAAAGGATCCGGCATAGGGCTGGAGGAGGTAACCGAAGACGACCTCGTCCTGATCGATTTCGAAGGGAACAAGATCAGCGGCAAACGCAAGCGTCATAACGAATTTCCCATTCACAGCGAAGTCTATAGAACCAATCCCGATATCCGCTGCGTCATCCATACGCATCCTCTATACTCGACGCTCATCGCATCTTCGGAGCATCGCCTCCTGCCGATCACGAATATGAGCTGCGCGTTCTATCCGCCGGCGGTGCGGAAGTTCGAAGAGTCGTCGGACCTGATTGTGACCGCCGAGCAAGGCATCGCGGTGGCAAAGCTGCTGGGCGAGCATCGGATCGTTTTGCTGCGCAACCATGGAATAGTGGTCGCAGCCGATTCCATCGAAGAGGCGTGCGTGCGGGGCGTTTTACTCGAACACAGCGCCCGGGCTCAAGTGACCGCCGCCGCTATGGGAGCCTTCTCCTGGGCCACGGATGCGGAGGCCTTGCTCAAAAGGAAGCGTTTCTATCATCCGGATGCCGTGCAAAATTTATGGCACTACTTTGCCCGTCAATTGTACGGAACCGAAAACAACAAGCGATGACAACCGTCGAGCAGGAACTCATCGCCACGGCGCTCCCCTGCTGGGAAGCGGAAGCGGCGATTGTCCGGCGTTTTTTCCAGCGAAAGCCTTCGCGCGAGGACCACATCTACTGGCTTAAGGCGCAACTCTGGAAGGAACTGCATCCGGTAGACGGCTATTTCACCGGGCTGCAGAAAGAGCTGAGCCGGTTGGTCGCCGTTTTTCCGAAGATCGACAAAGAGATCAGCCGGCGCCAATATCATCGCCTGTTGGAGCAATTGACCCAGGAGTTCAACCATTACGTCCTTATGGCCGATATTCTGGAGTACCTCCTTGGCCGTCCTATTTCCGCCGCAGATACGTTCCAGCTGCCGGAAGAAAAGAAGCTTGGCGACATCCGCCGAAGGTACGCCAATTCCGGCTCGCCGATGGACAAAGCCGCCGTGCTGGTGACCGAAGGCGGCGGGGCAAGAATGTTTCGCGAAGGCAGTAAACTGACGGGCGGCCGCTTGGAGCGGATGATTGCCGCCGCCATGGCCGTCGTCTACCGCGACGAGAAAAACCACTACAAGGAAGCCGCCGGGGAAGCGGCCGGGGCGGTTCGAAGCCGCCGGGATTTAACGCGCATGAAAGAAGCGATTCGCGAAATCAGCCTGCAGCGCGTCCGCATGCGCTCCGAAATGTTCCGGCATCCGTTGCACGAGAATGAACTCAAGCGACTGCTTAAAAAGAGTTGAGATCAGATTGGATGATGGACGACAATCAACGGTGCAGGGCGAGGAAAGCAAAGACTTTTGCGGCGTCAAATACTTTATTTACGGAAACCAGATCGTGATCGGTATGTTGAAAACGTATATCCCTCGATCCGTAGTTGATCGCCTGAATACCCCTGGAATTGAACAGGCCCGTATCGTTGGCCGCGGTGGAAAAGCTATACGCCGGTTGCTCGCCCAAAACGGTTCGAATCCCAGAATCCAAAGCGCGCACCACTTCGGCATCCTTCCCGACCTCGCTCGGATACATGAAGTCCCGCGGTTGAACTTCGACCTCGAATGGCTCTATCTGGCCGATCGCTCTCACCATCTGCTGAATCGCCTTTTTCGGATCGTCTCCGGGCAGTAACCGCCGGTCGAACATGATGCGACATTCGCTTTGAATCGTGTGAGTCGCTTTAGGCAGGCTCTCGATCGCGTTCGGGGTCAGACTGACTTTGCCAAGCTCGGCATGAGCTTTCTGTTCCGGATAGGGCATCAACGGCCTGAGTCTCTCAAGAACTTTCATCGCCCCTTCAATGGCATTGATCCCTTCCCACGGCCGGCTGCTGTGCGCTTGCTTGCCGCGCACGGTCACGAGCACGTCCACGCGTCCTTTATTGCCGAGTTGGATCTCCGCTGGACCGTCGATGATGCACCAATCAATTCCGGGGTTGCCGTGGTCGAGCACGTAGGCGAGCGAATCGTGCCGCCCGGTTTCACCCGCGGTACTCACAACAAAATAAAGATCGGCGGGAAGATCGACCCTGTTGGTGCCGACGAATTTGAGGGCGGCGACCATCGCCGCGAGACTTCCCTTTTGCTCGCACGATCCCCGGCCCCAAACACATTCCCCCTCTAATTTGTACGGCTCGCCATCGACGATCTCACCGGAGTATGGGTTCTGCATTGTGCTCGGCGCCGCGTTCATGGCGTATCCGACCAGCATGAGACGGTCCCGCTGGCCTTGCCCCTTCACTCGAACAATGAGATTGCCCATCGCGTCGATGGACGGATGGAGGCCGGCTCCCTCCAGTTCGGGTTTAATGACGTCGCGAATAAGAGCAAGCACCTGAGGCTCTTTCTCGAGCAGTTCGGTCTGCGGGCTAGCGTGCTGAACGAGCGTGATCAGCAATCGCTTGACTTCGTCATACCGGAGATGGTGCTCTATGAGCTTTTTGGCAATCTGCGCGTCCATAGCCATCTCCCCTTTACGCTTCTCGCCCGCTCTCCCGCCTCTCACTCCCTGCCGCCGTCAGGCGCCCTCGTATTGAGCCCCGCTTTTTCCGATTCGGCGGGCGACAATAATAAGAACAATACAGATCATGCTGACGATCATCGCAAGGGAGCACATCGGTCCGAAATAGCCGTCCGCGTAGAAATTGTAAAGCAAAGGCCCGATGGGCTCAGCTCCGGGCGAATAAAGAAAGACTGAAGTACTAAATTCCCGAAGATAGATGGTCGCGAGTATAATCCAGCCGGCGATAAAGCCAGGCCGCATCAAGGGGAGGAGGACCCGACGGAAAGTTGAAAGGAACCCCGCGCCGCAGGCTTTCGAGGCTTCCTCCATGTCGTCATGAATCTGAACTATCGTGCTTGTCATGGAGCGCAAGCCGTACGGTAAAAACCGGGTGATATAGCCGATCATCAATATCCACAGCGTCCCATAGACCGGAAGCGGGATATAAACGTATGTCCAAATCAAACCGATTGCGAGCGCAGATCCGGGAAATGCCCACGGGATGAACGTCAGGGCTTCGATGATACCGCGACCGGCGACCTTTGTCTTGGTTGTGATATACGAAGTCAAGGCCGCGAACAGCATGCATAGCGTTGCTCCTGCGACGGCGAGAAATACACTGGTTTGGATCGCTTGGTAGGTTCGACTGTCAGTCAGATTGAAGGTGTAATGTTCTAATGTCAGAAGGTCCCACGTTTTCGGTCCCGGTATGTGCAGGTAACTGACGAATGATGTATAGAGGAGGACCGCAAATGGCAAAATCACTACCAGCGTGAGAACCAAGGCTGCGAAACCAAAAGCAACGTAGCGCCATCTTCCTAGATCGATCACGTGGGGGCGGTAACCTCGTCCTGTCACGGTGACATATCGCTCCGAACGGCCCGTCAAGCGACGATAGAGATAAACAAACGCCATCGTGATTACAAGTAACGAGACAGCGTATGTGGCGGCTAGATTATAATTCGGCGGAAACGCCCCGAGAGTCTCGCGATATAACTTGGTCGTGAAGACCTCGATACGGGCCGGCAACGCGATGATCGCAGGCGTGTCAAAGCTCTCGATGGCGCGCACGAAGTTAAGCGTCGCAGCCGCGAGCAATGCCGGCCTGATAATGGGGAACGTGATGCGCCATACGACCCCAAGGTTGCCCGAGCCGGCAACTCTGGCCGATTCTTCAAGCGACGGATCCATAGAATAAAGACCGGCGGAAATGATCAAAAACGCCAACGGGGTGGTTATCAACGCCTCGACGAAAATCATCCCCCACATCGAGTATATGTTCAGCGGCGCCGAGTCGAGTCCGAAAAGGTCCATGATCGCCAGGTTTAGCAAGCCAACCCGAGGGTTGAGCAGAAGGACCCAGGAAACTGCCAGCATTAGCGGCGGTAGGATATTCGGTATAATTGCCGTCAGCTCAATAAACTTCCGGAAAGGAGCGTTGGTCCGAATCGCAATCCAGGCCAGTACGGTTGCGAGAAGGGTCGCAATCAGCGCGGATCCCCCGGCGAAAACGAATGAATTCACCAACAGAGTAAACGTCAGAGGGTCCGAGTACGCGGTAATATAGTTTCTCAGCGTGAACTGGCCGGGAACCCCGAGCGGCTCGCTCATGAAGCTGCCATACAGAAGCATCAACGTTGGGGAAAGACTCAGATAGGCTATCAAACCCGCTGTTATAATGATGACCAATTTCAGCGGATCGTAGCGAATGAGCGGCGCCTGCCATTCGCGGATTCGTGCCAGCAATGCCGCATGGTTCATGGGGCAACTATAAGATAAGAATAGAGGGCTGGCCTGTCGGCGTCGCTCGACCAACCAGCCCTCTATCGATTTTGCGTCTTTCTAATTCAAACGCCAACGGCTCTAGTTCGCGAAAAAGAGCTTGCGGTATTCGTCCCTGAGCTTTTTGAATTCTTCCTCATTTGGAGTGTCCATGAAGATCGAGCGACTGGCAACTGTTTGCGCGTCGTGGATGTCCGGGTTGATTCCGGGATAAAGAACGAATTCGCCCTCTTTTGCTATCGCCTTTTGACCCTCGGAGGAGGTGACGTACTCGATGTACAACTTCGCGGCATTGGGATTATTCGCTTTGGCGCTCAGATTCGCATAATTGGGATCGGCCAGGAATTTATCGATCATGACGTAATCGATCGGACCTTTGTATTGTTTGATATATTTAACATAGGTGATACCGACCCTCGCCTCTCCTCGAATAAGAACATTCGCGACCGGAGCCAAGGATTCCACCATATGAGGCCGCTGATTCGCCAGTCCCTTGACGAACTGTTTCTCTTTTTCCCCCATGAGTTTGTCGAGGTTATCCAGGAATTGGGCCGTCGTCGTGTGTCGCGATGGGTCGGGCATACTAATCTGCCCCTTCCACTTGGGATTCAACAGGTCGTTGAAGCTCTTGGGAATATCTCCTTTTTTGACTAACTCGGTGTTATACAGAATACTGATTGGCAAAAACCGCCAGGGGGTCATCACCCCTTCCTTATCTTTAAATTTATCCGGAAACTTTTCCGAAGAAGGCGAAATAAATTTCGCAAAGAGTCCATCTTCCTTCATAATCAGCTGAACCCCACGGTTCCCTTCCACTACGTCAAAGCCCGGCCGGCCCGCGCGCCATTCAGTAAGAGCTCGGTCCATGACCTTGGTCGACGAGGCGCGCCAGTATTCCACCTTGATGCCGTATTTCTGTTGAAATCCGTCATTGATAGCGCTCATCGATTTAGGCGGGACGGTCCCATAGACAACAACCTTCCCCTCCTTTTTTGCCGCGTCCACATTGACCTGTTGAGCCAAGATCGTACCGGACGCCGCTAGACTCGATGCAATAACGCCCGCTAAAATGAGCATCCACCGATTCATCGTTTTCTTCACAATTTCCTCCTTGGTAACGAATAACTCGAAACAAATTTAAAACTATAGACCCGAATACTTGAAGTCAAGGGCCATGCCAGGCAGCCCCTTAACTTCTGCCGGCCACTTCCCGCGCCATCCGCAACACGCTCTTCCTCGCCTCTTGAGTCCCCATAGGAAGAAAGATGGGCAAATTCAATCCGCCTTGAATGAAAGAGTCCAATTGCTTGCGGCATTCGCCGGCCGTGCCCGCAACCGAATGGGCGTGAACAACTTCGTCGCTGATCAACTTCTTTGCCGCATCCCAATCCCGCTTTCCCACCGCCGCCGCAAGCGCCTCTTGATCCACTTTTCCTCCCCCCAATCGTATGTTCTCGGCGTGATGGGTGTTGCGGAAGATGTAGGCGAGAAACATTTTGTTGGCGTCGATGGCTTCCCGCGCATTCTCTGCCACGGACGCCGTCACAAAACCGGCCACGTCACGATCGGCCAGCGAATCGCCGGCCCGCGCGGCGCCTCTTTTGATCTCAGCGACGCATCGAGCGATGTAAGCCGGCGCGCAGCCCGCCGAGAGCAACACGCCATCGCCGATCTCGCCCCCAAGTTGGAGCATTCGCGGCCGGACGGCGGTCAGGTACATTTTGATGCGGGCAGACGGGACAAAGCCCATCTTGGCGCCGTTCACCTGGAACATTTCACCTTGGTAGTGCACGGTTTCTCCCGCCAGGAATCGCCGCAGAATTTGCACGTATTCCCGCATCGTTTTTAAGGGCCGAGGCGACTCCATGCCGGCCTCTTTCAGTGCTGCTGCGTTGCCGGTGCCCGGACTGGCGATAACGCGACCCGGCGCAAATTCATCCATGGTGGCAATCGACATCGCTGAGATGATCGGATGGCGCGAATATGGGCTCATGGGAGCAGGCGTGACTTTGATCCTGTTGGTTGAGGCGAGAAGCGCCATTGAGGTCGTCAGCGAATCCCGGAAGCA
>JBOHVS010000189.1:0-20847 GCA_050735975.1 Binatia bacterium | reverse complement strand
GATAGGCGCCGATCGCCCGTAGTGCCTGTGGCAGGCTGTGCGGATCCGGATTGCCGGCGTCGCGCCGTCTTAGCTGGCCTTCTTGGTCCAGCCAATCTATTTCCTTGGGTGTGTAGATTAACTGGAGGCCGACTGCAGAATTACCAGGGGAATTGGCGAATATGCGGTGAAGTACCGCAAAAACGCCTTTTGCCTCTTTCTTGCGTTGGGATTTTACCCGCACGGTATAATTCGCTCCTTCACAGGTTAGCTCAAAAGCTTCGACCCGGAGCGCCTCTAGCGCGCAACCAATCGCGCGCAGGGCCTTGGAGTATTCAACAATTGGGACCGCGGAATCTTCGTTTAGTTCAACCATCGGCCACTCGTCGTGACATGGACGTTGAGAGCTTCGGCTTGTGTGATAATGACGTGCCGCTAATCCACGAGCAGAAAACATGCCAAGCTTAGGGCACTGATTTCTGAAGGATTTTTGCGATTCTGCTAAGACACGTTATGACAAAAACGTCGAACTCCTTCAAAAATTTGTCTCTAAAAGGCCTCCGCAGTCTTCCTTCCTACCGCTGATCTCCGACCTCTGATCTCTGGCCTTAAGGGGCGGTGGGGAGCCGGACCTTGAAAGTCGTGCCTTCGCGTTTTTCACTGGCGTATTCGACCGTGCCGCCGTGCGCTGAGATGATCTGTCGAACGATGGCGAGGCCCAAGCCCATGCCATCAGGCTTTGACGACTGAAATGGCTCAAAAATATTCGCCCCATGGGGAATGCCACAACCGGTATCGCTGATCTCTACAGTTACGGTTTCCTCAAACAAATATGCGCTTACGATCAGCATTCCTCCGTCGGGCATTGCTTCACAAGCGTTCTTAAGGAGGTTTAGAAACACCTGCTTAATTTTTGCGGCATCACCCAGCACCGGCGGCAAAACGTCTTTGACAAGAACTTCAACCTTAATTCCAGCCGCTTCGCAAACGGGTAATTGCATATTGATCGTTTCTGTAATGATGGTGCGCAGGTCAGTTAGCTCCCGCCGAAGCAACTGCGGCCGGACGAAGGCACGAAACTCCTGGAGCAGTGCCCCTAAACGCCCAATTTCTCGTACGCCATCTCGGAGGCTGGAAGTAATATCGTCAATGTTGTCGGGGCAGCTCTTAAGCTGCTGCAATGCGAGCTGTAGAGAGGCGGTTATGCCGTTGAGAGGGTTGCCAATCTCATGAGCGAATACAGCGGCCGTGCTTCCCAGGGTCGCGAGCTTTTCCGCCTCATGCGCCTTCTTCTCGGCCTGCTTTTTCCCCGTGATATCGGAATTTACTTCGAGGATTGCAATCGGCCGGCCGTCCGGATCTCGCCTCACCGACCAGCGACTCATGACGGTAAGCTCGCTGCCGTCTTTTTTTGTCTGAACTAACTCACCTTCCCAGCGGCCGATAAAAGCCAGTCGTTCTTCAATCTTCTCGGCGGGTTCCGGAAATTTTGTTTGCAGCAGCGCATGAAAAACCTTTCCGATGACTTCTTCCGAGGTCCACCCGTACATTTCGCTGGCCCCTCGATTCCAGAGATTAATCCGCCCGGCAACAAAACCTCGAACCAAGACCGCGTCATGCGTGAGGTCAAGAAGCTCCGCTTGTCGAAGAAGTATCTCATTGGCCACAGATAGTTCGGCAGTTCGTGACGAGACTCGTTTTTCTAATTCACGACCGAGGCTGCGGAGATCTTCCTCCACCCGATCACGTTCGGCCGCCCGGCCTTGCAAAAGACGAGACGCGTCCTCTAGCGCCCGAGTCACCTCATTCAACTCAGAAATCTTGCTTCGCTCGGGTTTGGCAATCGCTTCTCTATGCCCCAGTGTATTGGCCAATGTTTTTAAAAGTCCTACTGATTGGTAAATGCGCCTGCCGATGAAGATCGCCAAAGCTATTCCGATCAACAATGAACCGATCCCGAGCGCCAAAATCAATGACATCGAACGGTAAAAAGGGAGATTGAGAACTGCCGCAGGAACAGCAATCGCTACGGACCACCCGGAAAACGGCGATTGACTGTATGCGGCATAGGACATAACTCCATCGCGATTGAATCCCTTAAGCCATCCCTCTCGGACATCGTGAGGCGCCTGCTTGACGAGAGGACCTGCGGGCCGGCCGAGAAGCTTTTCAATGGCATGGGTGCGGGCGATTATTATCTTTTCCTGATCGTAGATCGTTCCCACCCAGTTTGCCGGAAGATTCTGCTCGCGAAAAATCTGCTGGAAGAGGTCGGGGTCGAAAAGCGCCGTGAGCACATACTTTATTTCTCCATTGCGTAGAACCGGCACCCGAACTCCGGCGGTCACTCCGGTGATAGGATCTTTGACCAATCGTTCAATGGCGGGGTTTCCGGTCCTTAGAACTTCCGCGAAGCTTTTTTGCTCGATTACATTGGGCAGATCGCTCCCAAAAGGTCTCAGTAGATTAACAATTGCTTTTCCGGACGGATCATGCAGGATGACATTCTTCCAGCCCCTCTGGCTGGCAAGCACTCGCCGGCAGAGTTGATAAAATTCGGGAAACCTGTCCAAATCCAAAAGCTCAGATGTGACCAAAGCCGTGAGGGTTCTCATCGAGCTTTCCAGCTCACGATCCACCGCAGCAGTGAGCGCGCGGCTGGTGTCCTTAAGGCCCCGCTCTATACTCGCCTGCTCGGAGCGCGCAAAGAAGACAAGCAAGACGATAGAAAAGAAGAGGAGGGGAGCTAAAGTCAGGAAGATGAGCAGGTATATATGTCTACGTAAAGGAAGCTCACGGGTAAATAAGAGACGCATGGTCGGCAGTTAAGCCCTAGCAGGCTGCTGAAAAAGACTCATATGCGCGCTTCGCGGTTTCGGGTCTCGAGTTCCGAGTCTCAGGTTAAACGCGAAACCGAGACTCTGGACTTGAAACTGCGTAGGACGCGCGCCTCGCCTCTGAGATCTTTTTGAGCAGCCTGCAAATAACATTTTTCAGTCTGACTATTTATTGTTGGAAATGCGGAAGAGTCAATATAGGCAGACGGTTTTTTGATTAGGGCAGAAAACTTTTGATTTTCAGCAGCAGATCTTCCAAATCGAGGGGTTTCGATATGTAGAGAGCTCCCAACGAGCGCGCGGCCATTTCGATAGTGTCGGAGCCGAAAGCGGTTATAAGAATCTTACCTCTTCGAGGCGAAACCTGCTCGAAGCGGTTAAGGATATCCATTCCGGTAACGGCATCGGGGAGCCGCAAGTCGGTAATCACTACAGCAAAATCATTGCTGTTGATCAGGTCGAGCGCTGCTTTCCCGGTTGCGGCTTCCTGCACCAGGTAGCCTTCGTTACGAATAAACCGAGCCACCTGCCGGCGAGAGAGAGGCTCGTCTTCAACGAGGAGAACGCTCAAAGCCTGATCCTTTGGGTCTTGAGGATAGGGGGATACCCCGTTTGACTACCTCCAAGCATCAACTTTTTTACTGAGATTTTTGCAAAAATCAAGGAAATTTTCGCGCGCTATAATATAATCGGAGCAAATAAGGCCCCTTGATCAAACAGTCCAACGGCAGTTCTCAACGATTATCTGCGGAAGCTTCGCGTTCGAAGCCCGGCAATATGGCCTTAAAGAAAGCATTTTGGATAAGCCCCAGGATGGTATCCCACGTGCTCGTCTGGGGATTGGAAAGCTTCCCGGAAACCGAAACTGAGGTGGCAACTTCATCTCTAGGACTGTTCTGGAGCAACATCGACAAACCTCCTATCACTCCCTCGTACAACTTCCGAAACAGGCCCTTCTCTCGATCCTGGCGTCGATCGTAAACATCCATTTCTTGAAACAGCGGCTTTACGTAACCCTCGAGCTTACCATTGCGCACCGACATCTCAGAGTAAAAGGAGAACAGGCCCGCGACAACGTCAAAGTTACCGTACGAGCGAAAGAGATCGTTCATCGCCCGCATGTCGGTGTTATCGATACCAATCTTCAGATCGAAATCCGGACCTTTTTTGTTCGGCCGAGCATTGAGGGTCATGTGGGTCTCTCCCCTGCCCATAAATTTTCCTCTCAGGTTACTGACCATCACGCCGTCTGCGGACTGATTGCTGAAATTGGCGATGCGCAAATCGGTCTGATCTAGAAAGAGTCTGTATGGAGGTTGTCTCGCCTCGTTCAAAAAACCCAACTTGCCATTCGCTTGCACTCGGTCGATGCGTACTTCGAGAGTGGGGGCATCGCTGTATTTCTTGGCGGCGCGGTCTACCTTTTTCGATACTGCTTTTGGAGCCGGCTCAGTAGATCTGTTGATATACTCAGCGTTGACACCCGCCATCTTCAGCTCGCCGATTTCTATGAACTTTGTATGGCCGGCGTATTCCATAACGCCCTTGGCTGATAAAGTCCCTTCATGTACCGCGAAATTGTATCGCGCGATAATCGGTTCAAAGTAATCCAACTGTACACGGTCAAGGGATGCGGTGGTCTTGAAGCTCACATGCGGGTCGGCCAGAAAGTCGGCATTGCCATCCGCGATAACTTTGCCGCTGCCAAATACAATGGCGTCCAGATGAACCTCGGAAGGGTAGACCCCTTGCTCAGACGTGACGTTGCGAATATTTTCTGCGCGGAAATTTACCTTGGTGAGTTCGAGCGGGCGGAAAGGCCCCTGGTCGACATAAGTAAGCTCGCCTTCGCGCACGACAAAATGATTGATCTTCAGCGGATAAATGGCCTGCAGCGCCTCTTGCCAGCCACGCTGCTCCATTGGCACTTTGTCTTCAATTTCCTTTTGTGTTTGCTTTCGATTGATGTAGATCTTCGGATTGTCGATTTCGAAATCAGCGACGACGCGGCCGTAAACGAGGGCACGCCAGTCGACGCTGGCAGTGAGGTTTGGAAGATAGGCGACCGGCGGTTCCGGTTGGTCGTTTTGTATGATCGTGGACTCCTCCAAATCCAGCGAAAGCCCTATTGGATGAAAATCCAGCCTGGCGATGCGCACCGTGTAGCCGTCGAGAGCATTGTTGATATTCTTCTCCATTCTGCGGCGCAAAGGCTCATCGATGAAAAATGAGATGCCGATTGCCAGTAACACAAGCATCCCGACAATTCCGGCGGTCCAGAGACCGATTTTGGCCCGAGGTGAATAGCGTGTCCGGGGGTGCCGCTCGCGAAGATGCTGAACCTTGCCTCTGAAGTTTAATGTTCTTAAACGATCGGCGAATGCCATACGCAGAATCAGACGTCAGAAGTCAGACGTCAGAAATCAGAAAAATGACTTCGAATTTTCGAAATTCGAATTTCGCAATTGATGGCTCCCTGCCTAATTCCAGAGATCAGATGTCAGACATCAGAGGTCAGCGCACTACGCAATCTTTGCTGATACCCAATGTCTAGCAAAAGATTTCTCCCTACGTCAGACTGTGTGAAAACACCGTCTGACGGTCGAAATGACACTGCCCGCGGTTGCCTTTCGTTGCGTTCCCCTTTGGTACTCTTCGCTGTCTTTTCCTCGACCTCTGACCGCTGATCCCTGACCTCCTGTTTCCTAAATCCACAATTCGCAATCCGAAATCCGCAATTCCTCCTGCTCTTTGCGCTTAGCCCTTAGCTTCGGCCTGAGGCCGATCCGCCGATGCTTTGTGGCGGACCTTGCTCCATGCTCTTTTCGCCTTCCGCCTCACGTCTCACGCTTGTCGGCTGTCGATATTTGCCCCAGATTTTGCAACCAGGTTTTCAAGCTCGTAACGCCTCTGGTGAAAAAGGAGTCTTCTTTGACAGACATGGCCTCGTAAAAGGTTTCCGGATCCGCCGGACCTTTAGGATCGAATGGCAGACCATCCGGCAAGAGGGATGCAATCCACTCGTACTCTTCGGCGATACTCCGGACGGGGTGGTGGCGAAGACGAGAGGAGCCGTTATCAGCTATACTATTAAGATATCTAACGAGGCCTTCTACACGGCGCAAATCGGCGCAGGCTGCCGGCTCCAGTCCGGTGTGCTCGGCCATTAGATTGACTCGAGCCTCCCGAATGGATTCAACCAGTTCCGTTTCGGTTGCGGCGGCTTCCCATGAGACATTTAGTTCGGTATCGTAGCCCATGCTGCGGTTGTTCATATTCGCCGAGCCGACGCTTAAAAAGCGATCATCAACCAAGAAGAGCTTCGAATGAATATACGTGGGCAACTCTTCCCCGTCGGCGCCGGCGGAGGCCGGATGATAGATGCCCAAGCAATGGCCGGTCTCCAGGGCGGCTTCCTTTAACCGGCGGATCACGCGGGTCTGAGCGATGCCGATTGAAAGCTGCTCCAAAAAAGCGTCCGCATCTTTGGCAATGATCAACACGACCTCGAGAGGCGACCGGCTTTTGTCCTTCATCCGATTGAGCAGGGCTTTGAAAAGCGCCTCCGAACTAAAGTACTGGTTCTCGATGTAGATCAGATGCGCGGCGGCATCGATCGCGTCCAATAACAGGCTCCTGATTTCCCGAACCGGCTCCCCGCCGCAACCTATCGAAGACTGCGTCCGGCTGATCGCCACACGTTTCGCCTTAATCGGAATCGTCAGCTCAAATTCGCCTGGGGTTTCTTTGGGCTCGGATGGAAGATCGAGGTCCTCTCCGCCGGCGACTTTCCACCGCGTCTTGAAAAGTTCCGCCAGCTTACGAGCGACGGGCCCGAAATGGCAAGACTGCAGATCGTGAAACGACCGATATGAACTGCCGTCTGCGTTCACCCGCAGCGGATTGTCCACGCGGTGATCGCGCTCATCCCAACGCGCGGAGCAGAGATCCAAACCTCCGACAAAGGCGATCTTCCCGTCGATCACGACGAATTTCTGGTGATGGCAAGCGTCATAGGAATCGCACTGATCAAAGCAGAACTTGAGTCTCTCGTTGGTGGTCCAGTTAATGTACAACTCCTGAAACCATTCTCGATCGAGGCTGTAAATCACGCTGAAATCCCAAGCCAATATAAAAATACGCAACCCGCTGTTTTGCTCGCAGAGATTATTCAGGAAGGCCAGCAATGCCGGTTCCTCTCCGGCGTTTTTGGCGTCCTCGCCGCGGAGCAGAACGACGTTGCTGTCGAATTGCCAACCGGATATCAAAATGTAGCTCTTAGCGCTCCTGGCGGCGTGATAAAAAGCGCGGTAGTAGTCGCGGGCGTCGACGAGCAGGCCGGTTTTAGATACTTCCGCGATGTCCCAGCAGTTGCTTCCCGGTTTCAGTATCGTGTCCATAGAATTATGGTTCAAGATAGTTCAACTCATTCAAAAGGTCCAACAGCGGTTGAAATTCTTTAGGCCTCAGACGGATTGAACGGTTAGAACTGCTTGAACAATTTCTGATCTGCGCAATACCCCGGTCCGCAAGCTGCATGCCACGGTTAACTACAAGCGGTTCAAACCGTTCAATCCGTTCCAGCGGTTCAAACGGTCAAATTCTTAAGACTGATTGACTGTTTGAACGATTCCAACTGCTTGAACGAGTCGTAAACACTGGATGTACAGACGCGTCTTTGGGACACATGCCTGCAATTCTGTCGCAAAATAGAGACAGGAGGTAAAATCAGGTTGGGGCTTAGGTCGGGTTAAGTTTCGAACTTTGAACCCTTCCTTAAACTCAGCCTTGACGTCAACCTGCTCTTGCGCGGCATACCGATTGCTCCACCTGTGAGAAGGTTTCAGGTTAAAGCTAAGGTTAAGCCCCTCCTAAGCCTTAACCTGCGGGCACAATTCGAAGTTCCTGTTTGAAAACCTCAACCTGAACCTGATCGAATGCTATGAGCAACGACCAGCGGAGGCCATTGGAGAAGATATCAGCAAAAAAGAGTGACGATCGAGCCTTCTCAATCGGGCTTGCCCGCGCCTTCGGCGGCGCGATCATCTTCTCGCTCCCGATCCTGATGACAATGGAAATGTGGCAGCTTGGATTTACCATGAGCGCGTTTAGGCTTGCCCTGCTCCTGTTCCTTACAATTCCGTTGCTCATCGGACTTTCTCATTACATGGGATTCGAGGAAACCTTCGGCCTCAAGGATGACGCGGTAGATGCGTTTGTTGCCTTCGCTGTCGGATTCCTAGCAGGAGGCGCGGCTCTCGCTGTTTTCTCAGTCATCGAATTCGGGATGTCGGCTCAGGAAATCATCGGCAAGATTTCCATACAAGCTGTGCCTGGCAGCATCGGCGCGATGTTCGCGCAGAGCGAACTCGGCGGTAACGAACGGAATCGGGAAGACAAGAAACGGCACGCGGGTTACGGTGGTGAGGTTTTCATTATGGCGTCGGGGGCGCTCTTTCTGGCATTCAACGTCGCGCCCACTGAAGAGATGGTATTGATTGCCCATCAGATGACGGCCTGGCACGTAGTTGCACTGGCGCTCGCGTCGCTCCTTGTTATGCACGCGTTTGTCTATGCGCTAGAGTTTCACGGAACGGCCTTGGTACCTCCGGACACTCGGTTTCTGAGTGTCTTTGTTCGCTTCACGATCGTCGGCTACGCCGTCGCGCTCTTGATCAGCTTCTATATTCTTTGGACTTTCGGGCGAACAGAAGGTTTGGCTCTTCCACAAATGGTTTCGGTTCTCATCGTGCTCGCGTTTCCGTCCGCCGTCGGTGCGGCGGCGGCAAGGCTGATAGTTTAGCCGAGGGAGACAGAGACAGCGATAGAGACAGAGATAGAGACAGGGACAGAGACAGAGATAGATGGCGCGCACGGAACAGCAGAAACGGAAACGGGTAAGCGCTGGTAACACCGCTTCCATGGAGGAACTTCGGGCCCGCAGCGAGCCCCGCGAAAGACAACAGGCGAATAGCGGAATCCCGACGTTGGAGTGGATCTTTGGCGGAGTGGGTCTCGTGCTGGTAACAAGCGTGATTGGCTTCTTGCTTTACCAGGCTCTCGGAGGAAACCAGATGCCGCCCGATGTAAGATTACGGGTGCATTCAGTCGTTCAGACTCGGAACGGGTATCTGGTGGCGATCAAGGCCCTCAATCAAGGCGGCTCGACGGCCGAAGGACTGGTGGTCGAAGGTGAACTGAGAAGAGGGGCGGAGCAGGTGGAACGAAGCCACACGACGATCGACTATTTGCCGCCGGGTTCCGAAAAACAAGCCGGTCTCTTCTTTACACAAGATCCACGCCGGCACGATCTTCAGGTGCGTCCTCTCGGTTATGAGGAACCATAATCCTCGCTGTGCGAGGAATCTCAAATCACACATCTCAGATTGAAATCTGACATCCGAAGGGCACGCCTTAGCGCCTTTCGGCCTCACTCCTCGGGCGTACTCGGCATACCCTATATATAAGGTAGGGGCGCGTCGATAGGAAATGATCCGACTATTTGGAGCGCCAACGGAATTATCTGAATTTGTGACGCATCGCAGGATGCTTCGGAAGATCGTTGGCGAGAAGGGTTGCAGCAATCTTCGAAATCAATGAAGTGATCATGAGCGAGGTAGTGTTATACCTTTTTATCCACCCATCGACGGCCCATCAAAAGTCCATCGGCAACTGCCTCTGCCAATGTGCCAGATAGTTTAACGGGCTCAAACGAGCGATAGTAAAGACAGTATCCTTCCCGCCATGAGATGATCAGTTTCGCGGTCCAGGCTTTGTGCTCGTCGTCGTAGCGGGAAATCGATGCAATCAAATGGCCGTTGTACAACTCAGTGGCCATACTCAATCTTTATGTTGAAAACCCCGCGTTGTCCACCCCACCTCGTGTGCTGAGGCTTGAGTCAGAAAAGCGCCAATCGCGTCTCACAATTAGGACTCCAGTGGTACTGAATGACTCAAACTTAGGAAAACATCACGGTCCTATCGGCTGTCCCGCCTGCGTCAGCGAAGAAAAGTCGAGCTTCAGCCGGAGGTCACAAAGGACAGAATCCTTGGTGTGGCTTTTGCTTCGTTAAAACGGCGGGCAAGTCCAAGATCAGAAAGGAGAGGTTCGTATGAGCATTCTCGGGTGGATCTTCTTTGGGCTGGTGGTTGGCATTATCGGGAAACTCCTCATGCCGGGTCGCGATCCTGGGGGGTTTGTTATCACGATCTTATTGGGGATCGCAGGCGCTTTAATCGGAGGTTTTTTGGGCCGGATGTTGGGACTGTATCGTGAAGGTGACCCTGTCGGCTTCATCATGGCAGTCATCGGCTCGATAGTGTTGTTACTGCTTTATCGTGCCGTCGCGGGACGACGCGCCTAGAAAACTGTAAGCTCAGTTCAAGTATTTAGGCGAGCACGCCGTCAGAAGCCGGCGGCGTGCTGACCATCTTCTGAAAACAATCGCCGCGCTTCGAAAGATCCAAGAAAGCCTACCACGGCCCTGCAAACTCGCAAAGCGCAAAGAGCAGGGAGCAAGGTCCGCCACAAAGCATCGGCGGATCGGCCTCAGGCCGAAGCTAAGGGCTAAGCGCAAAGAGCAGGAGAAATTGCGGATTTAGGAAACAAAGATTAGCGGTGGGCAAAGCAGGTTTTGTTTTAGGTTCAGGTTGAGTTTCGAACCTCGAACTTCGAAACTCGGGTTGACGCTAAGGAGGAAGGGGCTGAACCTTAGCCTTAACCTGAACCTGCCTGAAAGGAATAGACCATGGCAAACACGGCAGCGGATCTTCTCATCGAGACAATCCACGATTGGGGTGTTGACGTTATCTTTGGTCTACCCGGCGATGGCATTAATGGAATTATGGAGGCGCTCCGCCGGCGGCAAGAAAGTATCCGGTTTATCCAGGTGCGCCACGAGGAAGCCGCGGCGTTTATGGCCTGCGGCTATGCAAAGTACACCGGCAAATTGGGCGTCTGCGTCGCCACGTCCGGTCCGGGAGGCATCCATCTCTTAAACGGACTGTATGACGCAAAGCTCGACGGCCAGCCGGTACTGGCGATCACCGGCCATCACTATCACGATCTCATCGATACGCATGCGCAGCAGGACGTGAACCTCGACCGGGTATTCATGGATGTGGCGATCTATAACACCCGGATCATGGGACCTGCGCATGTCGAGCAGGTGGCGAATCTTGCGTGCCGCACCGCGCTCGCCGGTCGCGGCGTTGCGCACATCAATTTTCCAGTTGACCTGCAGGAACAGGAAGGCGGGGAACGTTCGAAGCGCAACATTCCGGGCCATAGCTCGGATATTTTCGCTGCGGCCCCGTCGGCGCCCAATGAGCGCCAGATCCAGCGCGCAGCGGAGGTGCTGAACGCGGGCAAGAAAATCGCCATCCTGGCAGGGCAGGGCTCGCTCAAAGCCGGGGATGAACTGGAACAGGTTGCCGAGCGACTGCAGGCGCCGATTATCAAGGCTTTGCTGGGAAAGGCGGCGGTTCCGGACAATAGCCCGTATACCACAGGCGGAATCGGCTTGTTGGGAACAAAACCCTCTCAGGAAGCAATAGAGAACTGTGACACTCTGCTGATGGTGGGAACCTCGTTTCCCTATATTGAATTCCTGCCCAAGCCGGGACAGGCGCGCGGAGTTCAGATCGATATCGATCCGACGCGCATCGGCCTGCGTTATCCGGTCGAGGTCGGCGTTGTCGGAGACAGCCGCGCGGCGCTGCAAAAACTTATCCCGTTGCTCCAACGCAACGGCAACGACTCCGGTTTTTTGAAAACAGCGCAAGAAGGAATGCAAGAGTGGTGGAAGCTCATGGAAGAGCGCGGCACCAGAGACGACAAGCCGATGAAGCCGCAGGTGGTAGCCTGGGAGCTCGGCAAGCGATTGGCGCCGAATGCTATCATTTCGAGCGATTCCGGAACCATCGCGACATGGTTCGCGCGGCAGATTCCCATCAGGCGCGGCCAAATGTGTTCGTTGTCCGGCACGCTTGCCACTATGGCCAATGGCCTCCCTTACACTATCGCGGCGCAGATCGCTTATCCGGATCGGCAATGCGTTGCCTTCATCGGAGACGGTGGCTTCAGCATGCTCATGGCCGAGTTCGCCAATGCCGTGAAATACCAGCTCCCCATCAAAGTGATTATCATCAAGAACAACACTTTGGGAATGATCAAGTGGGAGCAGATGGTGTTCTTGGGCAACCCTGAATACGGCTGCGAGCTGCAGCCGATCGATTTTGCCGCTTTTGCTCGCGCTTGCGGCGGCACCGGTCTTACCATTGAGGATCCGGCGAACTGCGGCGCCATTCTCGATCAGGCGCTGGCGACTTCCGGACCCGTGATCGTGGAAGCTGTGGTCGATCCGTTCGTGCCGCCGATGCCGGCAAAAATTACCGTAAATCAAGCAACCAAATTCGCCCAATCGCTCGCCCGGGGCGAGCCCAATCGCTCCAAGATTGCGTGGACGGTGCTATCGGACAAAGTGCGAGAGATGATCTAAATAGACAGAGGACAGAGACAGAGAGAGAGGAGACCGGAGACAGAGATAGAGACAGGGGACAGGGACAGAGAGGAATTCAGGAGTCAGGAGTCAGAATAATCGAAAATCTAAAATCGGATGACAGAGACAGAGAGAGGGACAGAGAACAAGAGAGGGCTCTTTCATTGCAAATTTCAAATTGTAAAGTGCAAAAGTCAAAATGAATAAAACGAGGGACAGTTCCCTGTCCGGACATTTTTCAATTTGAAATTTACACTTTGCATTTTGCAATCCATGAATAATGCAGGCTAAGAGCAGCTAGAGCAACGAGCAGGGGATTGCGGATTGCGAATTTAGGAACGGCTAAGGGCAAAGGGCAGGGAGCAAGGAGCAGGGAATGAAAGCGCTTGGCGCGACTCGTTGGGCTATTCCAGAAGGATACATTCCGGGTTGGAGTCACGGCCCTGAGCCGCAATTTACGAGTCATGAAACGGTGTGCATCTTGAACACTACGGAGAGCGATGCTCACGTTACGATCACGATTTTCTATTCCGATCGTGAGCCCGGAGGCCCATACCACTTGAGTGTGCCTGCGAGGCGAACGAAGCATGTCCGGTTTAACAACCTGACGGATCCGGAGCCGATACCGGTGGATACTGATTTCGCCAGCGTCATTGAATCGGATGTGCCGGTTATCGTGCAACACACGCGCCTCGATTCACGGCAAGCGGAAAACGCCCTGCTCAGCACGATCGGGTATGCCGGCGAGTAAGCGGGACGGAGCACCCTCACTCTAACCCCTCTCCCAGCGGGAGAGGGAATGGGTGAGGGCCAAAGGCTTCGCGAAAGGAGACTGCGGGAACGCCTTGAAATCGGTCTCATGCGCTCCAAACAAAACGAACCTTGCAAAATGCCCACTTGGTTACGCGCAGCGCTCGTAGTCGGGGAAATCGGTTTGCTGCTTTGGCTAGAGCATCGCCGGCCGCTGCGGGCGAGTGTCGAGCCGAAGCTCAGACGCAACGCGAAAAATCTCGGGGTTGCCGCTGCGGGTGCGCTTGCGCTGCAGATTGCGGAGCGGCCACTAGTAAGCCCGGTGTCCCGTTTGGTTGAGCGCCGAAGGTGGGGGCTGCTGAACCAGTTCTCGATGGCCGGATGGCTGCAAGTGTGCTTGGCGGTTGTTTTGATGGACTACACGCTTTACGTCTGGCATGTCCTCGTGCATCGCGTATCGTGGCTCTGGCGCATGCATCTCGTTCACCACGTCGATTTGGACATGGATGCCTCCACCGCGTTGCGCTTTCATTTCGCCGAACTCGTGATTTCAGTTCCCTGGCGTGTGACGCAAGTGGCGCTGATCGGAGTTTCACCGATATCCCTTTCGGCGTGGCAGACGTTCTTGATGTTTTCGATCCTTTTCCATCACTCCAACGTGGAACTGCCGATCAAAACCGAGAGATGGCTAAGCCGCTTTATTGTGACCCCGCGTTTGCATGGCATCCATCATTCAATCGTCCGCGACGAAACCGATTCGAACTGGTCGAGCGGCCTCACTGTCTGGGACTGGTTGCACGCGACATTGAGGCTTGATGTGCCTCAGCAGGAGATCACTATCGGCGTACCGGCGTATCGCGGAGCAGAAGATGTGACCTATCCGAAAATTATGTCTATGCCGTTTCGAAAGCAGAGACCCGCTTGGGGGCTTCCAGGGAATGGTCAGCCTGCGCGAAAGCCTTTGTCGGAGTCGGCCGACCGGTTGGTGGAGTGAGAGACAGAGATAAGGGACAGAGACAGGGATAGAGACAGAGATAGGAGACAAGGGACAGAGACAGAGATAGGGATAAGGGCGAAAGAGCAAGGGGGAGGGTCCGCCACAAAGCATCGGCGGATCGGCCTCAGGCCGAAGCAAAGGGCTAAGCGCAAAGAGCAGGAGCAATTGCGGATTTCGGATTGCGAATTTAGGAACGCTTAGGGCAAAGAGCAGGGAGCAAGATCAAAGGACAAGAGAAGTCAGAGGTCAGGGCGCAGAAATCAGGCATGGCATGCCCCGTAGACAAGAGTCGAAGTACAAACATGCCGCAAGAGCAGCTTCGTTTATAGCTTTTTATCTATCCATAAGCGGGCGATCAAAAGGCCCTCGGTAACCGCCTCGGGCAATGTGTCGAAGAGTTTAGGGTGTTCAAACGAGTGATAGTGAAGATAATACCCTTCCCTCCGGGATATGATCAGTTTAACGGACCATGCGTTGTTCTCGTCGCTGTACCTGGGAATCGATGCTATTAGATAATTATTGTATAACTCCGTCGCCATAGTCCAACCTCACACCTTTCTCACCGGGAGGCTTAGCAACATTATAGCCTTGATCCACCCATAGCCGCGCCAACACGAAACCGCAAGCGATAGCGTCATTCGCTGTGTGGCACAGAGTAGAGAGTCCGGCAAATCTATGAAAGTGAAAGTTAGCCCCGTCACGCCACGATGTGCTGGCATCTCTTTGTATAACTCATTGGTCACAGGTCATGTGCCCGCTTGATTACATTCAGCACAAAACAAAAATGCTGAATATCAGCAAAATACGGTTTTTGGAGTAGTATTTTTGGAGCGGCCAAGGTCATTGTTTCAAGTACACAAGTAAGGAACATGACAGGCCGGAAGAGCCGTGGGAGTCAAACATCCCTGCTCTGCGAAAAGGTGCCCGGCGGCTGTCGACTTCAAAGGCAGTGTAAACTTTCTTCCGATTTCGGCTAGGCAACTTCTGTACACGATCGGTAAATCCTAACTGATGAATCGCATACCGTGTGGTTTTTTGTAGAGCGTCTCGTCTCTGGTCTAGTTATTGCTTGACTAGTGTCTCCATCGGGGATGGTGAAAACCCCTCGCCTTGAGGCGAAGCACGGTGTCATTTCGAGGCGAAGCCGAGAAATCTTATATCAAGGCGACAAAGACCCTTCGCTCACGCTCAGGGTGACTCACTGATCGTGGGGGGAGAACGGTAGGTTATCGTCGGCTTTTAGCCGACCGGGGCGAACCTCCCAGCTTGAAGCTGGGAGTGAGTCAGTTATCACTGGAAGTACCGCTGCTCTCTGAGACAACAGTGACAATTCAGTTCGAGCGACCCGCATGGATACGCCCATTCGGCGCATAGAGGTTTCAGCGTACACCATTCCGACTGAATCTCCCGAATCCGACGGAACGTTGGTGTGGGATTCGACGACTCTTGTGCTTGTCGAAGCGCATGCGGGAGGAAAGGTCGGGATCGGATACACCTACGCCGCGCCCGCCGCGGCCCTCCTGATACGCGATCTGCTGGCCGGAGTGGTCATCCGAATTGATGCCATGGCTGTCCCGGCGGCGTGGCAGGCAATGGTTCGCGCCGTGCGAAACTTGGGACGGCCCGGTTTGGCTTCGATGGCGATTGCTGCCGTCGATGCCGCGCTCTGGGATTTGAAAGCGCGCCTGTTGAATGTTCCGCTTGTCACGCTTCTCGGTCCGGTGCGGGAGAGCATACTCGTATACGGGAGCGGCGGTTTCACGTCCTACAGTATTGAACAACTGCAAAGTCAACTCGGAGCATGGGTGTCGCAAGGGGTATCACAGGTCAAGATGAAAGTCGGGCGCAATCCTGAGACAGACGTCGAACGCTTGCGCGCCGCGCGCGACGCGATCGGTTCGCGGGCGCGGCTGTTCGTTGACGCGAACGGCGCTTATGACCGTAAGGCCGCGCTGGAAAAGGCCCATGCGTTCGCCGAATTCGGCGTGAGTTGGTTTGAAGAGCCGGTATCGTCCGACGATCTCGAGGGACTTCGGCTGCTGCGCGATCGCGCGCCCGCAGGAATGGATATCGCCGCGGGAGAATACGGCTACGATCTGTTCTACTTCCGCCGTATGCTTGACGCCGGCGCGGTGGACGTGCTGCAAGCCGACGCCACCCGCTGCGCCGGGATCACCGGGTTTTTGGCTGCCGGCGCACTCTGCCAAGCCCGTCCGATTTCTCTTTCCGCGCACACCGCTCCGTCGCTTCACGCTCACCCGTGCTGCGCTCTCATGCCGGTGTGTCACGTAGAATACTTCTTTGACCATGCGCGTATTGAGCAGATGTTTTTTGATGGGTTCTTGAAACCTATTGCCGGAGAGCTGCAACCGGATCTCTCTCGTCCCGGGCTTGGGATCGAGTTCAAGCGCTCCGATGCTATGCCTTTTGAGGTTTAACGATGAAGGGATTTACAGGAATTGACTTTGACTCTGAGGGCCGGGCAGCTCTCGCAAACGACTTACGCTCGCGGCTCGCAGGCGAAGTTCGCTTCGATCCTGGATCGCGCGCCCTCTATGCTACCGATGCATCGAATTACCGGCAGGTTCCGATCGGCGTCGTTATTCCAAAAACCGTCGAGGATGTGATTGAAACCGTGTCCTTGGCGCGGAGTTATGGCGCTCCGATTCTCGCTCGCGGCGGCGGTACTAGCTTGGCCGGCCAATGCTGCAACTCCGCGATCGTGCTGGACACTTCCAAGTACCTGAACAAACTTATCGAGATCGATGCGACCAAACGTACGGCGCGTGTTCAACCGGGAATAGTTTTGGATGATTTGAACCGCGAAGCGTGGAAGTTCGGTCTCGCTTTTGGACCTGATCCTTCGACGCACAATCACTGTACGCTCGGCGGCATGATCGGCAACAACGCGTGCGGCGTGCACTCGGTTTTAGCGGAATTTTACGGTCCGGGACCGAATACCGACGATCAGATCGAAGAGCTCGAAATCTTAACCTACGACGGGCTGAGAATGAAGGTCGGCACGACTTCGCCTGAGGCATACCGGCGTATCATTAACGAAGGCGGTCGACGCGCGGAACTCTATCGTCGATTGGGAGAGCTGCGCGACAATTACATAGACGAGATTCGAACCGGTTTTCCAAAAATGCCGCGCCGCATATCCGGCTATAATCTACCAGCGCTTTTGCCCGAAGCGGGCTTTCATATCGCGCGAGCGCTCGTCGGCAGCGAAAGCACGTGCATTACAATTCTCGAGGCCACAGTCACATTGATCCCAAACCCGCCCGCCCGGGCTCTGGTCGTGCTTGGCTATCCGAGCGTCTATCAAGCCGGCGATCATATTCCCGATGTCCGCGAGCACAAGCCGATCGGCCTGGAGGGAATGGACAACTATCTCGTGCGCGCGATCGAGCGGAGCGGCCTCCATCCTGATACCGAGTCGCTTTTGCCTGAAGGAGCAGGATGGTTGCTGGTTGAATTCGGCGGGGACAGCAAGGGGGAAGCCGATGAGCGGGCACGAGCGTTGATGGAAAAGCTGAAGAAGAGCGAGCTCCGACCTTCGATGAAACTGTTCGATGATCCGCGTGAGGAGGAGAAAATCTGGCGGGTCCGGGAATCCGGCCTTGGAGCTACGGCTCGAGTTCCGGGGGAAAGAGACACGTGGGAGGGTTGGGAAGATGCGGCCGTCCACCCTGAAAAATTGGGCCAATACCTGCGCCGGTTCAGAAAGCTCCTGGACGAATTCAACTACCGCTGCTCTCTCTACGGCCATTTCGGTCAGGGTTGTGTTCACACCCGCATCGACTTCGATCTCGTCACGAAGCAAGGAATCGAAACCTTCCGCGACTTCATCTATCGCGCGGCTGATCTCGTACTCGATTTCGGCGGGTCGTTTTCCGGAGAGCACGGCGACGGCCAGGCGCGGGCCGAGCTGCTGCCGAAGATGTTTTCGCCGAAGTTAATGGAAGCTTTCCGGGAGTTTAAAACGATATGGGATCCCGACGGGAAGATGAATCCCGGAAAAATCGTCCGACCCTTTCGGGCCGACGAGAACCTACGTCTTGGCTTGCAATACAATCCCGCCAAGCTGCCGACGCATTTTAGATATCCAGACGACGAAGGGTCTTTTGCTCGCGCGACTCTCCGCTGCGTCGGTGTTGGGGAATGCCGCAAAACAAAAGAAGGCGTCATGTGCCCGAGCTACCAAGCTACGCTTGAAGAAATGCACTCGACACGCGGGCGCGCGCGCCTGCTGTTCGAAATGCTCCAGGCGGATGCGATTGGAAAAAACGGCTGGCGCGACGACCACGTGAAGGAGGCTCTCGATCTGTGTCTCGCGTGCAAAGCGTGCAAGTCGGAATGTCCGGTCAAGGTCGATATGGCCACCTATAAGGCCGAATTTCTTTCTCACTACTACAGTGGGAGGATCCGGCCGCGATCCGCTTATGCCTTCGGCTTAATCTATTGGTGGTCCCGTGTGGGCGCGCTCTTTCCTTCGCTCGTAAACTTCTGCACGCAAAGGCCGCTGCTGAGAAATGTCGCGAGACATCTTGCCGGGATGGCCCCTGAGCGCTCGATCCCCCGGTTCGCGGAGGAAACGTTTACGCGTTGGTTCGATTTCATTTGGCAAAAGAAAGACGGTCGGCCGGAAGTGATCCTATGGCCCGATACCTTCAACAACCATTTCAATCCTGAAATCCCGAAAGCCGCAGTGAAGGTTCTCAGTGCCGCGGGGTGGCAGGTTCGTATCCCCGGCCGGAGTCTCTGCTGCGGACGTCCCCTCTATGATTACGGCATGCTCAAACTCGCCAAGCGGATGCTGCGGCAGATTATCGATACGCTGCGGCCCGAGATAGCTGCAGGCGTGCCGATCGTTTTTCTCGAGCCGAGCTGCGCAGCCGTCATTCGCGATGAATTGATCCAGCTCTTTCCTCACGATATCGACGCGCAGCGACTTGCCCGCCAGACATTCCTCCTGAGCGAATTTCTGGAGAAGAAGGCTGCGGAATTTCGACCGCCGCCGTTGGCGCAAAAAGCTCTCGTACAGGGGCACTGCCACCACCGGGCCATTATGACTATGAACGATGAAGCAGCGTTGCTTTCGAAAATGGGCCTCGAATACGAGATTCTCGATTCAGGCTGTTGCGGTATGGCGGGCTCGTTCGGCTTCGAGAAAGACCATTACGAAATGTCGATCAAATGCGGCGACCGGGTGCTGCTCCCCGCTGTTCGTAACGCCGCCAAAGAGACGCTGATCATTGCCGACGGCTTCAGTTGTCGCGAGCAGATCCGGCAAGAAACCGGCCGCATGCCTTTGCATTTGGCTCAGGTCATTCAGATGGCGATAAATAGTGAGCAAGGAGCATGGAGCAGGGGGCAGGGAGCAGGATCGGAGGAGAGGTCAGAGATCAGAAGTCGGAGGTCAGAGTAGAGGTCAGCGAAGAGCAAAGGGGTAAGAGCAAAGAGGTAAGAGCAAAGAGCAGGAACAATTGCGGATTTCGGATTGCGAATTTAGGAACGGCTAAGGGTAAAGAGCGGAGAGCAGCGAGGCCATGGCCGAAAAAATAGCCACTCCCCAAAAGAGGGAATAAAGAAATGGAACTATTGAGCGTCGCGCTGTTCGCCATCTTCATGACAGTGGGTATGAACTCGGGTAGTACGGCTGCAAGCGACATTTTCCTCGGTGCGCAATCACCCTCACCTCTATCCTTTCCCATCAAGGGAGAGGAAGTGTTTACTCTCGGACTTAATTCCCCTCTCCCCTTACGGGAGAGGGACAAGGGTGAGGGGTTGTTACCCGGAAATCCACCGAGTGTGACAGCGACGTCCCCTTCCGAGCACGATAGAGACGGCGACGGAATCATGGATATTTACGACAACTGTCCCACAACCGCGAACCCGGATCAGCTTAACTCAAATGGCGGCCCTTTCGGCGACGCCTGCGTGGCGCCGGACGTAGGAATCCCCGCCGGGGCGAAGATCGGAGATTATCCCGTTATCGGCCGGGCGAGCAGACTCGACCGGGGGATACTCATTGGACATAACGTCACGATGGGCGCCTATGTAATTCTGGAACGGGACACGATCGTAGGCCATAACGCCATTATTGGCGACGGGACCGTAGTGCATAGGAACGCTACTATCGGAAACCGGGTGGTCTTGGGCCCCAACGTGACGATTGGAAGCGGGGCCATCGTTGGCGCCGGTTCGGCGGTTGGAACAGATGCAGCCATTGGAGCCGGCGCTTCCATCGGCGAAGGAGCCATTATCGGAGAGAATGCATCCGTTTTGCCGGGCGTCGCAGTACCAGCCGGCGCAGTCGTTCCACAGGGGGCGACCGTTACCGGACAGACATTCACTGACAGGAGGCCTCAATGAAATCTAAGTTGATTTATGAAGGAGAGCAGAAAACTTTCGCGCTGATATTTGAAAAGGAAGACGAGTTTGTCGAGGAGGTCACTCGTTTTGCTAAGCAGCGGAATCTAAACGCCAGTCAATTCACGGCCATCGGAGCCTTCCGCAATGCGATGCTCGGTTTTTTCGAGCGAGAGAAGAAGGATTACAAGAAGATTCCGATCGATGAGCAGACAGAGGTGCTTTCGCTCATTGGCGACATAGCGCTGAGTCGCGGCGAGCCGAAGCTCCATGCCCACGTCGTATTGGGCAAAGCGGATGGAACGGCTTGCGGTGGACATCTTCTGCAAGCGCGCGTGTGGCCGACTCTTGAAGTCGTGCTGACCGAATCGCCGAGGCACCTGCGCCGCAAGCTGGACGAAGAAACGGG